>CAJMQZ010000078.1 GCA_905215595.1 uncultured bacterium
TGGCATAACTGCCAAAAAATAAGACGAAAATTCGTCATCTGCACTTTTTTACCAGATTTTTTAAGAAAGAGTTTACACTATGCCGGAAACGGTGGTATTATATAAAATAGTATGGTATGGGGTAAAATGTGCCTGTGTACTCCAGGAGGGTATGGGATGAAGAACAAGATCTCGCGCCGCAGCTTTCTGGCGGCGGCTGCGGTCTCGGCAGCGGCACTGGCTGTGTCCGGCTGCGATGCAAAAACGAGCAAAAAAGAAGTGACCGACATCACGGTGTGGAACTACTACATCGGCGACCAGCTGGAAAGCTTCAACGGCCTTGTAAGCACCTTCAACGAGACCATCGGTAAGGAGCAGGGCATCCGGGTGACAGGCTCCAGTCAGGGCACGGTGAACGATCTGGAAACCAACGTGATGGACGCTGCCGAGGGCAAGGTGGGCTCTGCTGAGATGCCCACCATTTTTGCCGCCTACGCGGATACCGCTTATAAGCTGGACCAGATGGGCATGGTGGTGGACCTGAAGGACTACCTGACCGAGGACGAAAAGGATGCCTTTGTGCCCGGCTATATCACCGAGGGCGATTTTGACGGCAGCGGCAGCATAAAGATCTTTCCGGTGGCAAAATCCACCGAGCTGATGTTCTTTAACGATACCGACTGGCAGCGGTTCTCGAAGGACACCTTTGTGCGTTACGGTGCCCTTTCCACCATGGAGGGTGTGACCGCAGTGGCCGAACAGTACTATAACTGGTCCGGAGGCAAGGCGCTGTTCGGCCGGGATGAGCCGGCAAACTATATGATCGTAGGCGCAAAGCAGCTGGGCTGCGAGATCTTTGAAGTGCACAACGGCAAAATGACCCTGCACTTTGACCATGATGTGGTGCGCAAACTGTGGGATAACTACTATGTGCCCTTCGTCAAGGGGTATTTTGCCGCCAGCGGCCGCTTCCGCAGTGATGACGTGAAAACCGGTGAATTGCTGGGCTATGTGGGTTCCTGTTCCAGCGCCACCTTCTTCCCGAAGCAGGTGATGCCGGGGGATGACCAGATCCACGATATCGAGATGAAGGTGCTGCCTGCGCCCCAGTTTGCCGGGAGCAAAAAGGTGGCGGTGCAGCAGGGCGCGGGGATGGTGGTAACCACCGGCACCGAGGCCGAGATCAACGGCGCGGTCACTTTTTTAAAGTGGTTCACAGAGCCGCAGAATAATATCGCCTTCTCGGTAGGGTCGGGTTATCTGCCGGTGACCACCGCCGCCAACGAGATGGACGCTATCCGCGCAAGCGAGCCGGAACTGACCGACAACATGGAGCAGATCCTTTCCGGCGCGGTGGAAACGGTGCGCAAAAACGAGCTGTACACCCCTACGGCCTTTGCAGGCGGCAACGCAGCCCGCAAGATACTGGAATACAGTATGAGCGATCAGGCCAGTGCCGACCGGGACACGGTGCTGGCACGCATCGCCGCAGGCCAGAGCGCCGAGGCAGCCGAGGCGGAGTTTTTGACCGACGATTATTATGAGGCGTGGTATCAGGCCACCCTTAAACAGCTGCAGCAGTACGAGGGCTGACCGCCCGGAAAAAGACGGAAAGGAGGCAGGGCGATGTTTGACGCATGGAAAGAGCGCCAGCGGCAGCGCTTGGAAAACAGACCGGAACGAACCGTGTTCCACAGTATTTTTGCCACCATGATGCTGGTGCTGACAGTGGAACTGCTGATGGCGGCCGCCAGCATCCTTGCCGTCAACGTGACCGGGCAGCTGGACAAAAACGCCAAGGATCTGCTTACCATGCGGGTGCGCAACCGCGCCAGCTATGTGCAGGAGATCCTGCGGAACGCGGAGGATCTGGAGCTGCTGAGCGAGCAGATCACCGCCACCACCCAGCAGCTGCTGAAAAGCGGCGATATCTCGCTGGACACGCTGGATAACAGCAGCGAACAGAGTGACGCTTTGCTGGTTGCGCTTGCCCCGCGGCTTCTGGACGCCCTGCGGGAAAAGCAGGTGACCGGCATCTTTCTCATGCTGAACACCCATGATCTGGACACCTGCGAGGTGGGCAAAAAAATGCCCGGCATCTACCTGCGGGATCAGGACCCGGACGCCCGCCCCTCGGAGCGCAACAGCGATCTTTTGCTGGAACGCGCCAGCGCCACAGTGGTAAAGGAACTGGGCATCGGCACGGATAAGGGCTGGCAGCCCGCTTTCCCCTATCAGGGCAATACCAAGGGCGGCATCCTGCGCACGGTGTTTCAGACCGCGTATAAGAGCGGTGCCAGCCTTTCGGCGGAAAGCTATGGCCGCTGGACCACCAACTCCTACTGTCTGGCAGGGGACGACCGGCACGCCATTGCCTACTCGATGCCGCTGATCCTGCCGGACGGCACGGTATACGGCGTGGTGGGCGTGGAACTGCTCACGGAGTATCTGCAAACAAAACTGCCCTTCACCGAGCTGGACGAGGACAAGGCAGGCACCTATTTTATCGTGACCACTACCGATGCGCTGACGGACGGCGTGCTCTCCCTGCGCAAGACCGTGACCTCCGGCGAAGATCTGGTAACGGCAGATGCACCGCTGGGCGTTTTGAACTGCCGCAGCAACGGCAGCGGCGGCAACTGGGTGGAGCTGAACGATAAGCGCTATTATATGGTGCTGGAGCCGCTGCAGGTGTATAACCGCAACGCGCCCTTTGCCGCCGAAAAGTGGTTTCTGGCCGGTACCATGGAGCAGTCGGTGCTGCTGGCTTTTTCCGACCGGGTGCGCGAGGTGCTGCTGGCTACCATACTGATCACACTGGTGCTGAGCGTTTTGGGCAGCCTGCTGGTCTCGGCGCGGCTGGCCAGACCCATCAACCGTTTGTACCGCGAGGTGATAGACGCGCAGGAGAAAAAGACCTTCCCCCGCCTGTCCCGCACCGCCATCCGGGAGGTGGACCGCTTTGCCGAGACCATTACCGAGCTGAACAGGGAGCTGGTGACCAACTCCACCAAGTTTTTGCGCATCATGGATATGGCCAGTGTGGAGATTGGCGGCTACGAGCTGCGCACCGACACCGGCAGCGTGTTTGTGACCGATAATTTCTTCTCCCTGCTGGGCATGCCCGAGATGCAGGGCATGCCGCTGAGCGTGCGCCGCTTTGAGGAGGTGCTCAAGGGCATCCGGGAAAAGAATCCCCGTGACCGCACCGCCGAGGGCGACGAGCTTTTGACCATCCGGCAGCCGGACGGGGTGCGGTACATCATGCTGCGCAGCACCATCGAGGGGCACGCCAAGATCGGCCTTGCCGAGGACGTGACCGCCGCCGTGCTGGAACGGAAGCGCATCGAGCACGAGCGCGATCACGATATCCTGACCGGGCTGTACAACCGGCAGGCCTTCAACCGGGTGTGCACCGAGCTGTTCGCCGCGCCGGAGCGCATGGGCGTAGCGGCGCTGATGATGATGGATCTGGATAACCTCAAGCACATCAACGATACCTACGGCCACGACTGGGGCGACCAGTACATCCGCCGCACCGGTCAGTGCCTGCGGGACAATACCCCCGCCGGGACTGTCTGCGCACGCCTTTCCGGCGATGAGTTCCTTGTGCTGTTCCACGGCTACCGCAGCCGGGACGCAGTGCGGGAAAAGATCGACTGCCTGACGAAGGCCATGCAGCAGAGCGTGGCGCTGCTGCCCAGCGGCAACGCTTTGCACATCAGCCTTTCCGGCGGCATTGCGTGGTACCCGGACGATGGGCAGGACTGGGAGACCCTGAAAAAATACGCCGACTTTGCCATGTATCAGGTCAAGCATTCGGAGAAGGGCCGGGTGGAGGAGTTCGACATCGGGGTGTACAACCGCGAAGCCTACGCCGAGCGCACCCGCAGGGAGTTCCGGCAGCTGCTCAGCAATGCGCAGGTGTTCTACTGCTTCCAGCCCATCTTCTCGGCACGCAGCGGCAGGGTAGTCGCCTACGAGGCGCTGATGCGCTCCGACCTGCCCACCCTGCGCTCCCCGGCCACCATCATGAAGCTGGCGCGGGAGCAGGGCGCGTTGTACGAGATCGAGCGCATCACCTTTACCAAGGCGCTGGAGACCTTTGAAAGCCTGTGCCGGGCGGGCAGCGTGTCCGAGGATGCCATGCTCTTTGTCAACTCCATTGCCAGCACCTGCCTGTCGCATGAGGACGGCAAATATATAGACAACCATTGGCACGAGTTGTGCCACCGTATGGTCGTCGAGATCACCGAAGAGGAAGCCATCGACTACGAAGCACTGGAGAGAAAGCGCAATGCACCGGGCTTTTCCGGGATGTTTGCACTGGACGATTACGGCAGCGGCTATTCCAACGAGAATACGCTATTGCAGCTTGCACCCCGGTTCGTCAAGGTGGATATTACCATCATCCGTGGCATCGACACCTCGCCGGACAAGCAGCAGATCCTGCGCAATGTGGTGGCTTATGCCCACCCCCGCAGCATGAAGATCGTTGCCGAGGGCGTGGAGACCGCCGCCGAGCTGCGCACGGTCATCGAGCTGGGTGCAGACCTTTTGCAGGGCTATTTTCTGGCACGTCCGGCCATTGTACCGGGAGCGATCGCGCCGGAGGCAGCGGGGATCATCCAGGAGCTGCAGCGCCGGAAAAAAGACTGAAATATATGCCCTCCCGGGCGCTACGGCGCTGGGAGGGTTTTTGCAACGGAGGTAGAAAAATATGGTTCAGGTGGATCTCATCACCGGCTTTTTGGGCGCAGGCAAGACCACCTTTCTGCGCCGCTATGTGCGGTATCTGGTGCAGCAGGGGCATAAGGTGTGCATTCTGGAAAACGACTTTGGCGCGGTGAACGTGGACGCCATGCTGGTGCAGGAGGTGCTGGGCCCCGGCTGCGATGTGGAGACCATCAGCGGCGGCTGCGACTGCGACACCCACCAGCGCCGGATGCGCACCAAACTCATCGCCATGGCCATGCGCGGCTTTGACCGGGTGGTGGTGGAGCCCAGCGGCATCTTTGATGTGGACGAGTTTTTCGATATCCTGCGGGACGACCCGCTGGACCGGTGGTATCAGTTGGGCAGCGTCATTGCCATTGTGGACGCCCTGCTGCCGGAAACGCTTTCGCCGCAGGCAGAGTATCTGCTGGCGTTCGAGACCATGAACGCGGGCTGCGTGCTGCTGAGCCGTGCCCAGCTGGCAGCGCCCGCCCAGTGCGCCGCCGCCGCTGCCCACTTGGAGCGTGCACTGGAAGCCGCAAAATCTTCCCGCCGCTTTGCGCCGGGGGAGATCCTTGCCAAGGACTGGGACGCCCTGACCGATGCCGACCTTGCTGCCCTTGCCGCCTGCGGCTACCGGCAGGCCAGCTGCGAAAAGCTGCATTTTGACCAGCACGCGGCCTTTACCTCCCTTTGCTTTCTGGAACTGCACCTCACCCCACAGCAGCTGCAAGCCGCCGCACAGCGGCTGTTTGCAGCGCCCGAGTGCGGGCGGGTGCTGCGGGTCAAGGGCTTTGCGCCCGCCCCGGCAGGCGGCTGGCTGGAGCTGAACGCCACCGCCGCCGGCTGCACCCTTGCGCCCATCCCGCAGGGGCAGGAGGTAGTCATCGTCATCGGCGAGGCACTGGATAAAACCGCCATTGAAGCAAACCTGAAGGGGTGAAAGGCAGTTTTCCCCCAGAACAAAACGCATTGTGGAAAAACAGGAGGGAGCATCATGCAGGAGGTACGCGCAGCCGTTATCGGCACCGGAGTCATGGGGCGCAAGTATGCCCAGATGATCGCAGAAGGAAAGGCGGGGGCATTGCGCCTGACCGCCGTGGTCTGCCGCAGCGCCGGGGCGCAGCAGTGGGCAAAGGATACCCTGCCGGATACGGTGCGGGTGTGCCCCAGCGCCGACCAGCTGTACGATTATGCAGAAGAGTTTGATGCCGTGCTGGTGGTCACCCCGCACAAGACCCACCCGGCGCTGGTGATGCAGGCTTTTGCCCACGGCAAGCACGTCTTGTGCGACAAGCCCAGCGCAAACGCGCTGGCACCGGCACTGGAAATGAACCGCGCCGCCGAAAAAAGTGGCCTTGTTTTCGCCATGATGTTCCATCAGCGCCGATACAAAAAGTATATGCGGCTTAAAAAATTACTGGATGATGGGGCATTGGGCGAGATCAAGCGGGTGCAGCTGGAAAACAGCCGCTACTTCCGCACATGGATGTACCACCGCTCCGGCAGCTGGCGTTCCAGCTGGGCAGGGGAGGGCGGCGGCGCACTGCTCAATCAGGGCCAGCACATTCTGGACATCTGGCAGTGGCTGTTCGGGATGCCAACCAGTATTTATGCCGTGATACCATACGGGAAGTATAACGATTTCATGGTGGACGACGAAGCTACCCTGCTGATGGAGTACCCGCAGCAGCGCACTGCCACCTTTATCCTTTCCACCGGCGAGGGCAGCTACACCGAGCGGTTGGAGATCGTGGGCACCAAGGGCACCGCCCTGCTGGAAGAGGACACCCTCACCCTGCACACCTACACGCCGGACACCGAGACCTACCGCCGTACCGCAGACTGCACCGAGCGCCAGCAGCTTACCGAGACTACCGTTACCGAGCAGTTCGCGCCGCAGACCGAGCCTTACCCGGAGATGCTGGCAAACTTTGCGGACGCCATCCTGCACGGCACACCCCTGACCGCCCCCGGCGTGGAGGGCGTGCGGGCGCTGGAACTGACCGACGCGGCTTACCTGTCCGCATGGCTGGGGGAGAAGATCACCCTGCCGCTGGACGCAGACCGCTTTGAACAGGAACTGCAAAAGCATATTCAGGAGGAACAGGCAAATGGCTAAGCTGCGGTTTATCGTAGTAGGTTCCGGCTGGCGGTCGCTGTTTTACTGGCGCATCGCGCAGGCGCTGCCGGAGCGGTTCGAGCTGTGCGCCATGCTTTGCCGCACCGAGGAAAAGGCCGAAAAAATGCACCGGGAGTACGGCGTGCCGGTAAGCACCTCGGCGGAGCAGTGCATTGCCCTGCACCCGGACCTTGTGGTGGTGGCAGTGAACAAAGCGTCCATCGCCGCCGTCAGCACCGAATGGCTTGCCCGGGGCTTTGCCGTGTTGTGCGAGACCCCGGCGGCGCTGGAGGAGGACGCATTGCGCGCCCTCTGGCAGCTGCACCGGCAGGGTGCAAAGCTGCAGGTTGCAGAGCAGTACTGGCTGTACCCCACGCTGGCAAAACGGCTGGCAGCAGTACGCAGCGGTGCACTGGGCACGCCGCAGTTTGCCCGGCTGTCGGTGGCGCACGGCTACCACGCGGTCAGTCTGGCGCGGCAATTCCTGAACGCCGGGCAGCAGCCGGTGCGGGTGACCGGACGCAGCTGGACGGAAAAGATCATCGAAACGGATTCCCGCTGGGGTGCGGTGCATAACGGCGCACTGGTGGAAAAGACCTTGCAGCAGCACACGCTGGAATTTGCGGGCGGCGGCACGGCGTTTCTGGATTTTAACGGTGTGCAGTACCACTCCTATCTGCGCAGCACCCACACCAGTGTGCAGGGAGAGCGGGGTGAAGTGTTCGACGACACCCTGCGCTGTCTGGATGCCGCCGGGGAGCCGGTGTGCCGTCAACTGACCCCGCTGCCCGACCCGCTGGCAGCTGCCGCCGCGCAGGCGGGGCTGAACGAGGACGAGACCGCCATCGCCTGTTTTCTGGACAGGATGCAGGGCTATCTTGCCGGCGGGGCAGAGGTGTACCCGCTGGCAGACGCCTTGCAGGACGCCTACCTTGCCCTGCTGATGGAGCGCGCCCTTGCCGCCGGTCAGCCGCTGGAAAGCACCCCGCAGCCGTGGAACACAGAAGAACGATAAAAAGAGGCTCAGAAGCGCCGACGGGTGCTTCTGAGCCTCTTAATTTATAATGATTGGATCACATCAGGTCGATCAGCGCTTCCACCTCGTCCATGCGGGTAGCCCAGCTGGTGGCGATGCGCACCACGGTGTGGGTGTCGTCGAACTTCTCCCAGAAGCCGAACTTTGCCTTGCCTTCCAGCGCGGCCAGCTGGGTGTTTTCCAGCACAAGGAAGATCTGGTTGGTGGGAGAGTCCATAAAGAAACGGTAGCCCTTATCCGCAAACCCGGCCTTCAGGCGGTTGGCGGTGGCAATGGCGTTTTTGCTGATGGAGAAGTACAGGTCATCGGTGAACAGCACGTCAAACTGGATGCCCAGCAGCCGCCCCTTTGCCAGCAGTGCGCCCTGCTGCTTGACCATGGTCATAAAATGCGCCGGTGCGCCGTGGGGGAACACCACAGCCTCGCCGCACAGCGCACCCACCTTGGTGCCGCCGATGTAGAACACATCGGTCAGCCGGGCAAGGTCGGCCAGCGTCACGTCCGTGCCCTCGGCAGCCAGACCGTAGCCCAGCCGTGCACCATCGAGGAACAGCGGCATCTTGTACTCCTGACACACAGCGTGCAGGGCTTCCAGCTCCGCCTTGGTGTACAGGGTGCCGTACTCGGTGGGGTGGGAGATGTACACCATGCCGGGGAACACCATGTGGTCGTGGTTGTCGTCGGCGTAGAAGGTGGCCACCAGTGCCCGCAGCTCGGCGACGTCCAGCTTGCCGTTGTGCTGCGGCAGGGTGATGACCTTGTGGCCGGTGTACTCGATGGCACCGGCCTCGTGCCCGGCTACATGGCCGGTGGCGGCAGCCACCACGCCCTGCCACCGCTGCAGCATGGACGCAATGACGATGGCGTTGCTCTGGGTGCCGCCGGAGATGAACTGCACATCGGCCTCCGGGCAGGCGCAGGCGGCGCGGATCTTCTCGCGGGCGCTGGCGCAGTAGGGGTCGGTGCCGTAGCCGGAGACCTTTTCAAAGTTGGTCTCGGTCAGCTTTTGCAGAATGGCGGGGTGTGCACCCTCGCAGTAGTCGTTTTCAAAATACAGCATGGCAAAACGCTCCTCTATATAATTGTAAGAAAACAGTACCTCTATTCTACATCGCCGTGTAAACCCTGTCAAACCTAAAACCGTGCACAGCGCACGCAAGGCACCGCAAAAACGCTTACAGGATACCCGGTGCGACACTATGTTGACCGGAACTACAGCCTACGACAGCCTTTTTTACGAAAGTATGATTATTTTCAAAAAGATGAAAAGTTTTTCAAAAAAGTGCTTGACAATTCTGCTGCATCTGGTATAATAACTATCGTTCCGAGCGTCACAGCTCACGAACACAACAGAATATGCGGATATGGCGGAATTGGCAGACGCGTT
>CAJMQZ010000079.1 GCA_905215595.1 uncultured bacterium
AAAAGAGGAAAAAGATATGTCATCGTTTTCTGGCATCAAGAACACCCTGCTGGCCGAGCAGGTGGAAGAGCAGCTGTACGAGTACATCACAAAGCTGCCCCTGAAGGCAGGCGACAAACTGCCCAACGAATTCAAGCTGGCGGAGATGTTCGGGGTAGGCCGCAGCACAGTGCGGGAAGCCGTAAAGCTCCTGGTCTCCCGGAACGTCCTCGAGACGCGGCGCGGCTCCGGCACCTATGTAAAAGACCTCGTCCCCACCGACCTCGACCCTCTGAATCTGCGCAACGTAGAAGATAAGGTCACACTGGCCATGAATCTGGTGGACCTGCGCCTCATCCTGGAGCCGGGCATCGCCGAGCTGGCAGCCTACAACGCCACCGACGAAGAGATCGAACATCTGAAAGACCTGTGCGACACTGTGGAATATAAGATAGAGCATGACCTCTATTACATCCAGGACGACATCGATTTCCACACCTACATCGCCCGGTGCAGCAAAAACAAGGTGGTGGAGCAGATCATCTCCATCATCGAGACGGCGGTGCTGATGTTCGTGAACCTGACCCACCGCCGCCTGCGGCAGGAGACCATCATCACCCACCGTGCCATCACAAAATCCATCGCCGAGCACGACCCCGTGGGGGCGCGCAGCGCCATGACGATGCACATTTCCTATAACCGGGCCGCCATCAAAGAGATCTACGATGCACGGAACCGGGAGCTGGAAAATCAGGAACAATGACACTGCAAAGAGGTGCTGCGGCACCTCTTTTTTTGATTTTCAGGCTGCTGTTTTGCGGCAAAAGTTGTCTGACTGATTTTGCAAAAAAGTTTACATTTTCGATTTAATTCGTTCACGCAACGAAATTTTCCTTCATTTTTGAGCAAAATGCACAATCAAAAAATCGCGTAATGTGGGAAAAGTAGAAGCTTCCGGAAACAACTTGCTGTGAAAATCCGGAAGTGGTATCATGAAGCCAGAAAAAGTCGTGCGACAATTTTCCTGTTCAGAGCATCAAGAAAAGGAGAAAACAATGAAGTTGAAAACCGGTATCATCGGCTGCGGAAAGGTCGGCGATTTCCATGCAAAGGCATACGCCCAGCTGGAGAACAGCGAGTTCACTGCCGTGTGTGACGCCAATCTGGAGCGTGCAAAAGCCTTCGCAGAGCGATACAATGTCCACGCTTACTCGGACATTGCGGAGATGATCCAGAAAGAACATCTGAACGTCGTCAGCGTCTGCACCCCGCACCCCATCCACTGCGACCCCGCTGTGACCGCAGCGGAGAACGGCTGCAACGTCCTCATTGAGAAGCCTCTGGCTTCCAGCCTCGCTGACTGCGACCGCATCATCGAGGCTGGCGACAAGAACCACGTCACCATCGGCACGATGGTGCAGCGCCGCTTCTACCGCCCCTGTATGCGCATCCACGAGGCCATCGAGGCCGGCAAGATCGGCAAGCCGGTGCTGGGCATGGTCACCATGCTGGGCTGGCGTGATAAGGCCTACTACGACAGCGACGCATGGCGCGGCACTTGGAAGGGCGAAGGCGGCGGCGTTCTGGTCAACCAGGCACCCCATCAGCTCGACCTGCTGCTGTGGTACATGGGCGACGTCGATGAAGTATACGGCGTCTGGAAGAATCTGAACCACCCCTACATCGAAGTGGAAGATACCGCCGTGGCCGTCGTCAAATTCAAGAGCGGCGCCGTGGGCAACATCGTGGTCAGCAACAGCCAGAACCCCGCCCTCTACGGCAAGGTACACGTCTTCGGCGAGAACGGTGCAGGCGTGGGCGTCCAGACCGACGGCGGCGCAATGTTCATCGCCGGTATGTCCACCATCACCGAGCCGCCCTACAACGACCTGTGGACCGTTGAGGGCGAGGCCGACAAGCTGGAGGACTGGAAGAAGGGCGACTGCGACTTCTTCAACAGCGTGGACTCCATGTACTACTACCATCAGGAGCAGATCAAGGACTTTCTCCACGCCGTGGAGACCCACACTAAGCCCCTGGTGGACGCCCGCGACGGCCGCAAGACCGTGGAGCTGTTCGAGGCCATCTACCGCAGCACCCAGACCAACTCCGTCGTCAAATTCCCCATCCGCTGAGATGGGCAAAAAGGAGTGCTGCTGCTTATGAAGACCTCTTATAATGAAGCCTGCGCCCGCGACTGCTCTACTCTGGAAAAGGATCTCGCCCTCTGCGAGAAAGCCGGCTTCGATTACATCGAAATACGACTTGATCTGCTCCGGGGCTGGCTCAAGAAGCACACGGTAGAGCAGCTCACGGAATTTTTCGAAACGCATCGGCTCAAGCCCCACGCCATCAACGCCGTCTACCTGCATCAGGGGATGCTGCCGGACGAAACGCCCGACTGGGATGACCCCGCCATGCAGGACTTCAAGCTGGCCTGTGAGGTGGGCAGCGCCATCGGCAGCGGCTACGTCATCATCGTGCCGCCCCTCGACCCCAGCGGGGTGTTCACCGGTGATGTGGCCGCTGCAGAGCAGGAGTGCATCCGTATCCTGAAAAAGCTCTCGGCGCTGGCCCGGCCCTACGGCATGAAGCTCTGCTTCGAGCTGGTTGGCCTGCGCAAGAGCTGTGTGCGCAGCATCGAGGCCGCCGACCGCATCGTGCGGGCCGTGGACGAGGACAACGCAGGCTTCGTGTTCGATTCCTACAACATCCACCTCAACGGTCACTGCAACGATTTCAGCGCCATCAAAAACGTGCAGCCCGAAAAGATCTTTGCCGTCCACCTGATGAGCGCCGACGACGTCCCCGAAAGCGAGATGGGGCAGGACAAGCGCTGCTTTGCCGGCACCGGCGTCGTGGACACCGACAGCTTTTTGCAGACCCTGAAATGCTGCGGATACGACGGCATGGTCTCGGTGGAGACCTTCCGCCCCGAATACTGGGCCAAGACCCCTGAGTGGGTCATCGAGAACGCCTATCACACCACCCGGGAAGCTCTGGAGAAAAACGGTTGTCTCTAATGGTTCGCCCCTGCCCTGAGGGGCAGGTAATATAAATTCAAGCAATAGGAGGAAACACAATGGATGTTACACGATTGCTCATAGCCTTGTTCGTTGGCATGGCCGTATTGATCTTCCTGATCATGAAGACCCGCCTTCACCCGTCCTTGTCGCTGGTGATCTCGGCCTGCGTGGTCGGCATTGTCGGCGGCGTCGAGCTTGCCAGCATCCCTGGCCTCATCACCTCGGGCTTCGGCAACACGCTGGCCGGCATCGGCCTTGTGATCGCCTTTGGCTGTATGATGGGTCAGATCATGGAGGAGTCCAACTCCGCCAAGGTCATGGCGCACACCTTCATCAAGGCGCTGCACGGCAAGAATGAGGAGATCGCACTGGCCATCACCGGCTTCCTGGTCTCCATTCCCATCTTCGCCGACTCTGCCCTGATCCTGCTGGCTCCGCTGGTCAAGTCCATTTCTCAGACCAAGAAAAAGTCGCTCACCGGTCTGGCTCTGGCTATGGCCTGTGCCCTCAACATCACCCACGCTTCCGTACCTCCCACGCCCGGTCCTCTGGCCGTCATTGCACAGTTTGGTGACACCATTGATCTGGGTACCTACATCTTGTTCGCCATTGCGATGGGCATCCCCCTGATGGTTCTCATCGGCATCATGAGCCGCATCGTCGGCCGCAAGTGGTACAAGGTCGTGGACGAAAACGGCGAAATCGTTGATGTCGCGCCCGAAAATATCGAGGAATACGCACGCATCTCCTCCCAGTCTACCGTGCCTGAACTGGACCCCAACGAGAGCTATCCCTCCGTCGTCATGTCCTTCGCCCCCATCTTTGTCCCTGTTATCCTCATCCTCGCAAGCACCTTCACCAGCATGATGTACAAGGGCGACCCCACCCCGGTCACTGAGATCATCGGCTTCCTGGGCAGCCCCGTTATCGCCATTTCCATCTCCCTGCTGGTGTCCATCTACGGTCTAGCCGGCAACAAGTCCCGTCAGGAGGTTCTGGACTGCCTCGAGCGCGGTGTTAAGAGCTGCGGTACCGTCATCCTCATCACCGGCGCAGGCGGCGCATTCGGCAACATCATCAAGTCCAGCGGCATCGGCGACGTCATCGCAAACGGCCTCGCCAGCACCAATATGCCTATCCTGCTTCTCCCCTTCCTGATGGCCGCTATCCTGAAGCTGGTCCTCGGCAGCGGCACTGTTGCCATGACCACTACCGCAACCATCTGCGCACCCATCCTGATGCAGATTCCCGGCGCAAACATGATGTACTGCGCCTACGCAGCCTGCATCGGCTCTCAGGTGTTCTCGCTGCACAACGACAGCTTCTTCTGGGTCCTCACCCGTACCTTTAAGTTTGATAAGCTGGATGTTCAGATCCTCGGCTACGAGGGTATGCAGTTCATCTGGTCCTGGGTTGGCTTTGGCCTGCTGTGCATTGTAAACGCAGTGTTCTAACTGAACAGCAAAAGCCCGGACGCTCTCCGGGCTTTTGCTGCTATAAAAAGAAAGGATATTTACCATGAGATTTGGATGTTGTGGCAGTCTGGTGGCCCAAAATCCCGATAAGACCGGTGTTGAGATTGTTGAAAAAATTGCTCAGTACGGGTATGACTATATTGAGTTGCCGCTGGCCGAAATGATGCAGCTGTCCGACGCCGATTTCGCCGCGCTCTGCAAACGTGTGGAGCGCAGCGGCATCCGGTGCGAGGCGTGCAACAACTTCTTCCCCGGCAGGATTCGCCTTACCGGTCCGGACGTGGACGAGCAGGCCATCCGTGCCTATTACGCCAAAGCGCTGGAGCGCGCCGCCACTCTGGGCGTGAAGTCCATCGTGTTCGGCAGTGCCGGTGCCAAGCGGGTGCCGGAGGGCTTCGATATTGATAGGGCATACCAGCAGGTAGTGCAGGTGACCCGTGAGACCGGCGAAGCTGCCGCCAAGTACGGCATCACCATCGTCATCGAGCCGGTGCGGATGCCTGACTGCAATATCATCAACACCTTTGCCGAGGGCGTACAGCTGGCAAAGACCGTCGGCCTCGACAACGTAAAGGTGCTCATCGACTTCTACCACATGGTGTGCGAGAAAGAAACCCCCGAAGTACTGCGGAAATACGGCAAAGAGTATCTGCGCCATGTGCATTTCTCCTATCCCAGCATTCCCGAGATCGACGGTGTACGTGACCCGGACAACATCCGCACCATCTTTGAGGGCGAACTGCACCGCCGGGGCTGGTGGCGCACCTTCCCCTCCTGCCGCGAAGAGTGGGACTACACCGACTTCATCCAGGCGCTGAAGGACTGCGGCTATCAGGGCCGGGTCAGCCTCGAAGCCCCGGTAACGGATTTCGACCGGCAGGCCCAGGAGGCCCTCGCCTTCATGAAAGCTGAATTTTAACTCCGAAGGAGGTCTTTCCCGTGACAGAACAAACAACGCTTCAGGCCCTCACCCGCCGCCGGATCGCGCTGATCGCGGCTTACGCCGTGACCGTAGCGGCCTACGCCGCAGCGATCCTTCTGATCTTAGTCGATCTGCGCTACGCCGTAGCGGTGGTAAACGTAGCGACGCTTTTCTACCTACTGGTGGTGCGTCGGATGGACAAGCGCTATGAGCTGGCATTCGCCAACGCCAGTATGCGGTACGGCTGCGGCCACTGCCTGCAGGACGTTGCGGTAAAGACCAAAGCACGGGACGCCCTGAGCCACGCGCAGGTAGAGCAGATGAGTCTGCTTCCTACCCGCGAGGCCGGCGGCGTAGCCACCTCGATGGAGATGACAGGCCGGCTGGACGGTCGGAGTGTCAAGGTGTGCGAGGCAGCTTTCTGCTACGACCTGCCGGCCAGCAGCCGTCAGAAAATTGGCCTGAAAAACGGCGTCTGGATGGAGCTTGAGCTTCCCGGCACCGCCGCCCACACCGTTCTGGTACCTGAGACCGCGCTGGATGAGGCCGTGTGCGCCGGGTACTATGAGGGAAAAGGGCTTCACTCCTTTGCAACGGCCCCCCGGGGCTGGGCCGTTTTTACGGAGAATGATCTCGACGCGGCCCGTCTTCTGCGCAAGAGCGAGAGTCTGCGCCAAAAGCTGGAAACTTCCCAAAGCAGCATGATTCTCGCCGTGAAGGGCAACCGTCTGGCGGCCTACAGCTTCCCCCGCAGCCTGAGCTTCACCACCCCGCTGCTGGGCCAGCTGACACAGGAGATCCTCGAGTGGGACCGCCTGCCCGAGCTGGGCTGGCTCGCCGAGCTTTCGGCCATGCTGGGACGTCACACCGCCAAAAACGGCCAGACCGTCACGCTGAATGCCTCCCCCGTCAGTGACGCCATCTAAAAAGAGAACGAACAACCGATAAAACAAGGAAGACTTTATGGAACTCACTAGTCAAAAAATGCGCAAGCTGGCTCCCGAGCTGGACCCGCTCCGTCTGGGTACCGGCTGGACGCCGGATGAACTTTCCAAGCCTCAGATCATCGTAGAAAGCACCTTTGGCGACAGCCACCCCGGCAGCGGCCATCTGGACAAGCTGGTCAACGCCGCCTGCAAGGGCGCAGCCGAGGCCGGCGGCCACGGCGCCCGGTACTTTGCCACCGACATCTGCGACGGCGAGAGTCAGGGTACCGACGGCATCAACTTCAGCCTCGCCAGCCGCGAGATGATCGCCAACATGATCGAGATCCACGCCAACGCGACCCCCTTTGACGGCGGCGTCTATATTTCCAGCTGCGACAAGGGAATGCCCGCGAACCTCATGGGCCTGGCCCGGGTGAACATCCCCTCGGTGGTGGTCACCGGCGGCACCATGCACGCAGGCCCGGAGCTGCTGACGCTGGAGCAGCTGGGTATGTACAGCGCAAAGTATGAGCGCGGCGAGATCGACGAAGCAAAGCTCAACTGGGCCAAGCAGAACGCCTGCCCCAGCTGCGGCGCCTGCAGCTTCATCGGCACCGCCTCCACCATGCAGATCATGGCTGAGGCTCTGGGTCTGGCCCTGCCGGGCAGCGCCCTGCTGCCGGCCACCAGCCCCGACCTGGTGGAGTACGCCCGCCGGGCCGGCTATCAGGCCGTCGTCCTCGCAAAACAGGGCCTGCGCCCCAGCGACATCGTGACGATGGACAGCTTCGAGAACGCTATCATGGTCCACGCGGCCATCTCCGGCTCCACCAACGCCCTGCTCCATCTGCCTGCTATCGCCCATGAATTTGGCATCTCCATCGACGGCGACACCTTCGACCGTCTCCATCGCGGCGCAAAGTACCTGCTGGACATCCGCCCGGCCGGCCGCTGGCCCGCAGAGTTCTTCTACTATGCCGGCGGCGTGCCTGCCATCATGGAGGAGATCCGGGATGTGCTCCATCTCGACGCCATGACCATCACCGGCAAGACGCTGGGCGAGAATCTGGACGAGCTGAAGGCGAACGGCTTCTACGAGCACTGCCAGCAGCTGCTGGACGAGGCGAATGCCCGCTGCGGCATCAAGCTGACCCGCGCCGACATCATCCGCCCGGCTTCCGACCCCATCGGCACCGATGGCAGCATCGCCGTCCTGAAGGGCAACCTTGCCCCGGAGGGTGCGGTCATCAAACACACCGCCTGCCCCAGGGAGATGTTCCAGGCCGTGCTCCGCGCCCGCCCCTTCGACAGCGAAGAGGAGTGTCTGGACGCCGTGCTCCACCACAAGGTGGAAAAGGGCGACGCCGTCTTCATCCGCTACGAAGGCCCTCAGGGCAGCGGCATGCCGGAGATGTTCTACACCAGTGAGGCCATCAGCTCGGACAAGGAGCTGGGCCGCAGCATCGCCCTCATCACGGATGGCCGCTTCTCCGGCGCATCCACCGGCCCCGTCATCGGCCACTGCAGCCCTGAGGCCCAGACCGGCGGCCCCATCGCTCTGGTGGAAGAGGGCGACCTTATCGAGATCGACATCCCCGCCCGCAAGCTGAACATCATCGGCATCAAGGGGGAGCGCAAGCCCCCCGAAGAGATCGACGCCGTGCTGGCCCAGCGCCGCGCTGTCTGGAAGCCGAAGCCCCGCCGTTACAAGCGCGGCACCCTGCGGCTGTTCAGTGAGCACGCCGCCAGCCCCATGAAGGGTGCCTACCTCGAGTATAACGACTAAGCTATTTTCTCATTCTCAAAACCTCCTTCCTCTGCTTTGCAGAAAACCGCCCGGACGATGAGCGTCCGGGCGGTTTTCCTTTTATATTCTTTTATCCTTACAGCCCGAACAGGGCCAGCAGGCGGAGGAAGAAGCTGCCCCCGCCCATGACCCAAACCCAAAAAACAGCAAGGCCCCGGAGCGATATGCTCCGGGGCCTGCTGTCATTTTTTATGGAAAAAAATCATGCTTTTCCGGGGTGCTGCGGGTCCTCAGCATCTGCGGTGACTACGATGAAGCGCACCGTTGTCTGCTTTCCGTGAATGGTCAGAGTACCAAGTGCAGTGCCTATGTAGCGGATGTTTCCGGGTTCTTTGCCTGTCAGCTTATCTGCATTCGCAGCTTTTTGGCTCAGAATATTATTCATCACATTATGAGCCTGTCCGGCTGTTCCGATCTCATCGGCAATAACTGCTCCGCACCAAACAAAGCGGCTTGTTTCATTTTTGCCGCCCTCATTGAGCCCAAGAATCTTCATGACTGGCCCAGAAAATTTATTGTCCCCATCCCCCTTTGTGTTCCACTCCGCCTCGGACAACGCAGCGATAGCTTTTGCCATCGCTTGTTCATCCGTCCGGGGCTTAAAGGTGTAATCCTTGGTCAGTCCGGCTGCAACTGAACTCTTGACGATGTCATTCAGAGCATCCGCAATGTTCTTGTCATTCACAGCGTTGCTACCGCAGGCTGTGAGAAAGGTCAGGGCCATTGCACCGGTCAGCACAACGGCCAGCAGTTTTTTCAGCATTTTCATTTGTCTGGTTCCTCCATATAATAAGCCTTTGTTCGCCATGCCCTGCTATGGCTAAGGGCTGGTTTGATTTTATTTTACCCCCCCCCCCCTATATATTTGTCAAGGGGACGTTTATTTTTTTGTAAACTGCCACAAATAATCAACCGCTGTTTTGAGTATGCTGCACAAACAAAGCCCCCGGCCGGGAGCGTTCTGGGCTCCGAGGCCGGGGGCGGGAGGCATGATCTTGCCGGTTCAAAGCCCGAACAGGGCCAGCAGGCGGAGGAAGAAGCTGCCCCCGCCCATGACCCAAA
>CAJMQZ010000080.1 GCA_905215595.1 uncultured bacterium
ATTGCAGAAGGCATCTCCACCCGGGATGCCTTTTTAAAGGAGCGGCAGATCTTACAGCCCTTAAAAGAGCGTGCGGACTACACCATCAACACCGGGCTGCTTTCTACCTCTCAGAATAAAGAACGCATCTGCGATCTGTTCCTAAAAAACGGCGGGGCGAAAAATGCCATGCGGCTCACCATCATGTCCTTCGGGTTCAAGTTTGGTCTGCCGCCGGAAGCAGACCTTGTGCTGGATGTGCGCTGCCTGCCCAACCCTTTCTATGTGCCGGAACTGAAGCACAAAACCGGGCTGGATCAGGAGGTGGTGGATTTTGTCATGAGCCACCCCGAAGCACAGGAGCTGCTGCGCCGGTACGAGAACTTTTTGCAGTACGCCCTGCCGCTTTATGTCAAGGAAGGCAAAAGCCAGCTGACCATTGCGGTGGGCTGCACGGGCGGCAAGCACCGCTCCATCACATTCGCACGCAAACTTGCGGAATACTGCACCTCTCTGGGCTACGAGCCCGGGGTGCAGCACCGGGATGCCGTGCGCTGAAAACAGAGGAAATACTATGAGTTTTGCATCCAGTGCGCGGGAGGAGATCGCGCAGCGCAGCCCCACCAAGGAATGCTGCGTGCGTGCAGCGGCCTATGGCATTGCCTGCTTTGCCAAATACTTTGATGCCCGCGGCCTTGTGCTGCAAACCGAGCAGCCCCATACGGTGCAGCTGGCGCAGCAGCTGTTTGCCCGCTGCGGCATCCGGGGCGAGATCACGGAAAAGCCACGCGCCAGCGGTGTACTGTACGAGTTCAATATCCGCGATGCGGAGCAGGTCACCCGCTTGCACGAGCTGTTCGGCACTACCGGCAGGGAGACCAGTTTGCAGATCGACCCCGGGCTTATTCGCTGCCAGACCTGCGTCAGTGCCTATATCGCCATGGCCTTTTTGTGCAGCGGCACGGTCACCGACCCGCAAAAGGAATATAATCTGGAATTTCTCACCTCTCGGACGAATCTCGCCCGGGATTTTGAAGCGCTGCTGGCCGAGCACGAGTTTGCGCCCCACCGCACCCGCCGCAACGGCGTGAACCTGATCTACGTCAAGACCGGTGCCAATGTGGAGCGCTTACTCCGCTTTATGGGTGCTGCGGATGCTGCGACCCAGATCAGCGTCCTCAAGGCGTTCAAGCAGGTGCGCAACCAGACCAACCGGCAGACCAACTGCGATACCGCAAACCTTGGCAAAACGGCACGGGCGAATGCCCAGACCCTGAAAGCCATCCGCTATTTGCAGGAGCAGCACGCGCTGGAAACTTTGCCGGAGGTATTGCAGCAGGCAGCAGCCAAGCGTCTGCAATACCCGGATCTTTCGCTTACCGCGCTGTGCAGCTGCTTTGATCCGGCTGTGAGCAAATCTGGCTTATCGCACCGGATGAAAAAGCTGGAGACACTGGCAGAGAATCTCCGTCAGCGCCAGCAGGAGGGACAGGAGGCAGTACAATGAATGAACCCACCGCAAATACCCGTCCCTTTGCCCATTTGCATATCCATACGGAATACAGCCTGCTGGACGGTGCTTGCCGCATCGACCAGCTGATGGAGTGGGTGAAGGAGTGTGGACAGACCGCCATTGCCTGCACCGACCACGGCGTGATGTACGGCTGTGTGCAGTTCTATAAAGCCGCTAAAAAGGCGGGTATCAAGCCCATCATCGGCTGTGAGGTCTATGTTGCCACTCGCACCCGCTTTGATAAGGTAAATAAAATAGACGGCAACAACCATCTGATCTTGTTGTGCAAAAACGAGACCGGCTATAAGAACCTGATCAAAATGGTCTCGGCCGGTTTTGTGGAGGGTTTTTACTCCAAGCCCCGCGTGGATAAGCAGCTTTTGGAGCAATACCACGAGGGACTGATCTGCCTTTCGGCCTGTCTGGCGGGCGAGATCCCGCAGGCCATTCTGGCAGGGGACTACGAGCGCGCAAAGGCGACCGCGCTGTGGTACCGGGATCTGTTCGGTGCAGAGAATTACTACATCGAATTGCAGGATCACGGCCTGAAGGAGGATACCACTGTTCTGCCGCAGCTCATCAAGCTTTCCCGGGAGACGGGCATCCCCATGGCAGCCACCAACGACGCCCATTATCTACGCAAAGAGGACGCCAAGATGCAAAGCATCCTGCTGTGCATCCAGACCGGCAAGACCATTCAGGATGCTGACCGCATGGAGTTCCAGACCGATGAATTCTACGTCAAGACCACAGACGAGATGTACGAGCTGTTCTCCATGGTACCGGAGGCCTGCGCCAATACGGCAAAGATCGCCGAGCAGTGCAATTTTGACTTTGAGTTCGGTCACACCAAGATCCCCTACTACAAAGCCCCGGACGGCATGGACAATCAGGCCTACTTTGAAAAGCTCTGCTGGGACGGCTTGGAGCGCCGCTATGGCCCGGATGTGCCGCAGGCCAACATCGACCGCCTGAAATATGAGATCGGCGTGGTTAAGACGATGGGGTATACCAACTACTACCTCATCGTATGGGACTATATCAATTTTGCAAAAAGTCAGGGCATCCCGGTGGGGCCGGGACGCGGCTCCGGCGCGGGTAGTATTGCCGCTTACTGCGTGGGCATTACGGATATCGACCCCATCCGCTATAATCTGATCTTCGAGCGCTTTTTGAATCCCGAACGCGTCAGTATGCCGGATTTCGATGTGGACTTCTGCTACGAGCGCCGACAGGAGGTCATCGACTACGTCAACCGCAAATACGGTGCGGACCATGTGGCGCAGATCGTCACCTTTGGTACCATGGCCGCCCGCAACGCCATCCGGGATGTGGGCCGCGTGATGGGTATTCCATACCAGCAGGTGGACGTGGTAGCAAAGCTTGTGCCCATGGAGCTGAAAATGACCCTCAAGCGGGCATTGGAGGTTTCCAGCGAGCTGAAAAAGCTCTACGATACCGACCCGCAGGTGACCGAGCTCATCGATACCGCACTGAAGGTGGAGGGTATGCCCCGGCACGCCTCCACCCACGCAGCAGGCGTGGTCATTACGCCGGAACCCACCGATTACT
This sequence comes from uncultured bacterium, assembly GCA_905215595.1. Taxonomy (GTDB): domain Bacteria; phylum Bacillota; class Clostridia; order Oscillospirales; family Ruminococcaceae; genus Faecalibacterium. The sequence goes on from CAJMQZ010000080.1 coordinate 3,065, forward strand.
ATCTGCCGCTGGCAACAAATGACGGCCTGCCGGTGACCCAGTTCAACATGACCGAGATCGAAGAACTGGGTCTTTTGAAGATGGACTTTCTGGGTCTGCGCACCCTGACTGTCATCCGAGATGCGGAGGTTGCGGTGCAAAAGCAGCACCCGGAGTTCTCCATCCGTGATCTGGACTATGACGACCCGGACACCTACAAAATGCTGGGGCAGGGCGATACCGAGGGCGTGTTCCAGCTGGAATCTTCCGGCATGAAGCAGGTGCTTGTGGGGTTGCAGCCCCAGAACCTTGAAGATGTCATCGCTCTGATCAGCCTGTACCGCCCGGGCCCCATGGATTCCATTCCCACCTATCTGCGCAACCGGCACGAACCGGATAAGATCAGCTACAAGACCCCGCAGCTGGCGCACATTCTGGATGTGACCAACGGCTGCATCGTCTATCAGGAGCAGGTCATGCAGATCTTCCGGGAGCTGGCAGGCTTCTCCTTCGGGCAGGCAGATAACGTCCGCCGCGCCATGAGCAAAAAGAAGCACGCCGTCATGGAAGCCGAGCGGGAACATTTTGTGCACGGCTGCACCGAGCCCGGCCACGAATGCCCGGGCTGCGTTGCCAACGGCATCCCGGAGCAGGTGGCAAACCAGATCTACGATGAAATGTCCAGCTTTGCGTCCTACGCCTTCAACAAGAGCCATGCGGCCTGCTACGCCTATGTGGCATTCCAGACCGCTTATCTCAAGTGCCATTACCCCAGCCAGTTCATGGCGGCATTGCTCACCAGCGTGTTAGATAATACCGATAAGGTCATCGAGTATTCCGGCGAGTGCGCCCGTTTGGGCATCAAGGTGCTGCCGCCGGATGTAAATATCTCCAACGGCGGCTTTACCGCCGATGATAACGGACAGATCCGTTTTGGGCTGAACGCCGTGAAAAACGTAGGCCGCAACCTCATCGAGAACGCAGTCACCGAGCGTAAGGAAAAGCCCTACACCAGCCTTTATGATTTCTGCAAGCGGATGCACGGCAGTGAGCTGAACCGCCGCGCGGTGGAAAGCCTGATCAAAGCCGGTGCCTTTGACTGCTTTGGCTCTAACCGCCATAGTATGGTGGAGGCGGTAGAGGGCATCCTCAAGAGCATCGAGACCGACTCCCGCCGCAATCTGGAGGGACAGCTGGATCTGTTCTCCGTAATGAGCGGGGAAGTGCAGCAAGGCCCGCAGGAGGACGTCTACGAGATCCGTCCCTTGGCAGAGTACACCCCTGCCGAGCTGCTGCAACAGGAAAAAGAGGTCAGCGGTCTGTACCTGTCCGGCCATCCGCTGGACGCTTACCGGGAAAAATCCGCCCGCATCGGCTCCCACACCATCAAAGCCCTCACCGGCGAGGATGCCCATGTGCAGGACGGCGAAAAGGTGCGCATTGTGTGTGCAGTAGTCAAAAACCGCATGATGACGACAAAATCCAACAGCATGATGGCCTTTACCAGTGTGGAGGATCTGACCGGCACCATGGAGGTGATCGTGTTCCCCAAGGTGCTGGACAGGTTCCGGGATGCCATTCAGGAAAACGCTGTTGTGGTCATTGACGGCCGCCTTTCCGTGCGGGAAGATGAAGCCTCCAAGCTGCTGGCAGACAGCATTCTGCCCATCGACAGCTACGACCCGACCCGCTTGGATAAAGGCCGCCCGGACCCTGTTAAAACAGCAGCCCGGCGGGTATTCATCCGTCTGCCGTCCCGCAACTGCCCCCAGTACGATAAAGTGGTGAACCTGCTGGAGATTTTTGATGGTGATATCCCGGTAATCCTGTATCTGGAGGACACCAAGCAGAAGCTGGCCGCACCGCGCCGACTGTACACTTCCGGGCATCCGCTCTTCTTCAAAGAACTGGAGCGGCTGCTGGGTGCAGAAAACGTTGCAACAAAATGACATATTTGTGCACGAATGGCACCGCATGGGACGATTTTGAATTTTCCAAGTGGCACAAAGAACGAAAATAACACGATATATCGCTGCTATTTTGCACTGCATGGAATTGCATAAAGTCTCAAAACCCTATTGAAATTTGTCTGGATGGTGTGCTATAATCATTAAAGGCGAATCAAAGCTGTTGCAAAGCAGCTGGCCTGTTTCTGGAAGAAGAGGGTACAGGCAAAAGGGTAAATGAAGAACTGAACTGTAAATTGGAGGGAATCTCTCGTATGGAAAAGCAAATCAAAACGATTGGCGTGCTTACAAGCGGTGGTGATGCTCCCGGCATGAACGCTGCTGTGCGCGCTGTGGTACGCACCGGCCTGCATAAGGGCTTCCGTATGATCGGCATTCAGCGCGGCTATAACGGCCTGCTGAACGGCGAGTGCTTTGAAATGAACCTGCGCAGCGTTTCTAACATCATTTCTGCTGGCGGCACCATTCTGTATACGGCACGCTGCCTGGAGTTCAAGACCAAGGAAGGTCAGGATAAGGGCGCTGAAAAGTGCCGCGAGCTGGGCATTGATGCGCTGGTCGTTATCGGCGGCGACGGCTCCTACCGCGGTGCCCGCGCACTGGCACACCGCGGCATCCCCATGATCGGCCTGCCCGGCACCATTGATAACGATATCGGCTGCACCGATTACACCATCGGCTACGATACCGCCATGAACACCGCGCTGGAAATGATCGACAAGCTGCGCGACACCACCCAGAGCCACGACCGCTGCAGTGTGGTCGAGGTCATGGGCCGCAACGCCGGTTACATCGCTCTGAACGTGGCCATCGCCTCCGGCGCTATGGCTGTGCTGCTGCCCGAGAAGGAATTCGATATGCAGCGCGACATTCTGGATAAGATCGCCGAGACCCAAAAGACCGGCAAGCGCCACTTTATCATCATCGTGGCCGAGGGCGTGGGTCATGCACAGGAGATCGCCAACGAGATCCAGGCACGCACCGGTATCGATTCCCGCGCAACCATTCTGGGTCATGTGCAGCGCGGTGGTTCTCCCACCCTGCGCGACCGCGTGAATGCTTCTGCCATGGGCTATCAGGCTGTCTGCCTGCTGGAGCAGGGCAAGTATAACCGCATCGTCGGCATGAAGGGCGAGAAGCTGGTGGACTACCCCGTGGACGAGGCTTTGGAAATGACCAAGAGCCTTGACCCCGTGCTGGTGGACGTGTGCAACACTATTTCCATCTGATTATAACATCAAATGCAAGAGCTATCCGTTCGGATTTTCTGAGCGGATGGCTCTTTTTGCTGCCGATTTTTCAGAATTGACGTATTATAAGTAAAAACAAACAACTTTTTGTTTACAAATGCCTCCAAATCAGTTATACTGAGAAAAACGGAGGTGCTGCCATGAAATACAGCTGGATCGACACGGAACTTCTGCAAAAGCCTGGCGTTACCAAAGACTTACAGGCAGAGTGGAACTGGATAAGATACCACATCGGCGGCAAAATGTTTGCAGCCGTCTGTCTGGATGATATCACAGGAAAGCCGGTGTATATCACCTGCAAGCTGGACCCCGCCGAGGGCGATTTTCTGCGCCGACAGTATGAGGATATCATTCCGGGCTACTATATGAATAAGGTGCATTGGAACTCCGTAAAAGCAGAGGGAAATGTGCCGGACGCATTGCTGCGGGAGATACTGGAAAAATCTTATCAGCTGGTGCTGGGCGGCTTTAGCAAAAAGAAACAGCGCGCGCTGCTGGAAGGGGAAAAGAAGGATGCCATTTGACTATAAGAAAGAATACAAAGAATTTTATCTTCCGCCGAAGAAACCGCAAATCATCACAGTACCGCCCATGAATTTTGTGGCAGTGCAGGGCAAAGGCGACCCTAACGACCCGGCAGGGGAATACAAGGCAGCGCTGGAACTGCTGTACGGCATTGCATTTACTATCAAAATGAGCTACAAGGGCAGCCATAAGATAGACGGCTATTTCGAATATGTCGTTCCGCCGCTGGAGGGGCTGTGGCATCAGCCCGGGGCAGAGGGTGTGGATTTTTCCAACAAGGAGACCTTTATCTGGACCTCCATGATCCGTCTGCCGGAATTTGTCACCCGTGCAGAATTTGACTGGGCAGTGCAGGAGGCCACTGCCAAAAAGAAAAAAGACTTTTCCAAGGTAGAATTTTTCACCTACGATGAAGGCCTGTGCGTGCAGTGTATGCACATCGGCTCCTATGATACCGAACCGGAGACCCTGCGGCAGCTGGATGCGTTTGCAGCAGAGCAGGGATATTGCCCGGATTTTTCAGACACGCGCTTCCATCACGAGATCTATCTGGGCGACCCGCGCCGCACCGCACCGGAAAAGCTGAAAACCGTGCTGCGGCATCCGATCCGCAGAATGAAATGACAGAAAACTTCACAAAAACTGTCGCTTTTTCTTGTAAGATGTGCTATACTAAAATTATCTGTAAAACACACTTAAAAATGGAGGAAAACATCATGCAGCATGAAACTGTCATCGTGCTGGACTTTGGCGGACAGTACAATCAGCTGATTGCCCGCCGCGTCCGAGAAAATAATGTCTACTGCGAGATCTATTCCTATAAAACCGATCTTTCGGTCATCAAGGCCAAGAATCCCAAGGGCATTATCTTCACCGGCGGCCCCAACAGCGTTTATCTGGAGGACTCTCCCACCATCGACCCCGAGATCTTCAGCTGGGGCGTGCCCGTACTGGGCATCTGCTACGGCAGCCAGCTGATGATGCACCTGCTGGGCGGTCATGTCTGCCGCGCTCCCGAGCGTGAGTACGGTAAGACCGAGGTGTTCGTGAACACCGAGAGCAAGCTGTTCACCGATGTACAGCCCTCTACCATCTGCTGGATGAGCCACAACGACTACATCGAGCAGGCGGCTCCCGGCTTCCAGATCACTGCCCACACCGCAAACTGCCCTGTGGCAGCCGTTGAAAATGCCGAAAAGGGTCTGTACGCTGTGCAGTTCCACCCGGAGGTGCTGCACACCGCCGAGGGCAAGAAGATGCTGCGCAACTTCGTGTACAACGTCTGTGGCTGCTCCGGCGACTGGAAGATGGATTCCTTTGTAGAGAACAACGTCAAGGCTCTGCGCGAGCGCATCGGCGAGGGCAAGGTGCTGTGCGCCCTGTCCGGCGGTGTAGATTCCTCCGTACTGGCCGCTATGCTGGCTAAGGCCATCGGCAAGCAGCTGACCTGCGTGTTCGTGGATCACGGTCTGCTGCGCAAGAACGAAAAGGAAGAGGTCTGCTCTGTCTTTGGCCCGGGCAATGCCAACGGCTTCGACATCAACTTCATCTGTGTGGATGCCCGCGACCGCTACTTCAGCAAGCTGAAGGGCGTCACCGAGCCGGAGCGCAAGCGCAAGATCATCGGCGAGGAGTTCATCCGGGTCTTTGAGGAGCAGGCAAAACAGATCGGCAAGGTAGACTTCCTGGCACAGGGCACCATCTACCCCGACGTGGTGGAGAGCGGTCTGGGCGGAGAGTCCACCGTCATCAAGAGCCACCACAACGTGGGCGGCCTGCCCGATACCGTGGACTTCAAGGAGCTGGTGGAGCCTCTGCGCAACCTGTTCAAGGACGAAGTCCGTCAGGCCGGCCGTGAGCTGGGTCTGCCCGAGTATCTGGTCAGCCGTCAGCCGTTCCCCGGCCCCGGTCTGGGCATCCGCATCATCGGCGAGGTGACCCCCGAGAAGGTCACTATCGTGCAGGACGCTGACGCCATCTGGCGTGAAGAAATCGCCAAGGCCGGTCTGGATAAGGAAATCAGCCAGTATTACGCTGCACTGACCAATATGCACAGCGTTGGCGTTATGGGCGACAAGCGCACCTACGACTACGCCGTTGCGCTGCGCGCCGTGACCACCACCGACTTCATGACCGCAGAAAGCTACGATATGCCGTGGGATGTTCTCGGTACTGTCACCAGCCGCATCGTCAACGAAGTCAAGCACGTCAACCGCGTGTTCTACGATTGCACCGGTAAGCCGCCTGCAACCATAGAGCTCGAGTGATCTGCAAATCTTGAAAAGTATTGATACAATGCAATATTTTGAG
>CAJMQZ010000081.1 GCA_905215595.1 uncultured bacterium
CGCTGCAAATGCTGTTTTCCTTCACGCCCCCTCCTGTGAAAATGCGATTCCGGGCAGACCGCAGTCTGCCCGGAATCGCGCAATTATAAATATTCTTTCCGCTGAAGATGCGCAAAGCGAACGCGGAGCGCATTTTAAATCGTCTTACGTCTCATAAAAGGAGTACTCCCATCATGATGCTGGACCGCATGGAAGGCAACGCAGAACTGAAAACCAGCGTGCAGCAGATGCTGGCCACCCGGCGGCTGACCCATAGCGTTTTGCTGGTGGGCGAAGCCGGTCTTGGCACCGGCTTTGCCGCCCGCTGCATCGCCGCCGACTACCTCTACCCCGCCGGCGGTGCCGCCGCCGAAGCGCTGCTGCGGGGCGAGTGCTGCCGCGCCGTGGCAAAAGCCGGTAAGCGCGACAGCGGCACGGTGGAGACCGGCATCGTGCGGGAAGCTATCTCGGTGTCCGGTATGGGCAGCGGCGGGAAGTATCTGGTGGGTCAGGTCACTGCCATGCGCAGCGAAATTTTCAACACCAGCCTTTCCGCCGAGGGGCGCGCGGTGCTTTTGTACCATGTGGAGCGCATGAACGAGGAATCCGCCAACGCCCTGCTGAAGGTGATGGAGGAGCCCCCGGAGGGGGTGCTGTTCCTGCTCACGGCGGATTCTCTGGCCAGCGTGCTGCCCACCATCCGCAGCCGCTGCGTCAGCTTTGCGGTGGCGCCGGTGTCCCCTGCCGACTGCACCCGCTACTGCGCGGCGCAGGGAGTGGACAAAAAAACAGCCGCACTGTACAGTGAGCTGTTCGATGGTCATATTGGCACGGTGCTGGCGGTCGCCCGGGACGAAGCCCGCGCCGCACAGGTGGAAAAGGCGCTGGAGCTTGCCCGCGCCGCTGCCGCCCGCGATAGCTACACCGCCGCTGTGCTGCTTGCCGCCTACGAAAAGGACAAGGCAGCGGCTTCTGCTCTGCTGACTGATTTCCGCGCGGTGGCAGCGGCGGGACTGCGCAGCAGCCCCCGCGCCCCGGTGCAGGGCACACAGGCGCGGCAGGCGGTGCGTCTGGCAGACGCCGCCCTGCAGCGGCTGGGCGCACAGGTGAACCCTAAGGTGGTGCTCTCGGTGTTCGCAGCAAAGCTGCGCACCGTTTAAAAATAACGAAACAACAAGAAACCCCTCCGGCGCTTGCGGTACACCGGAGGGATTTCTTGTTTGGGGTATTGCTTTGGTGTGAGGAGGAATCATGTGCGGGGAAGTGGTTGCGGCCCCACTGTCCCTGCAAGATACAGTATACCCGATTTTACGAAAAAAGTCATTACATTTCTGTGAAAATTCAAGAAAGTTCTTGAAACTTTGTACCGCAGTGCGAAAAAAATGCAAAATGAAACGTTTGAGAAGAAAAACGAACCCCCTCAGTCTCGCTGCGCTCGCCAGCTCCCCCAAGGGGGAGCCTTAACCCTCTCAGTCACGCCTGACGGCGTGCCAGCTCCCCCGAAGGGGGAGCTTTTTGAGGTGGCGATACAGTTTCTCATTGCTCCTAACACTTCAGCAACAAACGTAACGGCTTGGCTCCCCCTTCGGGGGAGCTGGCGCGGGAGCGCCTGAGAGGGTTAAGCCGTCCCCTTTGGGAAGGTGGATTGCCGCGCAGCGGCAAGACGGAAGGGGTCACCCCGCGCAGCGCCGCACTCTCACCCGTTTTTCATCTGCTCTGCGTGCAGTTTTCCGTGCTCCACATAGTGCGCGGCGTTGTGCAGGTTGGCTTCCACCTGCGCGGGGCTCACCTGCTTGATGACCCGGGCGGGCACGCCCACCGCCACCGAGTTGTCCGGGATGACCATGCCTTCCGGCACAAGCGCCCCTGCCCCGATGATGCAGTTTTTGCCCACCACGCAATGGTTCAGCAATGTGGCGTGCATCCCGATTAAACTGCCGTCCCCTACGGTGCAGCCGTGCACCAGTGCGCAGTGCCCTACCGTGACGTTTTCGCCAAGGGTCACGCAGCCGCCGATGTCGCAGTGCAGCACCGCGTTGTCCTGTACATTGCTGTTTTTGCCGATGGTCAACGTGCCGTCATCCCCGCGCAGCACCGCACCGTACCAGACGGTGGAGCCGGGCTTTAAAACCACATCTCCCTGCACGGTAGCGTTGGGGGCTACAAAAGCTGCGCCCTCATCGCGGGGCGTTTTTCCACAAAAGGATAAGAACATTGTTAAAAACCACCTTTCTCTTTTGGTTCTTTTATGGTATTCTTATAAGTAAGGAACAAAAATGTGCGCGCCGGTTTTGCCGGAGCGGGATTCAAGGGGGTACCTTCATGCTTCACAACACGTTCTGCCGCCGGTTGGCGGCACTGGTGCTCACGCTGGCGGTTGTCGTCAGCGCAGTGCTGCCGGTATTTGCAGTATACCCCATGCCCGTCCAGACTGCAACAGAGACTGAGGCGGTGTATCTGTTCAACGCGGACACCGGCAAGACCATCCTGAGCCAGAACGCCGACCAGCAGAAATATGTGGCAAGCCTGACCAAGCTGATGACCGCCCTGCTGCTGGTGGAAAGCGGCAAGGACCTGAACGGTGAAGTGACCGTGCCCACCGACCTGACACAGGAGTTCAAGGATATCCAGAACGCCAACGGCACCACCATAGGGCTGCGCATCGGCGAGACCGTGCGCCGCATCGATCTGCTGAACGCTATGCTCATCATCAGCGCCAACGACGCCGCCAGCGTCATTGCGTGGGACGTGGGGGGCAGCGTGATGGGCTTTGTGCAGCAGATGAACGCCCGGGCGGCGGAGCTGGGCTGCACCGGCACGAACTTTACCTGTGCCCACGGCCTGTTTGACTACGGCAACGTGTCCACTGCGCAGGATCTGGCAAAGATCGCCGCCGCCTGCGCCCAGAACCAGACCTTTGCACAGGTGGCGGGCACCGCCAGCTATGTGCTGCCGGCCACCAATCTGCGCAAGGCGGAGCACACCATCAGCAGCTCCAACAGCCTGATGAACAGCAAAAGTGCCAACTACCGGGAGTACGTCAAGTGGGTCAAGGGCGGCTTTACCACGCTGGCAGGCCGCTGCATCGTGGCCTTTGCCCAGCAGGACGGCCACAGCTACGGGCTGGTGATCCTTGGCTGTGACACGCTGGATCATCTGTTTACCGAATGCGACGACCTGTTCGACTGGGCCTTTGCCAGCTTTGCCGACCGTCCGCTGGTGGATACCCAGACCGTACTGACCACCGTAGACCTGAACAAGTGCCGCACCGAGCCGGCTGTGGAGCTGTACGCCGCCGCGCCGGTCAGCGGCTACGGCCACAGCGACGATAAGGTGAGCTATTCCTTCGACCTGCCCGAGAGCGTCTCCGCCACCGTCAAGGAGGGGCAGAAGCTGGGCACCGCCACCGTCTATCTGGATGGCTACGAGGTGGGACAGGTAGACCTTGTGACCCACCAGGAGTATGTATCGGACTTCCGCACCGACATCAAGGCCACCCTGCTGCTGCTCTGCGCCCTGATTTTGATTTTGTGCGCACTGGGCTTTGTCACCCTGCGCTGCGGCGGCGGACTGACCCTTAACCAGCGCCGCCGCCAGATGAAACGGAGAAGATAAGGAAAACCCTCTCAGGCTCACTGCGTTCGCCAGCTCCCCCGAAAGGGGGAGCTTTTTTGTATCTGCCGCTTGCCTTTGCGACCCCTCCCGTGAAAAGGCAATTCTGGAAAATCCGCAGATTTTCCAGAATTGCGAATTATAAAATATGTTTTCCGCTAATCATGCGCAAAGCGAACGCGGCGCGCATTCCAAATCGTCAAAGATAAAAGGGGCTGGTGCACGGTTGTGCATCTGCCCCTTTTATAATTACACTGCTCCGTAGATGCCGTGCACCGACACTTCCCCGGTGAAAACGTGCTGCTCCCCGGCATCGGTGCGCACCACTAAACGCCCCTCGGCGTCCACATCCACGGCTTCGCCTGCGCCCTGACTGCCGTCCGGCAGGTCAAAGGTGACCCGGCGGCCCAGATTGATGCAGGCAGCCTTGTATTCCTCCCGGAAGGGCGCAAAGCCGTCCCGGGCAAAGGTGTACAGGCTGCGGTCAAAGCCGAAATCGGTCAGCCCCTCGGCCAGCCATGCGGGGTCGGTGGCAAGATCCACCGCAGCGCCCTGCAAGGCCAGCGAGGTGCCGTGGGGCAGATCGGCGGCGTCAAAATAGCTCTGGGGCTGGGCAAGGTTGATGCCGATGCCGCACAGGATGCCGCGCCCCTGCTGCTGGTAGCCGTAGCTTACGCTCTCGCACAGGATGCCCACCAGCTTTTTGCCGTTCAGCAAAAGGTCGTTGGGCCACTTGATCTGGCAGTCCACGCCGTAGCGCAGCTGCAGCTGGCGGCGCACCGCAAGGCTTGCCAGCAGCGGCAGGGTGGCAGGCTGCGCCAGCGGCTCCTTGATGGCGACCGTGTAGTACAGCGCTTTGCCCTCGGCGTTTACCCAGCTGCGGCCAAGCCGCCCGCGCCCGGCGGTCTGGTTTTCGGTATACACCGCCGCAACGGGGCCGAACTCCTCGAAATGCTCTTTTACATAGGCGTTGGTGCTGCCGCATTCCGGCAGATAGCGCACCTCGTTGATGCTCATTGCTTCGGTACCTCTTTGTGCTCATAGGCGGTCACCTTGCCGTTTTCCAGCGTCAGCAGGCCGTAGGTGTTGGGGCCGGTGTAGCAGCGGCCGCAGGAGCCGGGGTTGAACAAAAACACCTTGCCCCGCTGCTCGGCATGGGGAACATGGGTGTGGCCGAACAGGGCCACTTCCGCGCCCCGGGCAGCAGCGGCATCTGTCAGCGTGTCCAGATCGTATTTTACGCCGTACATATGGCCGTGCGTATAGAACACGATGGTCTGGTCAAAGGCGGCCAGACCGTCCATCGGCTCCAGAGCGCCGTAGTCGCAGTTGCCGGCCACCGAGTAGGCCCGCAGCCGGGGGTACAGGGTCAGGGCCTGTTCCAGGTCCCGCAGGCCGTCGCCCAGAAAAACCAGGGCGTCAATGTTCGCATTCTCCTTCAGCAGCACCCGCTCAATGGCGGCGCGTCCGCCATGGCTGTCGCTCAGGACCAGAAGTTTTGTCACGAAAAAAGTCCTCCTCTTATCATTCCGCAGTCTGCCGGTCCTGTTGCAGCACCAGCAGCTGCTTGTACACTTCGCTCTTGGAATAGGGCGTGCCCTGCGCCGCCGCCTTGGCCGCTGCCGTGGGGCCAAAGCCCTCACCCGTCAGCTCCAGTGCCCGCTGCGCTGCCTGCTCCAGCGTCAGCCCGGCGTCGGCATCCTCCCCGGCGGGGGCACCGGCCATCACAAGCACATACTCGCCGCGGGGGTCGTTGGCCCTGTAGTGCTCCACGGCCTCGCCCAGGGTGGTTTTCCAGATCTCCTCGTGGAGCTTGGTCAGCTCCCGGCACAGGGTGATGCTGCGCTCCGGTCCAAAGGCGGCGGTCAGGTCGTCCAGGGTGGTGCGCAGCTTGTGGGGTGCTTCGTAAAAGATCACGGTGCGCTTTTCGTGCAGAAGATCGGCCAGCCGTTCCTTTTTCTGCTTGCGGTTCACCGGCAGAAAGCCCTCGAATACCCAGCGGGAGGTGTCCTGCCCGGATACGGCCAGTGCTGTGATGCAGGCCGAGGCAGCCGGCACCGGCACCACCTTGATGCCGCGGGCCAGAGCGTCCCGCACGATCACCTCACCGGGGTCGGAAACGCAGGGCATGCCCGCATCGGAGCACAGCGCACAGCTCTCCCCTGCCTCGATGCGCTGCAGAATGGCCTCGCCCTTCTGCAAGGCGTGCTCGTAGTAGCTGACCATGGGCTTTTTCAGGCCCAGAAAGTTCAGCAGCTTCATGGTCACACGGGTGTCCTCGGCGGCAATAAAGTCTGCCGCGCCAAAGGTGGCCGCTACGCGCGGCGGCATATCGTCCAGATTGCCGATGGGCGTTGCCACGATATAAAGAGTTCCTGCCATAGTTTACCTCCCATATAACGCCGCACCGGCGCTGATCAACACATCCGGCTCCACCCGCAGGCCGGTCTTGCGGTTCTTCTGCGCTTCCACAAGGAAGAGCCATGGCGCGCCGTCCGCCTTGTTCTTTACAAAGGCCAGCCGCTTCGGCTCCAGCCGGGAAGCCCGCAGCACCGCCAGCACCTCCGCCAGTCGTTCCGGCCGGTGGCACAGCGCAAAGCGCCCGCCGTCCTTCAAAAGGCGGAACGCACACTGGCACACATCGTCCAGTGTGCAGGTGTTCTCGTGCCGGGCAAGGGCGTGGGCTGCGTTTTGGCTTTGGGGCCCATCCGTGAAATAGGGCGGATTGCACGCACACACGTCAAAACTTCCCTCGCCCTGCCGGAAAGCGCGCAGGTCGGCACAGACAGGCTCAATGTGCCCGATGTCCTGCTCCTGCACCGCAGCGGAAAGCAGAGCGCTGCCCTCGGGCTGCAGCTCCAGCCCTGTGCAGGGGCCGCGGTGGCCCCGGTCGTGCCATTCCAGCGCCACGATGCCGCAGCCGGAGCACAGGTCTGCGGCTTTCTGGCTGCGTTTTGGCTCGCAGAAGCGTGCCAGCAGCAGCGCGTCCGAGCCGAACCGGTGCTCCGGGGTGCAGTAGACCATAGTTCTATTATACAAAACTTCCGTAGAATGTTCCATAGACAGTGTGCCGTTTCCCTTCCAAAAAATGCAGGGTATTTTCCTGCGGAATTTGTGCATGAAACAAAAAGCGGGGCGGCTGCGCAGTGTTGTGTGCACAGCGCTCTTTTTTGATGCGGACGCGCCGAACTGCGTTTTTCATGAATTTACTTTATGATACCACAAAAAAGGACTGCTGCACAGGTGTGCAGCAGTCCTTTTTGATGCGTTTTCAGCAAAAACTACTGATTATTCAGCAGCGATTGCACCAGTGGGGCAAGCACCCTCGCAAGCACCGCAATCGATGCAGGAATCAGCGTTCACAACTGCAGCGCCGTTCTCGATGGTGATAGCGCCAACCGGGCAAGCGCCCTCGCAAGCGCCGCAGCCAACACATGCGTCAGAAACCTTGTGTGCCATAATAAACTCTCCTTTTTTATCCCGTGCCGATGTAATTATGAAGAAACGTACCTTGGCACGGCCACGCACGCCCCCCGGAATTTGTATCCTTGTCTGCATTCTAACAAAGCAGGCCGGAAAAGGCAAGACTAACCGTGCTGCCACAACAACAAAATAAAATATTTTGTGGGGTTGCACAAAAGCACGGCCTAACTTATAGCCAAAATTGCCGGAGATTTTTAGCGAAAATCACGAAGTATGGTTAGTTTTATAATACTAACCACAAGCAAACCCTCTCAGGCGCTCCCGCGCCAGATTCCCCCTTTTGTCACCTACGGTGACATCTTCCCCCGGAGCGGGAGAAGTCTTTCCTCAAAGGGGGAGCCAAGCCGTTACGTCCGTTGCTAAAGCTTTAGGAGAAATGAGGAAGTGTCCGGTAGTGCACTTGGCTCTCCCTTTGGGAGAGGTGGCATCGCGCAGCGATGACGGAGAGGGCGCACGCCATTATGTTCATTCCTTCTCGCTTGCGCGGCGGCGGGGGCAGGCGGGGCGTTTTTCGTCGTCGGAGCTTGCCACCACCGGGGCGGGATTGCGCACGCCGGAGTAATCGTCGTCCGGGTCGGGACGGCGGGGCGGGCGCTTGCCGCCGCTCACATACTCGCACACGCCCACCTTGTAGTACCGGGGCGCAAGGCTCTCGGTGCCGCAGCGCACCCGCAGGTAGCCGGACACCGGGTTCACCTCCAGCACAGTGCCCAGACCGTCCGGGGTGCGCACCGTGCTGCCCACCATGGGCATGATGCTGTTCAGGTACTCGTAGGCGCTCTCCTCGTAGGCAAGGCAGCACATCAGACGGCCGCAGGCACCGCTGATCTTGGTGGGGTTCAGCGAAAGCCCCTGCTCCTTGGCCATCTTGATGGAAACGGGCTGGAAATCCTTCAAAAAGCGGCTGCAGCAGAAGGGCTGACCGCAGATGCCCAGACCGCCGATCATCTTGCTCTCGTCGCGCACGCCGATCTGGCGCAGCTCGATGCGGGTGTGGAAGATGCCGGCCAGATCCTTGACCAGTTCCCGGAAGTCCACCCGCCCGTCGGCGGTGAAGTAGAACATGATCTTGGAGCGGTCCAGCGTGTACTCGGCTTCCACCAGCTTCATCTCCAGCCCGTGGCGGGCGATGCACTCCTGACAGGTGTGGTAGGCGCGCTTTTCGTCCTCGCGGTTCTGGCGCATCCGGCGGATATCCACGCTGTCGGCCATGCGGGTGATGGGTTTCAGCGCCTTGGGCACGGCGGCATCCGCCAGTTCCCGCGCGCCCTGCACCACCTCGCCGCACTCCACGCCGCGGGCAGTCTCCACAATAACGTATTCCCCGGTGTGGATGACAGCATCACCGGGATCAAAATAATAGCTTTTGCCGTTTTCCTTGAAACGGACCGAAATGACTTTTTTCATAGTGTTCCTCGTTTTTGTATCGGATAAGCCCCGCAAGGGGCAGCTTTTTCAGTCTGCTGTTAGTATACCATAATCAAAAGCACATTTCTATGCAAAAAGAAAAGTCTTTGCGCCCCACGGCGGGACGATTGGAAATGCCCTCCGCGTTGCTCTGGGCATATTCAGCGGAAAGATTATTTTAAATTTCGCGTTTGTCGCGCTCTGCGGAGCGCTCCAAACGCTATTTTCACAGGAGGGGTCGTAACGGAAAACGGCATTTGCAGCGCCGCTTTCTGCGAAAGCGCGGCGCTGCGGGAGAGCGCTTGCTCCCTTGGGGGAGCTGTCGCGCAGCGACTGAGGGGCTTTTAATGGAGAAGCGAAAA
>CAJMQZ010000082.1 GCA_905215595.1 uncultured bacterium
GCAACTGGAAGATGAACAAGACCGCCTCCGAGGCTGCTGTTCTGGTGGACGAGCTGATCCCCGCTGTGAAGGACGCTACCTGCGAGGTGGTCATCTGCACCCCGTTTACCGATCTGGTCACCGCTGTGGCTAAGACCAAGGGCACCAACATCCATGTGGGCGCCGAGAACGTCCACTTTGAGAAGTCCGGTGCTTTCACCGGCGAGATCAGCGCCGATATGCTGGTGGATCTGGGCGTGGAGTACGTCATCGTCGGCCACTCTGAGCGCCGTCAGTACTTTGCAGAGACCGACCAGACCGTCAACAAGCGCACGCTGGCTGCTCTGAACGCCGGTCTGAAGGTCATCCTGTGCGTGGGCGAGAGCCTGCAGCAGCGCGAGGAGGGCGTTACCGAGGAGCTGGTTCGTATGCAGACCAAGATCGCCCTGCGTGATGTGACCGCCGAGCAGATGGCAAACGTTGTCATCGCCTACGAGCCCGTCTGGGCCATCGGCACCGGCAAGACCGCTACCTCCGATCAGGCAGAGGAAGTCTGCGCACAGATCCGCAAGGTGGTGGGTGAGCTGTACGGCGAGGCTGTGGCCGAGGCTACCACCGTGCAGTACGGCGGCAGCATGAACGCCAAGAACTGCGAGGAGCTGCTGAGCAAGAAGGACGTGGACGGCGGCCTGATCGGCGGCGCATCCCTGAAGGCTCCCGACTTTGCAGTCATCGTCAATGCAGCCACCAAGGGCTGAGCAACTGCCTTTTCTTAATTAGCTGTTTCAGCGCCCGGCTGCGCCGTTTTTTCAGCGCTGAGCCGGGCGCTGATCTGTTTTTACAGCAGCCGCTCGGGTGTTATGCACCCGCAGGCTGCACCCGCAGGCAGGGCGCTTAGCCTTGCCCGCAACGCGTGATAAATTCAAAGGAGATTCAATTTTATGGCAAAGAAACCTGTTCTTCTGTGCATCATGGATGGCTTCGGCTGGGTGCCGGAGGAGACCTTCGGCAACGCCGTGGTCGCCGCAAAGAAACCCCACCTCGATGCTCTGATGGCAAAATATCCCATGACCACCATCAACGCTTCCGGTATGGCCGTCGGTCTGCCCGAGGGCCAGATGGGCAACTCTGAGGTTGGCCACACCAACATGGGCGCTGGCCGCATCGTGTACCAGCAGCTCACCCTCATCACCAAGTCCATCAAGGACGGCGAGATGCTCCAGAACCCGGTTCTGGTCAAGAACATGAAGGCTGCCATCGATGCCGGCAAGGCCATCCATCTGATGGGTCTGGTGGGCACCGGCGGTGTGCACAGCCACGCAGACCACTGGTTCGGCGTGCTGGAAATGGCAAAACATCTGGGCGCAAAGAACGTTTACCTGCACTGCATCACCGATGGCCGCGATACCGACCCGCACTCCGGCAAGGGCTTCCTGGCCGACCTGCAGGCCAAGCTGGACGAGCTGGGCATCGGCAAGATCGCCAGCGTCTCCGGCCGTTACTACGCCATGGATCGCGATAACAACTGGGATCGTGAAGAGAAGGCATACGCTGCCTTTGTCTACGGCGAGGGCAATCATGCCGCCAACGCTGCCGAGGCCATCGAGGCATCCTATGCAGCAGACAAGACCGACGAGTTCGTTCTGCCCTGCGTCACCTGTGAGGGTGGCCGCGTGCAGGATGGCGACACTGTGATCTTCATGAACTTCCGTCCCGATCGTGCCCGCCAGATGACCCGCATCTTCTGCGACGATGCGTTCACCGGCTTTGAGCGCCGCGGCGGCCGCAAGCAGGTGAACTATGTCTGCATGGCTGAATACGATGCCACCATGCCCAACTGCGAGGTCGCCTATCCGCCTGTGGAGCTGAAGAACGTTCTGGGCCAGTACCTGTCCGAGAATGGCAAGACTCAGCTGCGCATTGCCGAGACCGAGAAGTACGCTCATGTCACCTTCTTCTTCAACGGCGGCGTGGAGGCTCCCTACGAGGGCGAGGACCGCTGCGTGATCCCCAGCCCGAAGGTCGCCACCTATGACCTGAAGCCCGAGATGAGCGCCCCCGAGGTTGCTGCCGAGTGCGTCAAGCGCATCGAGAGCGGCAAGTACGATGTGGTCATCCTGAACTTCGCAAACTGCGATATGGTCGGCCACACCGGTGTGTTCGAGGCTGCTGTCAAGGCCGTTGAGGCTGTGGATACCTGCGTGGATCAGGTGGTCACCGCTGTGCTGAACGCCGGCGGCTGCGCTTTCATCACCGCTGACCACGGCAACGCCGAAAAGATGATGAACCCGGACGGCACCCCCTTCACCGCCCACACCACCAACGTTGTGCCCTTTGTGGCAGTTGGCTGCGGCGATGTGAAGCTGCGCGAGGGCGGCTGCCTGGCCGATATCGCACCCACCATGCTGCCCTATATCGGCCTGCCCGTTCCCGCCGAGATGACCGGCAAGAGCATCATCGTGGAGTGATGCCTATGCGGCTGAGCGCATAAATCAATAGCATAAAAAAGCGAGCCATTGTGCGGATTTCCGCATGATGGCTCGTTTTTTCTGTAAACAAATTTACTTTTTTAGGTGGCTGTCCCAGCCGCTGGAGGTGGTGGCCTGCTTGTCAGGTGTGCACCACATGGCCTCTACGCCGTCCAGCGATTCCACCAGCTTCTGCCCCTCTTCCAGCGGCATACAGAACAGAGCAGTGGTCAGGCAGTCTGCCATGCCGGAGTCCGGGCACAGTACGGTGACGCCGTTATAGTAGGCAGCGGGCCACAGGGTGTCGGGGTCGATGATGTGGTGGTAGCGCTTGCTGTCCACCACAAAGTAGCGCTGGTAGTCGCCGCTGGTCACCAGTGCAAGGTCGCTCATGTTGATGGGCGAGCCGAAGATGGAGTTGGTGTTGGTGTACACCTCCGAAGCGTTCCACGGGTTCTCCACGCCGCCCGTCCACTGGCTGCCGTCCGGCTTTGTGCCGATGGCGCGCAGGTTGCCGCCTACACTCACCAGTGCGCTGGTCAGACCCCGGGCTTCGGCGGCGCGGCAGACCATTTCCACAGCGTAGCCCTTGCCCACGCTGCCCACGTCCAGCGACATCTCCGGGTCGGACAGGTAGACCGTTTTGGCATCCTCGTCAATGACAAGGTCGTTGATATCGCAGTGCCGGGCAGCGGCTTCCAGCTCCTCCTGTGTGGGCAGGGTGTTGTCGGTCTCGGAGGTGTTCTGTTCGGCGGCTTCGCGGTAGTCGTGCCAGATGCCCAGCACGCTGCCCATGGCAATGTTGATCTTGCCGCCGGTCAGGTCGTACATCTGCCGCGCCAGCTCCAGCATGGAGAGGATGCGGTCATCTACCTGTACCGGGGCTTTCCCGGCGTTTTCGTTGATGGTCTTGACGTTCACAACGCCGTCGTAGTCGTTGTAGATATCGTAGAGCTGGTTGTAGACGATCAGATCCTGATGCAGCGCCTGCATCTGGGTGTTGAATTTTTCCTCGCTCTCGCAGTAGGCGATGACTTGCGTCACTGTGTCGAACACATCATAAAAGATGGTGGTGTACCGGGTCAGCTCCTTTTTGGGCTTGCAGCCGACCAGCAGGCCAAGGCTCAGCACTGCCGCCAGCAGTGCAGCGGTCATGCGGGTGATGCAGCTCTTCATACGGTCTGGCTCTCCTTTGCGGCGGTAAAGGCGGTGTGCTCCTCCTGCAAATGTGCCAGCAGGTCTGCAAACATCCAGTTGCGGTTTGCGGGGGTGACCACCGCCTTGAGCGGGATGGTCACCTGCGCCTGCCGCATCAGGTCCAGCAGGGTGTCCACGTCCTTATCGCGGAAGTTTGCCAGCACCAGCGCCGGGGGATAGGCGCCCGGCTCCAGTACCAGTGTTCTGGGGGCTTTTACCTCCACCTCGCCCAGCAGCTGGGCAACGGTCTTGCCGGCATCGGCGGGGGAAACAAGCAGCAGCTTCATGCCAAAGGCGGGTGCCATGCCCTCCAGCTTGCCCCGGTCGGCGGGGGAAAGGTTCCAGCCCAGCGCCAGCGGCACCCCGGCGTTCTGGTTGCGTGCAATGTGTGCTTTCATCTTTAAAACCTCTTTCGGCAGTGTTTTTTCAAAATACACTATAGTATACCATAAAACCCGTGAAAAGAAAATGAAAACCCGCCGGGGCACACAAAAAAACTCCCCCTTGCGGGGGAGCAGACGGAGAAGGCTCAGTTCATTTTTTTGCCGAAGAACTCCACCTCTTTGCCGATGAACTGCATCAGTTCATCGAACTGATCGGGGGTCAGGCTCTGTGCGCCGTCGCACTTGGCTTTGGCGGGGTTGTTGTGAACCTCGATCATCAAACCGTCGGCACCGGCAGCGACGGCAGCTTTCGCCAGCTCCGGCACCATCCATGCGTGGCCGCAGGCGTGGCTGGGGTCCACCACCACCGGCAGGTGGGTCATCTTGTGCAGCATGACCACACCGGCAAGGTCCAGCGTGTTGCGCATACTGGTCTCAAAGGTGCGGATGCCGCGCTCGCACAGAATGACATTCTCGTTGCCCTCGGCCATGATGTACTCGGCGCTCATCACGAACTCTTCCAGCGTGTTGGCAAGGCCGCGCTTGAGCAGCACCGGCTTTTTCTGGCGGCCAACAGCCTTGAGCAGCTCAAAGTTCTGCATATTGCGGGCACCCACCTGAATGAGGTCCACGTTTTCAAACAGGGGCAGGTGCTCGGTGTTCATGATCTCGGTCACAATGGGCGAACCGGTGGCGCGGCGCGCCAGCTTGAGCAGGTCCAGACCTTCGCTGCGCATGCCCTGAAAGGAGTAAGGGGAGGTGCGGGGCTTGAATGCACCGCCGCGCAGCAGGGAAGCGCCCGCCGCCTTTACCCGCTGGGCGCAGTAGGTGATCTGCTCCTCGCTCTCAATGCTGCACGGCCCGGCGATGACTGCAAAGTTGCCGCCGCCGATCTTGACGCCTTCCACGTCGATAACGCTGTCATCCGGGTGGAACTTGCGGTTGGCCTTTTTGTAGGGCTCGGACACGCGGCGGCAGGTCTCCACCACCGGGTTTGCCAGCACCCAGCTTTCCGCAATGGCCTTGGTGTCGCCGATCAGACCCAGAATATGGGTGTCGCTGCCCTTGGAATCGTTGATCTGCAGACCCATATCCTCCAGCTCGTGGCAGAACTCGCGCACCTGTACGTCGGGTGCATCCTGTTTGAGTACGATGATCATAGTGTTTTGTCTCCTTTGCCTTTTTCTATCCTGTGAAACGGCGAGGGAGACCGGCTCCTTTGCCGCAGCTTGCAACGTCAAACTTCAGTGCTCTGAAGTGCGTGACGCTATGATATCACTTCATGAAACTGAAGTCAAGAGAAATTTTGAATTTTTTCCGAAAAAGTGGTAGAATAAACTTAAGATCCTTCAGCACAGCGAATCAGAAAAAAGAGAGCATAATAGATGCTACCCCTTCCGTCATCGCTTGACGCGATGCCACCTTCCCCAAGGGGACGGCTTTTGTGATGGCGGGGAACTTTCTGGTGTTGCTTATAAGGCGCCCCCTTGGGGGAGCTGCCGAACAACGTGAGGCTGAGGGGTATCGTAGTCAAAAAGAGGGAATAACAATGGGAAAAGAAGCTAAAACCAACGCAATGCGCATTCTGGAACGGGAGAAGGTGGCCTATACCGCCCACGAGTACCCCCACGAGGAGGGGGTGGCGGTGGACGGCGTGACCGTAGCTGCCAGCATAGGCGAGGACCCTGCCTGCGTTTACAAGACACTGGTAACGCAGGGCAGCAGCAAAAACTATTTTGTGTTCGTCATTCCGGTGGCGGCAGAGCTGGACCTGAAAGCTGCAGCCCGCAGCGTGGGCGAAAAGAGTGTGGCAATGATCCATGTGGCGGATATCAATAAGGTGACCGGCTATGTGCGGGGCGGATGCAGCCCGGTGGGCATGAAAAAGCAGTACCGCACCGTCTTTGACGAAAGCGTGCTGACCCAGCAGAAGGTCTACGTTTCCGGCGGGCGCATCGGCACACAGGTGTGCTGCGCCCCGGCGGATCTGATCCGCGCTGCACGCGCCGCCACCGCAAAGATCATTTTTTAAAAAATCTGCCATACATCTGGGATACATCAATACGGCCTTTACATAAAATATACCTGCCGCATAAGTCATACTTAAAAAGAAAAAGGATGGCGAAACTGCACAAAACTTTCGAAAGTTTTTTGACGGCATGGGAACACAAGGGAGAATTTGCCCAAACGCTCTTTGCAAAGCGGTTTTTTTGCCGTAAACTGTATCTAGTACATGGACGATGCCCCAAAAAACGGGCTTGCATCGCCGCCTGAAAAACGCTTGCACAGGAAACTGCGGAGGGAAACTTCAATGATGCTACTGGTGTCGGGTCGCATGGAATGGGGTCACATTCACTGCAATCAGGGGCATGGTGCAACCTTGTGCAAAATGCGCGGACAGAAAAACTGGAAATAAAGGCCGTGGTACAGGTGTACCGCAGCCTTTTTTGTTTGTCGGTCTTGTTGGACATGAGAAAGAGAGGCTTTGGAAAATGGTTCGTAAAGTGGCAGTGATCATGGGTTCGGACAGCGATTGGCCGGTGGTCAAGGGTGCCTGTGCCCAGCTGAAGGCACTGGACATCCCCTTTGAGGCGCACATCCTTTCGGCACACCGCACCCCCGCCGAGGCAGCAGCCTTTGCAAAAAATGCAAAGGCCAACGGCTTTGGCGTTATCCTGTGCGCAGCAGGCATGGCAGCCCATCTGGCAGGTGCTTTTGCCGCCAACACCACCCTGCCGGTCATCGGCATCCCCATGAAGGGCGGCGCGATGGATGGCTTGGACGCTCTGCTGGCTACCGTGCAGATGCCCAGCGGCATCCCGGTGGCGACCGTGGCACTGAACGGTGCCAAGAACGCCGCATGGCTGGCTGCTGAAATTCTGGCCCTGAGCGATGACGCACTGGCTGAAAAGCTGGAGGCTGAGCGCGTATCCATGGCACAGCAGATCGCAGCCAAGGAAGAAAAGCTGCAGAACGAACTGAACGAGCTGTAAAGGAGAACCAATGTCTGATTTTGCATATCCGCTGCATGAGGAGTGCGGCGTTTTCGGCATCTACGACCGTGCCGGTACCGAGGATGTGGCCGCAGCGGCTTATTCGGCCCTGTATGCGCTGCAGCACCGCGGGCAGGAGAGCTGCGGCATCGCCGTCAACGATGATGGCGTGATCACCGGCCACCGGGATCTGGGCCTTGTAAACGAGGTGTTCACCCCGGAGGTGCTGGCAAGCCTGTCCACTACCACGGCACACATGGCTACCGGTCATGTGCGCTACGCCACCGCCGGCACCCGCGTCCGCGCCAACGCCCAGCCCATGATCGTCCGGCATGGCCGCGGCACCATGGCGCTGTGCCACAACGGCAACCTGACCAACGCCGTGGAGCTGCGCCGCCAGCTGGAAAACGAGGGCGCCATCTTCCACGGCTCCTCGGATACCGAGGTCATCTGCTACCTCATCACCCGCAACCGTCTGCGCATGGGCAGCATCGAAACTGCCATCAGCAAGACCATGGACGTGCTGGAGGGCGCATACAGCCTTGTGATCATGTCTGCCACCAAGCTCATCGCGGTGCGCGACCCCCGGGGCTATCGTCCCCTGTGCATCGGCACCCTGCCCGGCGGCGGCTACGTCTTTGCCAGCGAGAGCTGCGCACTGGATGCCACCGGTGCCACCCTGCTGCGGGATGTGGAGCCCGGCGAGATCGTAGTGATGGATACCAAGACCGGCGAGCTGCGCAGCATCAAGGATCACTGCGGCCGCCCGGACACTCAAATGTGCGTGTTCGAGTTCATCTACTTCGCCCGCCCGGACAGCGTCATCGAGGGCAGCTCGGTGCACGAGGCCCGTAAGCAGGCAGGACGCTTCCTTGCACAGGAGCACCCCGTGGAGGCCGATGTGGTCATCGGCGTGCCGGATTCCGGTCTGGACGCTGCCCTAGGCTACTCGCAGGAGAGCGGCATCCCTTACGGCATCGGCTTCATCAAGAATAAATACATCGGCCGCACCTTCATTCAGGGCAGCCAGAAGCAGCGCGAGAACAGCGTGCGCATCAAGCTGAACGTGGTGTCCAGCACCGTCAAGGGCAAGCGCGTGGTGCTAGTGGATGACTCCATCGTGCGCGGCACCACCTCTGCCCGCATCATCAAGCTGCTGCGGGATGCCGGTGCTGCCGAGGTGCACTTTATGGTCTCTGCACCTCCCTTCAAGTATCCGTGCTACTTTGGCACCGATATCCCGGACCAGAAGCTGCTGGTGGCCACCGGCCGCACGCTGGAGCAGATCAACGAGGTCATCGGCGCCGATACGCTGGGCTATTTGTCTAACGAGCACGTTGTCCAGCTTGCCAAAAACGCAAAATGCGGTTTCTGCACCGCCTGTTTTACCGGCGAGTATGCCGTAGAGCCGGAAAGTGTGCTTTCTACCGATATTCACGACCGTCACCTGAACGACCGTCCCAAGGACGCCAAAAAGTTAGGAGAGTAAGAACATGGAAAAGAGCTATTCTGAAAGCTACGCCGCAGCAGGCGTGGACATTACCGCCGGTTACCGCTCTGTGGAGCTGATGAAGCAGTATGTCGCCCGTACCATGAACGAGCACTGCATCGGCGGCTTGGGCGGCTTTGGCGGCCTGTTTGAGCTGGACTGCACCGGCTATAAGCACCCGGTGCTGATCTCCGGCACCGATGGTGTGGGCACCAAGCTGAAGGTGGCCATGATCATGGACAAGCACGATACCATCGGCATCGACTGCGTGGCCATGTGCGTCAACGACGTCATCTGCGCCGGTGCAAAGCCGCTGGTGTTCC
>CAJMQZ010000083.1 GCA_905215595.1 uncultured bacterium
ATTTTGTCGGGTGAATCGGCGGCAAAATGAATCGGGTGTGTTGCGGGGCGGTAAATTCTTCGTGGACTTTTCCTCACGGAAGTGGTGGGTCTCACGGTGATAACCAACCACTTTCTGTGGCTGTGTTCAAAATGAACACGACCACATCTTGTGGATGGTTTCAAACCAATCCACAAAATCAGTGAGATTTGTGACAGAGAATATCATGTTTCGCAAGGTGCGTCAAGATGATTTTGAAAAATTTATGACGGTAAAGCATAAGAAGTCTTACTATTTGGCTCAAATTGAAGTCTACTTGACTTTTTTATTGAAGAGATGTCCGTTTTATGCTGCTGCATCTGTAACAGCCTGACGATAAGCACTTGCAGCGTTGTTATTTTATTCAACTGGCTGGGGGATAGTCCTCTGCATCGGGCGAAGTATTCCTCAGTACGGTTTCCACCGCGCACAGAGCAATCTTGGCAAGATTCAGCGTGGTATGGGGATTCATGGCGGTATGCCTCCGTCTATTTTTCTGTGTATAGAATACCACATAAACAAAAAGAGAACGGACGGTCGTTTCTGTTTACGAATTGAGCGCCTGCCACAACGCATCTGAAGCATCAAACACTGCCACGCTGTACCCGGCAAAGCGGCTCTGGATATCAACAGTCTGGCTGCCATCGGCGGCAGTGTTGTAGCTGCCCAGTTCCAGCCCGGAAAGGGCGGGCTGGCTGCGCCACGGGATAAGCTTTGTCTGCCATTCCGCGCCCAGCTTTTCGCTCAGTGCCCCATAGGCCTGTTCGAAGCCCTCCGGGTCATCCAAGATCCAGATTTTGCTCTCGCCGTTGGCAAGGTCGGTGTTCATCTGGGTGGCACCGGCCATCTGACCGTTCATGTCGGTCAGGGCGGCATCGGCGCTCCATGTGTAGTTGTTCACCTGCACCACCACAGTCCCGTCGCCGTTGGCGTCCTCCGCATAGTCTGCCAGCGCAGTCTGCAGGCGCTGCACGGCCTCGTCCGGCAGGGCCTCCGCCGTGACTACCGCCACGGTGTAGTCCGGGTCTACGGTAGTCAGCAGGCCGTGCGCCACATACGCTACGCCCACAATGACCATTGCCGCCACCGCCACGATGCCCCAGTTGTAATACCACCAGTTGGCGCGGGAGCGCTTTTTCTGCTCCTGTGCGGTCAGGGGCTTATCCGGCGCTGCCGGGCGCGGGATGCTGCGCACCTCTACGCCGTATTCCTGCCGCAAAACCGGGAACAGGGTCTGCATCGCTGCCAGCCCCGGCAGCCAGAAGCCGAACAGCACCGCCCAGAAGATGCTGACCGGGAACAGCAAGATCATGCCGCCGATGCCCGCCAGCATGAGAACGCCTGCCAGGACGCAGCGCGCCGGGGCGACAGCCAGCAGCCTGCCCGCCCGGCGCAGCAAGCTGTCCGGGGCGGGCAGTTGCAGCGGCAGAACGGCAGCGCAAAGCGTAGCCAGAACCGCCAGCACCAGAAAATCCAGCGCCAGAAAAACGAGAATGGCAAGCCCGGGGTAATACCCCTGCTGCGCGGCGGCTTCAAACACAAAGGCCGATACAAAGCACAGCAGCCCCAGCACCAGCGTGCCAATGCAGCCAAAGCCGCAGGCGGCTTTCCAATGGGCGGCAAGGGTCTGTTTTG
The DNA here is from genome assembly GCA_905215595.1 of uncultured bacterium. GTDB lineage: Bacteria > Bacillota > Clostridia > Oscillospirales > Ruminococcaceae > Faecalibacterium. The sequence goes on from CAJMQZ010000083.1 coordinate 1,654, forward strand.
CCCGGGGCAGCCACTGGGAGGGGTCGTTCTGCAAGCTGCGCAGAGCGCAGTCTGCCAGCAGCACCATGGCAGGGCCGGTCAGCAGACCGGTGACCGCACTGCACACCACCGTCAGCGGCAGGGAGAGCAGGGTCACGCCCAGCGAGACCCCCAGTGCGGCAGGCAGGCAGAGCACGCAGACCATCAGGTTCGTGCCCAGCAGCTGGCCGAGGTCGCGGCCGACCATCTGGCAAAAGCGTGCAAAGCCTTTTTTCTCCGGCTCGTTTGGGCCTACGCCGTGGCCGTCCCGCCCATAAAGGGCATTGTAGATGCTCATTTTACTTCACCTCGGTGCCAAAGGCTTCGATTTGGGTCAGCGCCGGGAAGGGGGAAGTCCCCTCGGCCTGAATCAGATCCTTCAGCACAAGGCTGCGCACCCGCTTGGGCTCAAAGGCCACGCTCTGGGGTTTGGCGCTTTTCACCAGCGGGATGTCCAGCTGGCTGCCATCAGAAAATTCCACCGTGGCCTTTACCCAGTAGTTGTCGTGGGGGAAATCTGCCCGCTCGGTGATGCGCAGCTCATCCAGCAGTACTTCCCGGCCAAAATCCAGCGTCAGGGCTGCGTTCGGGTCGCGGTTGATGCCCCAGCTCTGGTAGGGATACTCGCCGTGGGCGCTGTTCTCAAAAATGCCGTCGATGGCGTTGCGGGCGGCAAACACCGCCTCGCCGCGCGTTTCTACGTTGGCGCTGGCGTGGGGATAAAAACCGGTGTCGCCATGCTCGTCATAGCAGTTGAAGGCCAGATTCCGCCGGGCGGCAATCTCTTCCGGCAGTGCCAGCCGTGCCCGGATAACGTGACGGCTGCCCGCAAAGCTCTTGGGCGAGTAGGTGATGGCCTGCTCCCCGAAGGGAATGTGGAAGTTGATCTCCCGCTTGACCACATACACAAGGGCTTCGGGCATGGTGTCCTCGAACTGGATGACGCAGTACTGCCCGGGATGGTCGATCTCCAGCGCCACCCGGTCGCCGGGCTTGTAGCAGTTGGTGTAAACAAGGGATACGGCGGTGTCAGCGTCACAGGTCATCAGGGTGTGGCCGGCTTCGTCCAGAATTTTCAGCTTGATGGTTTCCATGGCAGTTCTCCTTAGTACAGTTCGAGCTTCAGCATTTTTTGGAAATGCAGGGTGATCTTATAGATCGTTTCCGGCCATGCGGTGCGCAGGCGCGGGTCGGTGATAGGCACCGCCGTAACAGCAGCCGTTGCGGCGTCCGGGTCAAAGCGGATGCCGCCCAGTGTGCCCACCGCAAAGCCGTCCGCAGTGGGGACGGGTTGCTGCTCGGTGAGCAGGGTCAGGTCTACTGTGCCGGGATAGTCTGTTTCGTCCCGCAGGGTGATGCCCTGTTCGCTGACAGATACGCTGCGGCGGTAGGTGGTAAGCCCCGGGATGGGCGGGTACGCGCCCGCCAGTTCGCCGGTGATGCTATTTTCCTCGGTGCACACCTCCCGGGCAGCGTATTCCGCGCCGGGCAGCTGCTGCACGCCGTCAAAGGTGGGCAGGTTGTGCCATGCGCTCTGCATCGTCCAGATCTCATACCGCTGAGGGCTGAAGGTCTTTTTGGTGTAGCTCTCCACTCCGATATCGATGAGAAACGGTCTTCCGTCCTTGTACACGGTAATGCTGCCGGTATCGTTGTGGTTGTGGCTGTCGCCGTTGGAGCCAAACTTTGCACCCAGCACCCAGCTGCCCTGCCGTGCGGCATAAATGCCTACACTGGGGTACCATACTGCAGAACGATGCTGGGGAACTGCGGCGTATTCCATCAGTTCCTGCTCGGCAAAGGCGGTGGTCAGCCGGTACCACAGGTTGATGTGGGTGCTGCCGTCCGGGTTCTGCAAATGGTCGGGGTCGGCATCGGCGCGGAAATCTGCCGCCGCAAGGGCCTGCAAAGCATCGCTGCCTACGGCCTGTCCAAAGCGGTATTCCCGTGCACCGCAGCGCCCGGCCAGGGGGCTGCAATCGCCAAAGTTCAGATAGTAAGGTCCTTCCACATGGACATTGCAGATGTACTCCGCGATATTTTTGATCTTTGTTTCTCTGAATAGCGGGCGGAAGGCCTCCGGCGCAACGTTGGATAAAATTTCAAGACAGCCCCACAGGGTCAGTCCGGCGTGGCGATAATACTGCGCACCCTCGTTGCAGCAGCCGTCCGCGCCGTAGTCCTTCAAAAAGCAGTCGAGGCTGTAGGCTGCCTGCTTGACGGCAGCTTTTCGCTGCTGCTGGGTGGTGGGCAGCAGAAAAACGGTGAGCAGCACATTCTGAGTGCACCAGCTCGTCCAGTTACACATAGGCTCTTCGCCGTTGCCCATCCACCAGAAGTGGCTTGTAAAATAAGGCGTCAGGATGCGGGCGTCCAGCTCCCGCTCCATCCGCGCCGTGATGCCCGGCGCGGCAGTATCCAGCTCATCGGGCAGTAAGTACCGGGTCAGCGCCAGAAGCGCGCCGGTCTCGGCGGCAAATAAATCCACGATGGGGCGGGTGGTGTCCGGCAGGGGCAGCTGCGGGGTGTCCCGCACATAACTGTTGTGGGCGGGCAGCTGCCATGCACTTTCCTCGCAGATCGCCCATACGGTATCGGCAATTTCATCCAGAAAGCGCCCTTTGTGCTCCACACACTCGGCACTTACCAGCGCGCACAGCCGCGCCCGGCGGGAAAAGTAAGCCGTCTCCCATGGGGTGCGCCGCCCAGTGTGGGTGAAATCCAGCCAGAGCGAGAGCGGCAGGGGCGCAATGGGCGTTTGCAGCGCGGCTTCCCCCGCCTGCAAAAAGCGCTGCTTTGCCCGCAGGGGCAGCCCCTGCCATGCGGTGCGTTCCTTGGCAGGGGGGAAGGGCCGGTAATCGGGAAGAAATTCCGGCAGAAAAGCAAGTTGTTCCTGTATCATAAAAGCCTCCGATTTTAAATACTTTGCTGGTATTCCCGCGGGCTGAGCCCCGTGACCTTTTTGAATACCTTGGAAAAATAGAAAGCGCTCTCGTACCCCAGTTTCTCAGCGATCTCGTATACTTTCAAATCGCCCTGTTCCAGCATCTCTTTTGCCGCAGCGATGCGGGTCTCGGTGATGTACTCCACAAAGCCGCTGTCGCCGTATTTGCCAAACAGCTGGCTGAGGTAGTTGGGCGAAAAATTGAACACCGCCGCCACATCGGCCAGCGTCAGTTTTTCCGAAAGGTGATTCTTAATATACTCCTGCACCTGTGCCACCACCTGCATCTTCCCGGCGGTGGCGTCGCCCTCGTTGACCTCCACGAACTGGATGGGCTGCTCCACCGTGAGCAGGGGCTGCAGGTGGGCGTTTTCCCGGCAGCGGCGCGCCAGCCCCAGCAGGGAGCCGGTGGGGCGTCCTACCGCCCAGAGCAGCCGTACCGTGAAATAGTTGTATAGAATTTGGCTGGCGCGTTCCAGCAGCGGGCGCAGTACCGTCCGGTATTTTTGGCACTGGGCATCGGTCAGGCAGAAAAGCACATTGCAGCGCATGGCATCCGCCCCGGTCACATAGCAGGGCAGGTAGTTTTGCAGGGTGGTCTCCAGCATCCGCCCGCAGGAAAAACTCAGCTTCAGCTGCTGGGCGGGGGTAAGGGCGGTGTTGGCGATGATCTCGCAGCTGGCTACAAGGTAGGCGTCGCTTGCAAGGTTCAGCTCCATGTGCTGCAAAGGCTGCTCCAATGCGGCTTCGTCCGGGAACAGCCCGGCGTACAACCGCACGAAAAAACGCTCCTGATAGCTGCGCACACTCTCGGCAAGATTTTCCTGTGCTGACAATTCGCCCAGCAAAGCACGCTCCTTTTTTACCTTTTCGGCGGCCTTGGCAAGGGCGGTTTGCAGGTTTTCGGGGGTCAGGTCCAGCTTGACCAGATAATCCACCACTCCGGCACCCATGGCCTGCTTGATGTAATCAAATTCTTCAAAGCTGGTCAGCATGATAAAGGCGGGCAGGGCGTTGCGCTCCCGGCAGGTGCGGGCAAGGGTAAGCCCGTCCATCACCGGCATTTTTACGTCGGCAATGACGATATCCGGCTTCTCCCGCTCAATGAGTTCCAGCGCCAGCTTTCCGTTGCGGGCGGTGCCGCAGACGGTATAGCCCAGCTTTTCCCATTCCAGCATCCCCTGCAGGCCGATGAGCACCAGCGGCTCATCATCCACCAGTAATATCCGCAGCATGGGTGTCTCCTTTCTGTTGATAGGGCAGCCGGATGGTGACCTCGGTGCCCACGTCCTCTTCACTTTCAATGGTCAGGCCGTAACCCTCGCCAAAGGAATACCGGATGCGGCGGTTCACGTTCCACAGGCCGACATGACGGAACTTTTCAGCCTTTTCGGCACCCTCGGCGGGCTCGTCCAGAAGGTGAGCTACCTGCTCCGGCGGCATGCCCACGCCGTCATCGGTAATGCGCAGCAATACGTCCCCGGTATCCGGGTCGGTGGAGATATCCAGCAGCACGCTGCCGTGGCCGCCCTTGGGTTCCAGCCCGTGGAAGATGGCGTTTTCCACCAGCGGCTGCAAGGTGAACCGGGGAATCATGCAGTCCCGGCAAAGGGTCTCGCTTTCAATGCGGGAGACCTCAATCTCCAGGTCGCCGCCGTAGCGGTACTGCTGGATGGTAAAGTAATCGTTGAGCAATGCCAGCTCCTCCTGCAAAGGCACCAGCTTCTGGGTGCCTTTGGAGATGCTTTTGGTCAGCCGTGCAAAGGCGGTGACCATCTCGGCAATGCCGGGCGCGTGCTGGATGGTAGCCATCCAGCGGATGCTGTTGAGGGTGTTGTAGATAAAGTGCGGGTTCACCTCGTTTTGCAGCATCCGGTATTCCAGCTCCTGCTTGCGACGTTCGTCCTCCACCCGGCGGGTCATCAGGCTGTCCACGTTTTCAGCCAGCTGGTTGATGCCCCGGCCGATGTCGCCCAGCTCGTTGTTCCACTCCACCGTGCGGTCCGGGGCAAAGTTGCCGCTGCCCACGGTCTCGATGCGCTTTTGCAGCGCCTCCACCGGGCGGGTGATGACCCGCTCCAGCCAGTGCTGCATCAAAAAGCTCAGTCCCCAGATGATGGCAGTGCCAAGGGCGACCAGCCACAGGTACACGCCGTAGTGCAGCAAAAAGGTATTTGCGGGCAAAAGCTGTACCAGTGCCGCGCTGCGGCCGTTCAGTGTTACCTTGACTACATAATACTTCTGGCCGTCCAGCTGCACCTTGCCCTGCCATGCGGTCTGCTCTGTCACGCCGTTATTGCTGCCGGTGCGCAGGGTGTAGTCCACCTCCCGCAGCGGATTTTCAATCTCGGTCAGGCTGCCGTTTTCGATCTGCCACAGGCGGCTGCCCATCTCCCAGTACAACGCGCTGCCGTCGGTCAGGCTGTAACCTGCTGCCGGGTCGGTGATAATGGCGGTATCCAGCGCAAGGTAGGTGCTGCCCCGGTGCAAGGTGCCCTTGCCGCAGCGGACAGGCTGGCTGATGGCGATGCAGCTCGGACTGCCGGGCAGCAGCGGGTCGGTGGCGAACTGCATCCCGTACCCCTTGGTGAGAAACTGCTTTACGCTGGTGCGGTTGAGCGCCGCCGAGGAGTTCAGCGGGCCGAACTGCAAATGCCGGTCGTTCTCATTGGTAACAAAAAAGCGGAGGATATGGCTGTACAGGGTGCTGGAATAGTATTTTTCCTGCATGGCTTCGTAGGCGGCAATGGTCTGGGTGCCGTTGATATTTTCCTGCGAGATGTACCGCCGCACGGTGCTGTCGATGGAAGCCCAGTTCAAAAGAGCATCGGCGCTGTCCAGACTGGTCTCGATGGAGGTAGCCACCAGCCGCAGGTTGAACTCTGCCGCCTGCAGGGAGTTGGCACGCACATATTGGTTGGAGAGAATGAACAGCGCCGCGCCCACGGCCAGAGAGGTAAGAAAGGTAAAAAAGCGCATTCCCCACACGATCTGCCGCCGCAGCGGGAAACGGTGGCTGCTCTTCATAACGGTGCCTCCTTTCTGGTGACAGTTTGCATTCTTTCCTTTATACAGTACTGATTCCGGCGCGGTTTGTCAACGGCTTTTTTCATGAGAATTGTGTACTTTATATGCTTTTTTCTCTCGTCACGGATGCAAACTGTGCAAGAGAACAAGAAAGTGCAGACTCCAGTGTAAGAAAGTACATCTTTTTTTAAAAGATACAGAAAAACTGCAACTCTTCCCGGAATTTTTCCATTCCGGTTTTTGCGTTTGTGCGGTATCCTAGTGTCAACAAAAGCGAGCGGCTCCCCGGCACGGGGGAGAACGCTGCACGAAATACACACACTGCCCTGAAGGAGGACACACTTATGAAAAAGATCTCTCGTCGTTCGTTCCTTACCGCTGCCGCTGCCTGCGGCGCAGCTGCTGCCCTGAGCGCCTGTGGCGGCTCTTCTGCAAGCTCCACCGCTGCTTCCTCCACTGCCGGTTCCACCGCTGCATCCGCAGCCGCAGGCCCTGTTACCCTGCAGTGGTCGGTGTGGGATAAGGAGTCCACCCCCTACTGGCAGGCCATGGCCGACGGCTACATGGCAAGCCACAAGGACGTGACCATCGAGATGGTGGATCTGGGCTCCAGCGATTACATGACCGTTCTGGCTACCCAGCTGGCCGGCAGCGCCGATCTGGATATCGTGACCATCAAGGATATCCCCGGCTACGCAAACCTGATCAATCTGGACTACCTCAAGCCTCTGAATGAGGTGCTGACCCGCGACACCGGCGATTTCAACGGCACCATCGAGCAGCTGACCACCGATGACGGCAACTTCTACGCCGTGCCCTTCCGCAGCGACTTCTGGGTGCTGTACTACAACAAGGATCTGTTTGATGCTGCCGGTGTGGAGTATCCCTCCAATGACCTGACAATGGAAGATTACGATGCTCTGGCCCGCAAGATGACCAGCGGCTCCGGCGACACCAAGGTCTATGGCTGCCACTACCACACCTGGCGCTCCGCCGCTT
>CAJMQZ010000084.1 GCA_905215595.1 uncultured bacterium
CCCTAGTATGTCAATATGAATACTGGATTTTCGTGATTCAGTCACCTTTTTTGCCTTTTCCGGTCAGCTTGCCCAGCGCTACCTTCCACTTGGGGTAGCCCCAGCGCTTATCCTCGGCAAAGTCGTCTGCCAGCTTCCACGGGAAGATGCCGCCGTCAAAGTACAGGTTTCCGGCTTCGTCCACCCGGTCCAGCTTTTTGGGCAGATAGCTCTCGTCGTAATAGCTCTTGCGGCGGTCCGGCAGTACCCAGTGCAGCGTGCCGTCCTCATCCATGCCGGACGCCCACACGCCGAACACAAAGGTGGCAGCCTCGCCGTAGCAGTGCTGCTCAAAGCGGATAGCGCCATCGTAGTAGAACTTGATGACCTCCAGCGTGCCGGATTCCTTTTTGCCGTCCCGCCCTAAGGTAGGGCGGTAATCCTGCTGGTAACGGCAGCCGCAGTGGCTGCCCGCGAACTCTTTTGCATGGAACGACATGGCATGGTTTCCTTTCTGTTGTGGTTTTTGCGCTTCTTATTATAATAAGCGGCTTTTTGGCGGGCTCGCCCTCTCCGTCATCGCTGCGCGATGCCACACTCCCCCTTTTGTCGCTGCGCGACATCTTCCCCCGGAGCGGGGGAAGTCTTTCCTCAAAGGGAGAGGCAAGAGCACTGCAGGATGCTTTCTTATTATACCTAAAGCTTTAGCAATGAGCTTTAGACCTTGGCTCTCCCTTCGGGAGAGCTGGCGCGGGAGCGCCTGAGAGGGTTTTAAAAATGCCCCTCAAAATCGCCCTCGATCTCGTAGGGCCAGCTTAAAATGCCGCCAAGGTCCCGCAGGTCGGTGTATCCAAGGCTTTCCAGCTTCTGCACGGCGTCGGCGCTGCGGCGTCCGGTGCGGCAGTACACCAGCCACAGGGCGTTTTTGTCCGGCAGCACCTCGGCGGCGCGGTCGATGACCTGCCCCAGCGGCAGCAGCTTTGCCCCCGGGATGTGCCCTACGGCGTATTCGTCCGGCTCGCGCACATCCACTGCGACAGCCTTGCCGGTATCCAGCAGACGGATGGCGTCTGCGGCGGTGATCTTTTCTGTCATACTCTCACTCCTCAAAGATAGGTTCTGTTCCATCCTATGATAACAGACCTTTTTTGTTTGCACAAGAGGTTTCTCCTTTGCAAAATCCGAGTAACGTGCTATACTATAAACTGCAACAAGGAGAGGACTACCATGAAATTTTCCACCAAGAGCCGCTACGCCCTGCGCCTGATGGCGGAGCTGGCGCGCTATGCGCCGGGCACCACCGTCAGCCTGAAGGAGATCAGCGAGCGGCAGAACCTGAGCCTGAAATATCTGGAGCAGATCGTCACCCCGCTGGCGCGGGTGGGGCTGGTCAAGAGCGAGCGGGGCAGTCAGGGCGGCTACCGCCTGACGAAAGACCCCGCCGACTACACCGCCGGCGAGATCCTGCGCGCCATCGAGGGCAGCGTAGCGCCCATTCCGTGCCTTGGCAGCGTGACCAACGAATGCCCCATGTCCGAGCAGTGCTTCACCCTGCCGTTCTGGACGGGGCTGGACGAGGTGATCAACCAGTATATCGACAGCGTCACGCTGGAGCAGCTGGCAAGCCAGCTGCCCGCGCTGGATTCCGCCGCGCAGGAGAGCTGCTGCAGCTGCGGCGGCACGAAAAATGAGAAATAAGTAAAAATAAGGCTTGACATTCCCCGTTGCATCGGCTATAATAATCAAGCATTCAGCGAATGTATATAGGGGTATAGCTCAGCTGGTAGAGCAGCGGTCTCCAAAACCGCGTGCCGTGAGTTCGAAACTTACTACCCCTGCCATGACGCACAGGTTCTTCGGAACTTGTGCGTTTTGTTTTTGTCGGAAGGGATTTCCTCGCAAGCTACTGCTGGTCTGCGCCCTCTCAGTCAAAGCCTGACGGCTTTGCCAGCTCTCCCAAAGGGAGAGCCAAGCCGGAAGGCTCATCACTAAAGTATAAAGTGCCACGAAGAGCTTTCCGGCAGTGCACTTGCCTCTCCCTTTGAGGAAAGACTTCCCCCGCTCCGGGGGAAGATGTCGCGCAGCGACAAAAGGGGGAGTGTGGATGCGAACGCAGTGAGCAGACGGAGAGGGCGCACGCTGTTAGCCCTGTTGCTAAAGTATCAAACGCAATAAGAAACTTTACCGCCACCGCCAAAAGCCGTCCCCTTGGGGAAGGTGGCTGCGACCAAAGGGAGCAGACGGAAGGGGTCTTTACCCCCTTTTGCAAAAAATTGCATTTTCCGCAAATTTGTGCTTGACAACAGACCGACTTTCCGATATAATAGAGCACGTTCCCGCGGTAAGATGCCGCACGAACTTGAGCGATCATGGCCCGGTAGCTCAGTTGGTTAGAGCACCAGCCTGTCACGCTGGGGGTCGTCGGTTCGAGCCCGATCCGGGTCGCCATTTGCTGCTATAGCTCAGTTGGTAGAGCGCATCCTTGGTAAGGATGAGGTCTCCAGTTCGAATCTGGATAGCAGCTCCAAAGGCAAGCACCTCGAAGTCTTAGGACTTCGGGGTGTTTTTTGTTTTCTCCACAGGTGCAGCGGTCTGTTGCATCCTTCTGGTTGTTCACTCTGTCCAATTTTTGCGGAAACTTTCTTCCGGTCCGTCAATTGATGTTCCCTTCTCTTTGTTATACAATTAACGTAGTAGAATCAACAGGGGTGTGTGTCCCCTGTTTCTGAGAGAGTATGAGAACTTTGGAGGTAACAACTATGGCTCGTTTTACTCTTCCCCGTGATCTGTACCACGGCAAGGGCGCTCTGGAAGCGCTGAAATCCTTCACCGGCAGGAAAGCCATGATCTGTGTGGGCGGCGGCTCCATGAAGCGGTTCGGCTTCCTGGACCGTGCCGTGGCTTACCTGAAAGAAGCCGGCATGGAAGTGGAACTGTTTGAGGGCATCGAGCCCGATCCCTCTGTGGAGACGGTCATGCGTGGTGCTGAGGCCATGCTGAAGTTTGAGCCCGACTGGATCATCGCCATGGGCGGCGGCTCCCCCATCGACGCTGCCAAGGCCATGTGGATCAAGTACGAGTACCCCGACATCACCTTTGAGGAGATGTGCAAGGTGTTCGGCATCCCGCCGCTGCGCCGCAAGGCACACTTCTGCGCCATCTCCTCCACCTCCGGCACTGCCACCGAGGTGACCGCCTTCTCCATCATCACCGATTACCAGAAGGGCATCAAGTACCCCATCGCTGACTTCGAGATCACCCCGGACGTGGCCATCGTGGACCCCGACCTGGCCGAGACCATGCCCAAGAAGCTGGTGGCCCACACCGGTATGGACGCCATGACCCACGCCATCGAGGCCTATGTGTCCACCGCCCACTGTGACTACACCGACCCGCTGGCCATCTTTGCCATCCGCATGATCCAGGGCGACCTGGTGGACAGCTACAACGGCGACATGGCCAAGCGTGATTCCATGCACAACGCCCAGTGCCTGGCCGGTATGGCCTTCTCCAACGCACTGCTGGGCATCGTGCACTCCATGGCCCATAAGACCGGCGCCGCCTTTGCGGACTACGGTGCCCACATCATCCACGGCGCAGCCAACGCCATGTACCTGCCCAAGGTCATCGCCTTCAACGCCAAGGACCCCGAGGCCAAGAAGCGCTACGGCGTCATCGCCGACGAGATGAAGCTGGGCGGCACCACCGATGACGAGAAGATCAAGCTGCTCATCGAGTATCTGCGCGGCATGAACGACGCGCTGAACATCCCCCACTGCATCCAGCACTACGGCCCGGACTCCTACCCCACCGAGCAGGGCTTTGTGCCGGAGAATGTGTTCCTGGAGCGTCTGCCTGAGATCGCCAAGAACGCCATCGCCGACGCCTGCACCGGCTCCAACCCCCGCCAGCCCAGTCAGGAGGAGATGGAGAAGCTGCTCAAGTGCTGCTACTACGACACCGAGGTGGATTTCTGATCCGTCCTTTCTTTGTTACACCTCCTTCCCTATGGACAAAAGCCCCGCAGAGCATACCGCCCTGCGGGGCTTTTGCTGGTTATGCCAGACGATTTGAAATGCCCGCCGCGTGCGCCCCTTCCCGTGAAAAGGGAACACCGGAGCGTCCGCAGACGCTCCGGTGTCCCGAAAATCTAAATCATTCTTCCGCTGAAAATGGCCAGAGCAGCGCGGAGGCCATTCAAAATGGTCCTCCTGCAGCGGCAGACGTTACAGCTTGCTCAGCTGGGGACCCTGTGCGGTGTCCTTGACGGCCCAGCCCAGCTCGGTCAGCTGTGCGCGGATGGCATCGGCGGTGGCCCAGTCCTTGGCCTTCTTGGCGGCAGCACGCTTCTCCACCAGCGCGGTCACCTCGGCGGGCACCTCATCCTTCTTGCGGTTGTACAGCAGACCCAGCACGCCGGTGATCTCGTCAAAGGCGGCGGCAGCCGTCTCCAGTGCAGCCTTGCTGGAAGCAGCAGACAGGGTGTTGATTTCCTTGACCAGATCAAACACGGCAGCCAGCGCATCCGGGGTGTTCAGGTCGTCGTCCATGGCGGTGCAGAACTTGGTGCGTGCCTCGGCGGCCTTTTCCTTCAGGGTCTCGTCGGTGCCAAAGTCGGTCTTGCTCAGGGCAAAGTCCAGATTCTCGCGGCAGGTGTACAGACGCTCCAGACTGTTCTTGCAGCTCTCGATGAGATCCACGGTGTAGTTCAGGGGCATCCGGTAGCCGGCGGTCAGCATGAAGTAGCGGATGGGCTCGTAGCCGTAGAGGTTGGCCACGTCGCGGACGGTGAAAAAGTTGTGCAGGCTCTTGGACATCTTCTGATTGTCCACGTTGATGAAGCCGTTGTGCATCCAGTAGCGGGCAAACTCGCAGCCGTTGGCGCATTCGCTCTGCGCGATCTCGTTTTCGTGGTGGGGGAAGATCAGGTCCTGACCGCCGCAGTGCAGGTCGATGGTCTTGCCCAGATGGGTGCGGCTCATGGCGCTGCACTCAATGTGCCAGCCCGGGCGGCCCATGCCGTAGGGGCTTTCCCATGCCGGCTCACCGGGCTTTGCAGCCTTCCAGACGGCAAAGTCGGCGGGGTCTTCCTTCAGATCGTCCTCCATGCGGCTGCGCAGCTCGCGGTTGCCGCTCTCCAGATCGTCCAGATTCAGGTGGCTCAGCTTGCCGTAGCCGGGGTCGCTCTTCACCCGGAAGTACACATCGCCGTTTTTGGCAACGTAGGCGTGGCCGGAGTCGATCAGATCCTTGACGATATCCAAAATCTGGGGGATATGCTCGGTGGCGCGGGGCTGCACGGTGGGCTTTTCGCAGTTCAGGCCGGCGGCATCCTTCAGGTACTCGGCCTCAAAGCGCTGTGCCACCTCCTTCATGGAGGTGCCCTCTTCCTGCCCCTTCTTGATGAGCTTATCGTCGATATCGGTGATGTTGGAAACGTAGATCACCTTGTTGCCCCGGTATTCCAGATAACGGCGCAGGGTATCGAACACGATCAGCGGGCGTGCGTTGCCGATGTGGATATAGTTGTACACGGTAGGGCCGCAGACGTAGATGCGGTACTCGCCAGGCACCTGCGGCACAAATTCTTCCTTCTGTCGGGTCAGGGTGTTGAAGATCTGCATGGTCAATTCTCCTTTTTGTTCCAAACAGAAGCCGCAAAACAAAACGCCCCCGGAGCGGTGCACAAGGCACAGCTCCGAAGGCGGTTTTAAAATCAAAATCGCGGTTCCACTTCTGTTTGTCGCTCAAAGCCGGTAACGGCGGCGCACCGCACGGCGATACTTCCCCACGGGGTTCCCGCCGCGTGCTGTCCGGGCGCACTTTGCGCAGCGGTCTGCAAACAGGCTTCCAGCCAGTGGCCTGTTCTCTCTGCGCAGACGGTGTGCGGCGCTACTCTGCCCGGATAAACGCATTTATCCTTTTACCCCTTTATTATAGCGGTGCGGTGCAGGGAAGTCAAGGAGGAACAAAGAACGATTCAGAATGCCCTCCGCGTTGCTTTGGGCATCCTCAGCGGAAGAATTATTTTAAATTTCGGGATATCGGAACGCCTGCGGGCGTTCCGATATCCCATTTTCATCCGTGAAAAGGGCCCCCCGGAGCGTCCGCAGACGCTCCGGGGGGCCGAAATCATAGATATTCTTTCCACTGAAATTGCGCAGAGCGAAGCGGAGCGCAATCAAAACGGTGGTGCTTTACCCGGGATACCGGCTCACTTCCAGCAGTTCTTCTGCCCGCTTTACCTGCTCTGCCGTGGGCGGTACAGCGTCCGGCAGGGGGTAGGGGATGCCCAGCTTCTGCCATTTGAACAGCCCCAAGGTGTGGTAGGGCAGCACCTCCACCCGCTGCACCGTTTTGAGCGAGCGGATGAAGTCTGCTGTTTTGCGCAGCCCTTCCTCGTCATCGGTCAGACCGGGCACAAGGACGTGCCGCACCCACAGCGGGATGCCGAGGTCGGAGATGTGCCGCGCCATGGCAAGAATATTGGCGTTGTCTTTGCCGGTGAGCTGCCGGTGGCGCTCCGGGTCGATCTCCTTGAGGTCTAAGATCACCAGACTGGTGTTAGCCATCAGACGGTCAAATGCGGCCAGATAGGCCGGGTCATCAGGGCGGAAGGGCTGCCCGGCGGTGTCCAGCGCCGTGTGCACGCCCTTGGCGCGCGCCAGCGTGAAGAACTCAGTCAGGAAATCCATCTGCCGCAGCGGCTCGCCGCCGCTGACCGTGATGCCGCCCTTTTTGCCCCAGTAGTTGCGGTAGCGGTATACCCGTTGGAACAGCGCTTCTGCCGTCCACGCCTCGCCGCCCTCCGCCCATGTTTCGGGGTTGTGGCAGTACTTGCACCGCAGGGCACACCCCTGCAAAAACACCACAAAGCGCACGCCGGGGCCGTCCACCGAGCCGAAGGATTCCAGCGAGTGGACGTACCCAAGAGTCTTACAGAGCGCCATGGCAGGTGCGTGCCAGCACGTCCAGCTGCTGCTCACGGGTCAGGTCGATGAACTTGACGGCGTAGCCGGAAACGCGGATGGTGAAGTTGGCGTATTCTTCCTTCTCGGGGTGCTCCATGGCGTCCAGCAGCTTCTCCTTGCCAAAGACGTTCACGTTCAGGTGGTGTGCGCCCTGATCGAAGTAGCCGTCCAGTACCTGCACCAGATTCTCCACGCGCTCGCCCTCGCTGTGGCCCAGAGCCTCGGGGTTGATGGTCTGGGTGTTGGAGATGCCGTCCAGTGCCCAGTGGTAGGGCAGCTTTGCCACGGAGTTCAGCGAGGCCAGCAGACCGTTCTGCTCTGCGCCGTAGCTGGGGGTGGCGCCGGGGGCAAACGGGGTGAAGGCGGCGCGGCCATCCGGCAGAGCGCCGGTGTACTTGCCGTATACCACGTTGGAGGTGATGGTCAGGATGGAGGTGGTAGCCTCGGAGTTGCGGTAGGTGTGGCGCTTCTTGATCATCTCAAGGAAGGTCTTGAGCAGCCACACACCGATCTCGTCGGCGCGGTCGTCATCGTTGCCGTACTTGGGGAAGTCGCCCTCGGTCTCAAAGCCGGTGGCAAGGCCGCTCTCGTCACGCACTACCTTCACCTTGGCGTACTTGATGGCGCTCAGGGAGTCGATGACGTGGGAGAAGCCTGCAATGCCGGTGGCAAAGGTGCGGCGCACATCGGTGTCGATGAGGGCCATCTCGGCTTCCTCGTAGTAGTACTTGTCGTGCATATACTGGATGAGGTTCAGCACGTTGACGTACAGGCCGGCCAGCCAGTCCAGCATCTGGACGTACTTGGGCAGCACCTCGTCGTAGTTCAGGTACTCGCCGGTGATGGGGGCGTAGTTGGGGCCGCACTGCTCGTGGCTCTTCTCGTCCACACCGCCGTTGATGGCGTACAGCAGGCACTTGGCCAGGTTGGCGCGGGCACCGAAGAACTGCATCTCCTTGCCGGTCTGGGTGGCAGACACGCAGCAGCAGATGGAGTAATCATCGCCCCAGACGGGCTTCATCACGTCGTCGTTCTCGTACTGGACAGAGCTGGTATCGATGGACACCTTGGCGGCATATTTCTTGAAGCTCTCCGGCAGGGCGGAGGAGTACAGAACGGTCAGGTTCGGCTCCGGTGCGGGGCCCATGTTTTCCAGCGTGTGCAGGAAGCGGTAGCAGTTCTTGGTGACCATGCTGCGGCCGTCCATGCCGATGCCGCCCACTTCCAGCGTTGCCCACACGGGGTCGCCGGAGAACAGCTGGTTGTAGCTGGGGATGCGGGCAAACTTGACCATGCGGAACTTCATGACCATGTGGTCGATGAGCTCCTGGGCCTGGCTCTCGGTCAGGGTGCCGTTGTCCAGATCGCGCTGGATGTAGATGTCCAGGAAGGTGGAGATGCGGCCCACGCTCATGGCGGCGCCGTTCTGGGTCTTGATGGCGGCCAGATAGCCGAAGTACAGCCACTGGCAGGCCTCCTTGGCGTCCTTGGCGGGCTGGGAGATGTCGTAGCCGTAAGCCTCGGCCATCTTCTTCATGCCCTTCAGAGCGCTGATCTGGCGGGCGATCTCCTCGCGCAGGCGGATGACATCATCGGTCATGGTGCCGTCGCCGCAGTTGGCAAGATCCTCCTGCTTGAACTGGATCA
>CAJMQZ010000085.1 GCA_905215595.1 uncultured bacterium
AGGGTGGCCGTACCGTTGGTTCCGGCGTTGTTGGCAAGATCATTGAGTGATTTTGTCCTTGAACGTAAGTTCCAAGGCTAACTAGCAATTTATAAAGACCTTCCCGTTCCGGAGAGCGGGAAGGTCTTTTTGTTTGTTTATGACAGCTGCAAACGGCTTTGTTTCACAGCTCCTTTACCGGATCAGGGCGTTATAGCAGTCTGCAAAGGCGTGCAGAAAGCCGGTCGCTTCCTCCTCTGTGGTAAGATGACTCAGGCTGATGCGCCAGGAGGAAAGGGCATTGCGCCGATCCTGACTGACCGCCAGCACTGCGCGGGAGGGCAGTCCATCGGACGAACATGCAGATTTGACTGAGACACATACCCCGTGTGCGTCCAGCTCTCGCTGGAACACGGTACCCTTTACACCTTGTACGCTCAGGTTCAGGATATGTGGCACAGCGTTTGCCGGGCTGTTGATGCGTACTTTTGGATAGCGGGAAAGCTCTGTGCGCAGCCGGTTGTTCAGGCTGCGGACAGTTGCGGCGCGGGCGGGCAGCTCCGCAGTAGCCTTTTTCAAGGCCAGCGCCAGCGAGCAGGCAAGGGCCACGGTAGGCGTGCCGCTGCGGTAGGGAGTAGTGCTCTCTCCGCCGTGGATGAGGGGCGGCAGTGCCAGCCCCAGCCGCTTTATCAGCACACTGATGCCGTTGAGCCCGTAAAACTTATGGGCTGTCAGGCTCATGGTGTCCATGCCCTCAAACTGCACAGGAATTTTCCCCACAGCCTGCGTGGCGTCCACATGGAAATGGCAGTTGGGGTATGCCTTTAAAAGCTCTGCAATTTCCGCAATGGGCTGCACTACACCCAACTCGCTGTCCACGGCAGTCACAGCAACCAGCACAGTGTCCGGGCGCAGCCGCTTTTTCAGGTCTGCAAGGTCCACTGTGCCGTCCGACAGGATGTCCAGCAGTTCCACCTCGTATCCCTGCTTTTGGAGCGCCTCCAGACTGCCGCTGACGGACGAATGCTCCAGCGGGGTAGAGAGGATATGCCTGCCCGCTGTACCTCCCAGCGCTGCCAGCCCCTTCACGGCAAGGTTGTTGGCCTCACTTGCACCGGAGGTATAGATGATGCCCGCAGGCGGTGCGCCCAGACAGCGGGCAATGCTGCGGGTCGCCTCGTTTATAGCAGCCTTTGCGGCAGCACCGGCCTGATGGTGGGCATTAGCATTGCCCGGGTAGCGCCGCTCAGCTTCGCAGAAGCATTGCAGCACCTCCTCGTCCACAGGGGTGTTGGCAGAGTAATCCAGATAGAGCATAGAGCCTCCTGTAATATCAACATATTATGATAGTAGGAAATAAGAACAGGCTCTATTATAGGGCATTCCGTCCAAAAACGCAACCCCCGCAGCCCACGGTGCAGTGTAACCGGCAAGAAAAAGCTGTCAACACCTTGCTGGAAAGCCCAAAATCTGCTATACTTATCAAAAAGGCTGCAGCGCTGCTGCTGCCTTGCCGGAGCGGTTCCGGTTGTTGGAAGGAACACAAAAAGAAGGGGAGGAGCACAATGTTTAAGCGCGAGCGACTGCATAGCTGCTTCTTTCCCATTTTTGTGTGGAGGTCTTGTTCCTGAAATTCAGAGGCACTGCTGTTTCAACGGCAATGCCTCTTTTTTTGGGAATAACAGTACAGGAGGTTTTCTATGAGCGAAAAGATCGATTACTCCAAGGGCGTATATGACGCCAAAAAGCTGGGCACCGGCAGAATGTTCATTCTGGGTGTGCAGCATATGTTTGCCATGTTCGGTGCAACGGTTCTGGTGCCGCTGCTCACCGGCCTGAGCGTTTCCACCACTCTGCTGTGTGCCGGTCTGGGCACGCTGCTGTTCCACCTCATCACCAAAAAGAAGGTCCCGGCATTCCTCGGCTCCTCCTTTGCGTATCTGGGCGGCTTCTCCATCGTGGCTCCCATGCTGGCTGATGCCGATGGAAACCTGACCGTTGCCAACACCAAGATGCTGCCCTATGCCTGCGCTGCCATTGCATTCTCGGGTCTGGTCTATCTGGTGGCCAGCCTGCTGATCTCCACCTTTGGCATCCGCCGCATCATGAAGTTCTTCCCGCCGGTGGTCACCGGCCCCATCATCATCTCCATCGGTCTGATCCTTGCTCCCTCCGCTATCACCAACTGCCAGTCCAACTGGCTGCTGGCCTTTGTGGCACTGGGCACTGTCATCGTGTGCAACATTTGGGGCAAGGGTATGGTCAAGATCCTGCCCATTCTCATCGGTGTGCTGGTCTCCTACGCTGTGGCACTGGTCACCGGCGCAGTGGATTTCCAGAAGATCTCCGAGGCCGCCTGGCTGGGCATCCCCCTGCACAAGGAGGCTATGGGACTGTTCGCCATTGACGGCAGCCCGGAGTTCATCAGCGCTCTGTTCACCATTATCCCCATCGCACTGGCTACCATGATGGAGCACGTCGGCGATATTGCCGCCATCAGCGCCACCGTTGGCCACAACTATATCAATGACCCCGGCCTGAACCGCACCCTGATGGGCGATGGTTTGGCTACCACCATGGCCGGTCTGCTGGGCGGCCCCGCCAACACCACCTATGGCGAGAATACCGGCGTGCTGGCACTGAGCAAGATCTACGACCCGCTGGTCATCCGCATTGCCGCTGTGCTGGCTATCATCCTGAGCTTCAGCCCCAAGTTTGAGGCCGTCATCAACACCATCCCCACCGGCATCATCGGCGGTATCAGCTTCGTGCTGTATGGCATGATCTCTGCCATCGGTGTGCGCAACGTGGTGGAGAACCGCGTTGACTTCACCAACAGCCGCAACCTGATCGTTGCCGCCGTCATTCTGGTGTGTGCACTGGGCTTCAACTCTGTGGGCGGCGTTGGTTTTACTGTTGGCAGCGTCACCATCAACCTGTCCGGTCTGGCTGTGGCTGCGATTGCAGGTATCCTGCTCAACGCTATCCTGCCCGGCAACGACTACGAGTTTGACGCTACCGCCGGTTCTGACGCTGCTACCAGCGGCAACCTGCAGGTCTGATCCTCGGGAATGCGTCCAGTTTTCTGTAAGGAAATTTGGGCATCCTGCCAGATTTTAATAAATAGGAATAATTCTTAAAAATGTACTTGACTAACTAGGAATTATTCGCTATAATAGAGCCATGGAAAGGGAAGTACACAAAGCCCCCTTCCATGGCTCTTTCTATACCCGGCAGCGCGGCTGCCCAGCATAGAAGCAACAGGCGGGTGGTTTCCGTCCTGTATCGTTTTTAACAGATCGAATGGAGGTAAATTCTTATGAAGAAATACGTTTGCACCGTTTGTGGTTATATCGCTGAGGGTGAGATCCCCGCTCAGTGCCCCGTTTGCAAGGCTCCCGCTTCCGCTTTTGTGGAGAAGAAGGGCAACACCTATGTCACCGAGCATGTTGTTGGCATCGGCAAGGCAGAGGGCGTGCCGCAGGAGATCGTTGATGGTCTGCGCGCAAACTTCGAGGGTGAGTGCAGCGAGGTCGGTATGTATCTGGCTATGGCTCGCGTGGCAGAGCGTGAGGGCTATCCCGAGATCGCCGAGGCCTACAAGCGTTATGCTTACGAGGAGGCTGACCACGCATCCCGCTTTGCAGAGCTGCTGGGCGAGGTCGTGACCGACAGCACCAAGAAGAACCTGATGATGCGTGCCGAGGCCGAGTGCGGTGCCTGCTCCGGCAAGATGGACCTGGCCAAGAAGGCAAAGGCCCTGAACCTGGATGCCATCCACGATACCGTCCATGAGATGGCGAAGGATGAGGCTCGGCACGGCCGCGGCTTCGAGGGCCTGCTGAAGCGCTACTTCAACACCGAAGTCTGATAAGGGTTCCCCGGTTATCTATTCTGCCCGCTGCAAGGCGGAATGTCCTTGCAGCGGGCTTTTTGCGTTCTAATTGCGGCAACGGCTTTTGGGAAAAAATGGAGCACCGGAGCGTCCGCAGGCGCTTCGGTGCTCTAAAATAAAAAGAATCTTTCCTCTGAAGATGCGCGCAAAGCGAACGCGATGCGCATTCAAATCGTCCCGCTATAAAAGAGACAGCTGCGCAGATTTTTGCGCAGCTGCCTCTTTTTGCATTTGTGGTGACTGATACCCTTATTGGATGCCGGTGACAGGGTAATCCTGTGCCTCCACGGCCTTCTTCAGCACTTCATCATCCACTTCTGCGTTCAGGGTAACGATGGCAGTACCGGCTTCGTGGCTGACAACAGCCTCGTCCACCTGCGGCAGAGCTTCCAGCGCCTTCTTGACGCGGGCTTCACAGTGGGGGCACATCATGCCTTCTACGGTCAGGGTCTTTTTCATAACGATCTTCTCCTTGTAAGTTGTATCTTCTCCCGCTGCGGGCTGCACAAGGGCAGCGGGCAGGGCAGGGACGTGTTTGGGCGGGTGGTCGCGCTTTGCGCTGTGCAGGTCAAACAGATTCAGCCGCAAGGCGTTGCTCACCACGCAGAAGCTGGAAAGGCTCATGGCAGCTGCGCCGAACATGGGGTTCAGCGTCAGTCCCAATGGAATGAACACACCGGCTGCCAGCGGGATGCCGATGATATTGTAGATGAACGCCCAGAACAGGTTTTCGTGGATGTTGCGCAGGGAAGCGCGGCTCAGCCGGATGGCGGCAGGCACGTCCGAAAGCTTGGAGTTCATCAGTACTACGTCTGCAGCGTCAATGGCTACGTCCGTGCCTGCACCGATGGCAATGCCGGTGTCAGCGCGGGTCAGGGCAGGGGCATCGTTGATGCCGTCGCCCACCATGGCAACCTTGCCGTACTTCTGCAGCTGCCGGACAACGGCCTCCTTGCCCTCGGGCAGCACTCCGGCGATCACCTCGTCAACCCCGGCCTGTCGACCAATGGCCTCGGCGGTGCGCTGATTGTCGCCGGTCAGCATTACCACACGGATGCCCATATTTCGCAGCTCCCGGATGGCCTGCGGGCTGTCCTCCTTGATGGTATCTGCCACCGCGATAACGCCCAGCAAATGGTCAGCGCCGCCAAAGAAGAGGGGCGTCTTACCCTGCGCGGCCAGTGCGGCAGCCTCAGTTTGCAGCGCAGCGGGGATAGAAACCTTTGTGCCAATAAAAGCAGCGTTGCCGCCAAAGATCTCCTTGCCCTCCAGCTTGGCGGTAAGTCCGTTGCCCGGCAGGGCGGTAAAATCGGTAACAGAGGGCAGCTCCAGCTGCTTTTCCTCCGCATAGGCCAGCACTGCCCGCGCCAGCGGGTGCTCGCTGCGGCCCTCCAGCGCAGCTGCCAGCGTGAGCAGTTCGGTCTCGGTCACGCCTTCAGCGGGCAGAAGGTCTGTGACGGTAGGCTCGCCGCAGGTGATGGTGCCGGTCTTGTCCAGCGCCACGATGCGGGTACGCCCGGCCTCCTCCAGCGCCGCAGCGGTCTTGAACAGGATGCCGTTTTTTGCGCCCAGGCCGCTGCCCACCATAATAGCTACCGGCGTTGCCAGACCCAGCGCACAGGGGCAGCTGATGACCAGCACCGAGATGCCCCGCGCCAGCGCGTAGCCTACATCCCGCCCCAACAGCAGCCAGACAAGGGTGGTGACCACTGCAATGCTGATGACCGCAGGCACAAAAAAGCCGGATACGGTATCTGCGATCTTTGCAATGGGTGCTTTTGTGGCAGCGGCATCGCTGACCATGCGGATGATCTGCGCCAGCGTGGTGTCCTCGCCCACGCGAGTGGCGCGGCACTGCAGATAGCCGGACTGGTTGGTGGTGGCGGCGCTTACTTTATCACCCATGGCCTTGTCCACCGGGATGCTTTCGCCGGTCAGGGCGCTCTCGTTCACGGCACTGCTGCCCTCCAGAACAATGCCGTCCACCGGGATGTTCTCGCCCGGGCGCACCACAAAGATATCCTCTTTCTGCACCTGTTCAATGGGCACGGTCACCTCGGCACCGTCCCGCAGCAGGGTGGCGGTTTTGGGGGCAAGCTTCATCAGGCTCTTGAGTGCATCGGTGGTCTTGCCCTTGGAGCGTGCCTCCAGCATTTTACCCACCGTGATGAGGGTCAAAATCATGGCGGCGGACTCAAAATAGAACTCCATCATGTAGTGCATGACAAGTTCTTCATTGCCGTGCAGCTGCGCATCGGTCATGGCAAACAGGGCGTAGGTGCTCCACACAAAGCTTGCCATCGAGCCCATGGCTACCAGCGTATCCATGTTGGGGGAGCGGTGTACCAGCCCTTTGAAGCCATTGATGAAAAATTTCTGGTTGATCACCATCACGATGCCCGCCAGCAGCAGCTGTACCAGCCCCATGGCAATGTGGTTGCCGTCGAACCAGCGGGGCAGAGGCCAACCCCACATCATGTGCCCCATGGAAAAGTACATCAGCACCAGCAAAAAGCCCAGCGAGGCTATGAGCCGCCGTTTCAGCTTGGGCGTTTCGTGGTCTGCTAGAGCATCCAGCTCTGCGCTGGTGCTGGCCGCTGCGGCGGCTTTTTTGGGGCTTGCGCCGTAACCGGCCTGCTCCACAGCACGGATAATGGCGGCACCCTCTGCTGTGCCCTCCACGCCCATGGAGTTTGTCAGCAGGCTTAC
Organism: uncultured bacterium; assembly: GCA_905215595.1. Lineage (GTDB taxonomy): Bacteria > Bacillota > Clostridia > Oscillospirales > Ruminococcaceae > Faecalibacterium. The sequence goes on from CAJMQZ010000085.1 coordinate 6,584, forward strand.
CGAACAGCCGGTAACGCCCGGCACGTTCTTTACGGCCTTTTCTACCCGGGCAGAGCAGGCCGCGCAGCTCATGCCGGTAACGTTGAATTGTTCCATTGCTTTTTCTCCTTGTGATCAGTCTGCCCGGCGGGCAGTCATTTCATCAGCTTGGGCAGCAGCCGGAGCAGCTCTTCCAGCTTTTCGTTACTGCCGGCACGCAGGTCGTCCGCCACACAGCTGCCGATATGCTGCGCCAGCAATTCCCGGGAAAAGCTGTTCAACGCCGCGTTTGCTGCGGCCACCTGAACCAGAATATCCACGCAGTAGGCGTCCTTTTCCAGCATCCCGCGGATGCCGCGTACCTGCCCTTCAATGCGGTTCAGCCGGTTGAGCAGAGCTTTGTATTCCTCCGGGCTGCGCTCTTTGTGACGGCAGCAGCAGGGGACAGCGGTATCTGACGCAGTGTCTGCTTCCGGTGCATCATCGCAGCAGCAACAGGGCTTTTTGGTCTCTTCCATCTCGGAATCGCTCCTTTCATAAACCCCCATGGGGTATATTTCCTTACAACAGCAGTATAGCACATAATATCCGACAATTCAAGTAGGAAATGAAATATAAATAGTGCTGCAAACAAAAAATGGCTCAGAAACGCCGCAGGCGTTTCTGAGCCATAAATTAAAAGATAAAACTCCGCTGAACATGGCCGGAGCGCACGCGGAGGCCATTCAAAACCGCTGCATATAAGAAAACGAGGGAAGCCCCGCAGGCTTTCCCTCGTTGTAAGCTCTTACTTTACTTCCAGAATGCGCGGTGCAAACAGGCTCCACATCTTGCCCCACCAGTACCAGTCGTGGGAGACGTCACCGCCCCAGATCTCCAGATGTGCGGGCATACCCTGATCCTTCAGCAGATCAGCCAATGCCTGTGTGTCATCCAGTGCATCGCCCTCGTAGGCACCCTGACCGGCGCAGAGGATCAGGGTGTTCTCTTCTGCCTTGGTCAGCGCCAGCTTGTTGGCAATACCGTTCTCCTGCAGGTAGGCAAGGGGAGAGCAGCGCAGCACCATGTCATCGCTGTCGGTGCCCCAGAAGCGGGTCAGGTCGTAGATGCCGCCCATGCCCACAGCACCTGCAAACAGGGTGGGACGGCGCAGACGGCAGTGGACAGCGTGATAAGCACCCAGATCCACACCGGCAGTCCAGATCCGGGTGCCCTTTTTGGCGTTGTTCAGGGTCAGAATGCGGGGAGCCAGCTCAGCGGTCAGGTAGACGAAATACTTCTCCTGCAGCTCGGCACGGCGGCGCTGGGGCAGATCACCGTTCAACAGGCCCTCGCCGTCCACGGCATCTGCGCAGAACAGCTGCACCTTGCCCTCGTTCAGCAGCTGGGCAATGGCATCGGGCATTCCGTTGTTCTCCCAGTCATAAAAACGGCCGCCGCGGGCGGGCAGTGCCAGCACCGGCACACCGGCATGGCCGTACACCTTAAACTCCATCTCACGGCCAAGAACCGTGCTCCATTCTTTGTAATAGGTACCCTGGATCATAAATCAAGCACTCCTTATTTTATCATTCACCGGCCCGGGCACAGTCGCTGCGCACCGGTGCCGGATTTGGAAGCTATAATCAGACAAACTGGTTGCGCTGCGGGTCGTAATCATAGCCCACAGCGTGCAGCTTTGCGCACAGACCGGCCTTGTCGGCCTCCAGATCTTCGCACAGTGCATCGAGATCTTTATACTGATCCCGCAGTTTCAGGTTCACCACGCTCAGCAGCATGATGGGATCAACAGGCAAAGACATTTTATTCCTCTCCTTACGGCAAATAAAAAAGCCGGTCACTCGACAAAGTGACCGGCCACATACACCAAATTAGACAGCGCGGGTAACTTTG
>CAJMQZ010000086.1 GCA_905215595.1 uncultured bacterium
TATGCGTCGTGCGGACAGCAAAAAGCCCTCCCGTCGGGGGAGGGCCGGGCCGGATTCAGTTTTTCCTGACCGCGATCAGCACGCGGATCTTGCTGCCTGCTGCGTGGCCGTCATTATCAAACCAGCCAATGAGGGTGTAGTCCTCGCCGTTCACCTGCGAAAGGGTGGTGGGATAGTAGGTACCCTTATACCACAGATACACCTGCATATCGTCGGCAGTCTCGTACTTCTTGCCGCCGCTCATCACCGAGGCCGCGCCCACCTTGTCGATCACGGCAGGCATCAGCTGCCGCATGGACTTGACCTTGCCGGAAGTGCTGATGCCCACAGCAATGCCGCCCGCCAGCACCGGGTACTTGGTGCTGGTCTTGTAGGTCGTCTGCTTGCCGTTCGCGTAGCACACGTAATCTGCACCACTTCCCAGATAGTTGAGCACAGTGCTCAGACCGCCGCTGGTGTTAGCTGCGCCCAACTTGAGCAGATAGCTTGCCAGCTTGTCGGTGCTGCCGGTCACGCTTTCCCACACACTGCTGCCGATGCTTCCGTCCACAAGGCCCCACAAAAGGTCGCCGGTGCTGGGCAGCACGATCTCGGCCACATCGCCTGCGATGGAAGCTGCATCGGTGCTGGAAGAGGTGCTTGTGGTGGTACCGGTCGTCGTTCCGGTGGATGTGGTGCTACTGGAAGAGGTGACATTGTTGATGAGGTTTTTCACGTCGTCCAGCACGCCGTAAGTCCACAGATCACCCGTGACATCGTTCAGGATCAGGCGATCGATCTGACCGTTCTCATTGGTGGTATAGTAGCGCACATCGGCATCCGAAAGTGTTACCCCCGATAGGCGGCTGGGACTTACCGTCCCAGCCACACCCTCCGAAGTCGTATCCAGAATTTCCACGCCGTCCGCAAGGGCTGTTTCGCCCAGAGCGGTACCGTCTGCATTGATCGTACCGGAAGTGCCCTTTTTACCAATGGCATCCACCTGCTCGCCGTCGGCGTTCACGGTGATTTTCACCATCCAGCCGGCCGGGTAGTTCAGGTCCTTGGCCACGCTCACTGTGCGGGTGATGCCGTCGGTGCACTTCACTTCCACCTTCTGCTGCACGTCCGCGCCGTTTTCTTCCACAAGGCTGCGGGTGGCCGTCTGCACTACGCCGTAGAACACTTCGTCTGCGGCATCACCGGTCAGCACGGCAACGGCTTCGTTGTTCATGCCCAGCAGCAGGGTGACTACCTGACCCACGCCGCCGCCGTTCAGGCTGGACAGCTGGGCTGCTGCCGAGGAGCTTGCAATGGTGTAGCTGGTGCCAGCCACGGTAACAGATGTGGGTGCACTGGCGCTGGGCGACACCGCCGTGATGCGGCCTGCCGCCTTGCGGGTGTAGACCCACACGGTCTTTGCACTGGCATTATAATAGTACACATCATAAGCGGACAGCTGGGCGTTGGTGCTCACGCTGTCGTTGCAGTAAACGGCCTCCGGCTCAAAGGGCAGGCTTTCGCCTTCCGATGCCACAAAGGGGCCTTCCAGATTGCTGAGCAGGATGGACGAAACATCCACCTGACCATTCGTCACCGTAAAGCCAAGGGTGGTACCGTACACACTGCCGCTGGCCGTGTTTGCGGTGAGGGCGTTGTACAGCAGGATGGCTCCGTCTTCCATGGTCATGGCCTGACCCTGGGTGCGGCTCAGATTTGCACGCAGTCCGATGGCGTTTGCCTTGTTCAGCTGTGCTGCGGGGAAGCCGCCGGTCAGGGTCGTCACATCATAGCCCAGCAGGGTCAGAGCGGCGGTGCAGGCTTCTTCCAGCGTCACGGTTTGATTCGGGCGGAAGGAGCCATCGGTATAGCCGCTCATCCAGCCCTGCTGCACTGCAATGCGGATATAGGGCGCATAAGCGCTGCTGCCGTTCACATCAGTATATAGAGTGCCGATGCTGCCCTGCGTATTGGCGTTATCGTGGTAGGCGGAAAAGGCCACCAGCAGCTTTGCCAGCTGCCCACGGGTGAGCGGCGTGCTCAGCCCGGCAGCTTCCTCGGTGGAGAAAGCGCCCAGCGTTACCGCCGTCTGCACCGCCGTGTTGGAGCCAGCTGCCGATGCGGGCAGCACCAGCATGGACACGCCGATGCACACCGACAGCAGCAGTGCGAGGAATCGTTTTTTCATAGTTGCCTCCTTAATCGTAACGCAGCGCTTCGATGGGGTTGAGCCGTGCCGCGCGCTTTGCGGGCAGGTAGCCGAACAGCACGCCGATGCCCACCGAGATGCCAAAGGCCACGGCCACCGAGCTGAGAGACGGTGCCACGGTCATTTCCATATCGGACATGACCAGCGGCAGGATCTTGTTTGCCAGTGCCGAGAGCAGATAGCCCAGACCGATGCCCAGTATGCCGCCCAGCGCCGAGGTGGTGGCAGCTTCGGTGACGAACAGGCCCAGAATGACCCGTTCCTTGGCACCCAGCGCCTTGCGAATGCCGATCTCGCGGGTGCGCACGGTGACGGACACCATCATGATGTTCATGATGCCGATGCCGCCCACCAGCAGCGAGATGGCCGCAATGGCTGTGAGGATAGTGACGACCATGTTCACCATGGAGGTCATCATATCCAGCATTTCGCTCATGCTGGTGACCATGTAGCCCTTATCGGAGCTGAGCAGCTCCTGCAGGCCGTTTTCCAGTGCGGTCTTCGCTTCGGAAATTTTGTCCTCACTGGTCACAGTGACGGCGTAGGAGCTGGCGGTGCTGGTTTGTGAAACACGCAGCGCCGTGGTGTAGGGCAGCAGAACGATATCATCGCTGCTGCCCTCCTGATCCGAGGTGTCTGTCACCTTGGCTTCCAGTACGCCCACAATGGTATACTTCTCCGCTCCGATTTTGATGGTCTGGCCCACGGCATTGCCGCCATAGGCCACACGGCTGATGTAATCGCCCACTACGCAGATCTTCTTGTTGTCAGTCAGATCCACGTAGTTGATGCCGCGCCCGACGCGGACGGTGCAGCCGCTCATTCCAAGATAGCTCTCGCTCACGCCCTTGACGCTGGTGTTGCTGTAGCTGGTGGTACCCACCTTCACGGTTCCGTTGATGCTGGCCGTAGGCGACACCGCCTCGAACAGATCCGGGTGGGCATCCACGAGGCTGTAAACATCCTCCACTTTCACAGAGCGGGAACCGTAACCCATGACCTGCACGCTGATGATGTTGGTGCCGAGATCTGAAAAGCTGGACTGGATGCTCTGGGTCATGCCGTTGCCAAGGCCCACGATAACGATGACCGCCGTCACGCCGATGATAATGCCCAGCATGGTGAGGAAGGTGCGGAACTTATTGCTCCAGATGTTCTGGATGGCTTCACGGAAGGTCTCATAGATCATGATGCACTCCCCTCCTGTTCTGCCTTGGGTACATAATTGGGCTGCACCACGGCTTCGGGTGCGTGGGCATCGCCGTCGTACACCACATGGCCGTCCTCCAGCCGGATGATGCGCTGGGCCTGCACGGCAATGGAGTTGTCGTGGGTGATAAGCACCACGGTGTTGCCCTGCCGGTGCAGGTCCTGCAGCATGCCCAGCACTTCACGGCCGGTGTGGCTGTCCAGTGCGCCGGTAGGCTCGTCGGCCAGAATGACAGCCGGACGGCCTGCCAGTGCCCGCGCGATGGAAACACGCTGCTGCTGACCGCCGGAAAGCTGGTTGGGCTTATTCCGGAGCTTATCGCCAAGGCCCACCCGCTCCAGTGCGGCGGCGGCACGGCGGCGGCGCTCTCCGCGCGGCACTCCGGCATACACCAGCGGGACCCCCACGTTTTCGATCAGGCTGAGCTTGGGCAGCAGGTTGTACTGCTGAAAGATGAAGCCCAGCAGCTCGTTGCGGATCTCGGCCAGTTCGTCGCGGCTCATTCTGCCCACGTCACGGCCATTGAGTTTATAGGTGCCCGCCGTAGGCACATCCAGACAGCCGATGATGTTCATGCAGGTAGACTTGCCGGAACCGGACTGGCCCACGATGGCCACGAACTCGCCCTTGTTGATCTGCATGGAGATGTGGTCCGCAGCCTTTACAAGGGTATCGCCCATCTGGTAATACTTGCACACATTGTCAAATTCAATGAGGGCACTCATCAGAAGCCACCTCCCGGGCCTCCGCCGCCGGGGCCTCCGTTCCCTCCGCCGTGCCCGCCGCTGCCGCTGGCGTTCTGTTTTTCAGCAGCGTCGGCATCGTAGGCGATGGTGCCGCCCGGGCCCACCATGAATTCCATGCTGTCGCTGGCGTTCTGCTTTTCAGCAGCATTGGCATCGTAGGCGATGGTGTCGCCCTCCTGCAGGCCGCCGGTCACTTCGATCGAATCGTTGTCGCTGGTGCCGGTGGTGATCTTTACGTACACATAGCCGTCCGGCGCAGTCATATCCTGCACGGCGTTGACGGCACTGGGCGAGTCCTTGGTGACCAGCACATAATTGCCGCGCACCACGGAACCGTTGGGAACGGCAAGGGCGTTGGACGCACTGCTCACCTCGATCTCGGCCGTGGCGTTCATGCCGGGCAGCAGGTCGCCGGTGTCATCGATGCGGATGGTCACCGGGTAGGTCGTGGTGCCGCCGGTGGTGGTTCCTGCAGCGGAAACACTGGTGACCACGCCGGTAAAGGTGCGGTCCGGGATGGCATCTGCCGTAATGGTGACGGTCTGACCCTCCTTGATGGAGAGGATTTCCAGTTCGTCCACATTCAGCGTCATTTCCAGATAGCTCAGGTCGTAGATGGTGCACAGCGTCTCGCTGGCTGTAGTATCGGTGCCCACAGTGTCACCAGCCTTGACATTCTTCTGGATCACGGTGCCGCTGATAGGCGAGGGAATGGTGTAGTTTTCCATCTGCTTTTGGGTATCGCTCATGGAAAGCTGCGCGTTGAGCAGGCTGTCGGCAGCGGACTGTACCTGCCTGCTCAGCTCGGTGCCGGAAAGCTGCACGATGGCCGTGTTGGCCTCAATGGCAGTGCCTTCCTTGACGCACACAGCAGCCACCGTGCCGCTGGTGGTGGCTGTGACGGTCTGCTGGTGCTGATAATCGAACCGGGCCGAAGCCAGCGCGCTGACACCGTTGATGGTGGCGGATGCGGCCTGTGCGGTGGTCAGGCTGCCATTATTCTTCACGGCAATGGTCACGGTGCGCACCAGCAGATTGCCGCTGCTGATGGTATCGGTGCCGGCCACGGCCTGCACCGTGCCGGAAAGGGTCTCAAAGGTACCGTTGAGTATGACCTCCGCAGCCTGACCCACGGCAAACCCCGAAGCATCCGCTGCCGGGAATTCCAGCGTGAGCAGCAGGCTGGAATCGTCCCGCACGGTGGCGATCTCCTGCCCGGCGGTCACGTAGTCACCGGCCTTGACTTTGATGGAAGCCACTGTGCCGCCAATGACGCTGCGGATGTACTGGGCATCGGCTGTATCGTCGTAGCTGCGCTGTGCCTGCTCCAGCGCAAGCTGGGCCTTTTCCACACTGGTGGCAACGTCTGAACTGTCGATGGTGTACAGCACGGTACCCTTCTCGATGGTATCGCCCACCTCAAAATCTGCGGTGAGCACAGTGCCCTTCACCAGCGACTTGACCGTATAGGTGTTAGCTGCGGAAATGGTTCCGGAACCGCTGAAGGTGTTGGTGATGTCCCGCCGTTCCAGTGCGGCCTCCATGTACTGGGTGCTGGCCTGCACAGCCTTTTTGCTGTTTTTGGGCAGCAGCACCGCAGCGGCCACCGCCGCCACGCAGACCACCGCAGTGATCTTTTTCCAGTTGCGCTTCAAAAACTGTTTCGGGTCTTTTTTGCCCGGCTGCACCGCCGGGTTCTCAAAGTCCAGCAGTTCCTGCTGGGCATCCGGCTGCTGTGCCGGTTCGCTGTTTTTCTTTCGCAGCATCGTATCGCCCCTCCTGTATTGCATGCGGCGGGATCTTCTCCGCCAATATCTGGAAGTATACAGGATGATTCTTAGGATTTTGGGCAAAAAAGTCTTAAGATGACTTAAGAGAAGTCAACAATGTGTGAAAAAGCAGAGAAGGCCTCCCTCAGCGGGAAGCCTTCTCTGCTTTTTCATTCTTTGACGGTCTGGAACAGCAGTGTCATGCGGAAAATGCCTTCAGGCTGTTCAATACGACAGATGCCCTGCATCTTTTCCATCATTGTTTCAATGCTGGGCAGTCCCACCTTGGTGCTCTCCGAGGAGGCGGGCACCGGCAGGACGCGGTTCTCAAAGCACAGGCCCGCCCTGTCTTCTTCCTGCACAAAGCGCACAAGGATATCACTGCAGGGGTCGGCATACTTGACCAGATTCGAGGTGATGTTATCCAGAATGCGGCGCACGTACTGCCCGCTGACCAAGAGCAGCACGTCCTCCTCGCCCAGTTCCAGTGCGCAGGCAAACCCGCGCTGCTGCAGCGTTTCCACCATTTCCGTGAGTGGCTCTTCAAACACAGTGGAAAAATGTGCCGGCGGGTCCAGCACGGCCACCGTATCCCGCGTGACAAGGGCATATTCAAACAGGTTATCCGAAAGCTGCTTGATCTGCCGGGCCTTCGCGTCGATCTTGTTCAGGTAATTGTCGGCCTGTTCCGGTGTCTCGTACTTATGATACTGCAAGATCTCTGTATACAGCAGCAGAGTGGTCAGCGGCGTGCGCAGATCGTGCGACATCTCGGTGATGAGATTCTTTACCTTGGCAGCGGCCTGTGCTTCCTCTTCCTGCTGCTGGCGCAAAGTCACCCGCATGGAGTCCAGACAGGAGGCCAGCGTGGTGATCTCATCGCTGCCGCGGATGGTAATGGGGTGGTCGAGGTCGCCGCCCTCCATGGCCTGGATCTCCTCACTGAGCTGCACCACGTACCGCACGATCTTACGGCTGTTCAGAAGGAAAAAGCCCGGAAACCACCATAAAATGCACAGGGAAAGCAAAATTTCGCACCCGGTGCCGTAATAGGTATTGAAGCCGTTGTAGTAGAGCATCGCGCTCACCTCACCGTCTGCAAAGGTGAGCGTGTAGCAGGGCAGCCAATCGTAAACGCCGGTCTTATCCACCAGGACCCCCGGGTTCTGATCCGATGTGCCGTTCTGCGGCAAAAACGAGATCATCCCGTCTTTGGGTGCAAACGAAGAGTAGATCATCGTCTGGCCCCGGTAGAGTTCCAGCAGGGTATAACGCCGCTTATGGCTCCAATCCGTCAGTTCCTTTACATCCGTGCTGGCAAGATGATGTTCCGTCACATAGCTCTGCAGCTCCTGCACCTGTTTCTGGGTGGCATGCTGCTGCACCTCCGTGCGGCTGAACCAGAAGCGCAGTCCCTTGGCAAGCACCACCTGCGATACTGTCAGCAGCAGCACGCTTTCCAGCGCCGCCAGTGCGATCATGCCCATAAACTGCTTTGCAAGGCCGTTCTGCTTTTTCATAGACCGCCTTCCTCTCCGGAAACAAAGCGGTAGCCCTTGCCCCACACAGTGCAGATGCGGGTGGGCTTCTGCGGGTCGTCCTCCACCTTCATACGCAGGTTGCGGATATGCACCATCACTGTGCCGTTGGAAACATAGTAGTACGGCTCGTTCCACACCGTCTCATAAATGACCTGAATGGAAAAGATGCGCTGCGGGTTCTGCATGAGCAGCCGCAGAATTTTGTATTCCGTCTCGGTCAGATCCACTTCCCGCTCGTCCACCCACACACGGTTGCAGTCCAGTGCAAGGCGCACACCGTGCAGCTCCAGCGTGGTGTTGTGCGGCTTGTGATGCACCTGATCCTTGCCCTGATACACGCAGTACCGGCGCAGCAGCGCCTTGACCCGCGCGCTCAGCTCCGCAAAGGAGAACGGCTTTGCCAGATAGTCGCCGCCTCCCGCCGTCAGGCCCAGCAGCTTGTCCGACTCCTGCGATTTTGCGGTAAGGAACAAAATGGGCACCGCCGAGGTCTTGCGCAGCTCTTCGCACACGCGCAGACCGCTCATGCCCGGCATCATGATATCCAGAATGACCAGATCCACCTCCGGGTCGAACAGCTCCAATGCCCGCAGGCCGTTCTCTGCCTCCAGAATGTGGTAGCCCTCGCCTGCCAGCAGGATGCGCACACCGTCCCGGATATCCGGGTCGTCCTCCACGATCAGGATCGTCTGTTCTGCCATATTCACACTTCCCCCTTGTACCGTCATTCGATTTTAGTATACCAGCAGAACGTTTTAGTTTCTACGAAAGATTTCTTAGGAAAGTTTAAGAAACAGCCGGTTTTGCTTTCTGCTGCCTTTTCTTTTATAAATAAGTATAATGATCTCCCGGGAAAAGTGCAACCAAAAGGCACCGGCTTGTGCAAAAAAGCCGGTGCCTTGGGGCAGGAATATTTTACAGGTTCAGCAGCACATTGGCCCGGAAAA
>CAJMQZ010000087.1 GCA_905215595.1 uncultured bacterium
CGCTCCACGCCCGCAGCAACTCCAGCCGAGGGTATGCGCCGCCGCCAAACAGCAAAGCGCCGCCCAGCAAAGCCGCAGCCTGCACCGCAAAGCCCCATACCGGCAGCCAGACCGTGCGGCGGGCAGACCGCGCACTGCACAGAAGTGCTCCTGCAAAATATTCAGCGTAGACCGGTACGTCCCAGTTTGCTGCGGTCGGCTGTGCCGGGGTAAACAGCCGGTACCAGCGCAGCTGCCCTGCAAGCCCCAACAGGCAGACCACGCCGCCCACGGCTACAAACCACCACAGCACCCGCGCCGAGGCGTTCCAGCTTGCAGGAGGGACAGCCCACCCCGCCCAGAGCAGCAGCGGCAGAAAGCCCAGCAGCGCCATGGAGGAAAACTCTGCCGTGCACAGCCCTTGTGCCTGCACGAGGGTGTGCATCAGCTCCATAAAAAGCCCGGCTGTCAGTGCCAGCCGCACCGCAAAGGAGGGCGTTTTGCCCTGCAAAGCCGCCGCTGCCAGCGCAGAAAGGATGCACAGACACACCATGCTGACTGCGCCCAGCCACAGCGCCCGGCGCACCGGAACGCTTTGCGGGATGCCATCTGCCAGCGCTGCTGTGACCACGCTGAGGGTCAGCGCCGCCGGGGTAAAACGTTCTGTTTGCTGCTTCATGACTGCTTTCTCCCTCTCTCCCGCTTTTGCCAGATATTGAACCCATGCCGGGACAGCTGCCGGTAGTTGCGGCGCAGAACGCCGTCCTCGGAAAGCGGCTGCTGCGGGAACGGATGCGGCGCAAGATACGGCACACCCAGTGCTTCGGTGCTGACGATGCTGAGCAGAAAGCCGAAAAATGCCGCTGCCAGCCCCACCGGCCCGGCAAGCCCCGCCAACAGCACCGTGCCAATGCGCAGCAGAGTGGCAGGCTCGTACAGACCCGGGGTGACAAAGACTGCAATGGCCGTGATGCTAGCCACAAAGATGACCGGGGTGCTCATAAGCCCGGTGGCAATGGCGGCATCGCCAATGATGAGCGCCGATACCAGACTGACCGAGTGACCCAGTGACTGCGGCATCCGCAGCCCTGCCTCCCGGATGATCTCTAAAATCAGGATCACCAGCAGCATCTCGGCAAACAGGGGCAGCGGGGTGGCCTTTTCGGCTGCTTCGATCTTGTACAGAAGCTGCGGGGGCAGCAGCTCCGGCAGATACACCGCCACGCACACAAAGACCCCCGGTAGAAACACCGTAAGGTAAAAGGAAAAGTACTTCAGCACCCGCAGAAAAGAGGAAAACACCGCCGTGGAAGCGTAATCATCCAGACACTCGAACTGCTCGCTGAACAGCGCGGGCAGCACCAGTGCTGAGGGGCTGCCGTTGACCAAAATTACCAGCTTTCCCTCGCAAAGCTTCGCGGCGGCGACCGCCGGGCGCTCGGTGTAGTGTACCGGGGTAAACAGCCGCGCCTTGCCGGGCAGCAGCCACGGTACAAAATAGCTGGAATCCAGCAGCAGCTCCGGCCTTGCGCTTTGCAAAATGGCACGCACCCGGCGCACCATGGCGGGGTCGGCACGGTCCTTGCAGTAGCAAAGGGCGTACTCCGTATTGCAGCTTGTACTCGCCTGTGCGGCCTCCTGCACAAGGGTGTCGGTGCGGACAAGACGGCGCAAAAGGCTCAGATTCACCCGCAGAAGGTCGGTAAAGCCTTCCCTGCTGCCGCGCAGATTGCCCTCGGCGGATGGCTCTTCCACCGAGCGAAACTTGAGTCCCTGCACTGAAAAAACAATACCACTGCTGCACCCCTCTAAAAGCAGCACCGCCATGCCCGCCGTCAGCCGCGCTACGAGCTGCGGCATATCCTGCACCGGAGTGCTCTCGGCCAGAAACGCCGAGCCGTGCAGGATATGCGCATATGCTTGCGTACCAGTAAGCCGGACAGAAGCAGACTGCCGCCCGGCGGCGTCCAGCAACAGTTCCCAGAACGAATCCAAGCTTGCCATGCCGTCAAACATTACGATGCACCCCGGGCAGCCGTACAAAACGATTTGCTTCGCATAATAATCTGCCGATTTGCCAAACCTAGCATCAAGCGCGGACAGGTTTTCCGCAAGGCTTTGCGAAAGCTGCTGCACATCCATCACTCCTTTGTGTGTGCAGTATGCCCGCTTTGCCGCAGCGGAATACGCCGCGCACACCGCACCGGGAGGGTTTGTGCATGAAACTGCTGCTTTGCCGCACCATTATCCTGTATCTCTGCGTTTTGTTTGCCATGCGGCTGATGGGCAAGCGCCAGCTGGGAGAATTGCAGCCGGAGGAACTAGTATCCACCATCCTGATCTCCAATCTGGCGTCCATCTCCATTGAATCGGAGGATGTCCCCATCACCGCCAGTCTGATCCCGCTATTTCTTATTGCGGCGCTGGAGCTGCTGGGTTCAGTAGTGAGCTTCCGCAGCCAGAAATTCTTCAATTTTCTCTCCGGGCGTCCCAAAACGGTCATTCTGGACGGAAAGATCGACCAGAACGCTTTGCGGATGCTGCGGCTGACTACCGCCGACCTGATGGAGGCGCTGCGCGGCAAGGATATCTTTGACCCGCGCAGGGTATCCTACGCCGTAATTGAAACAAACGGCACACTGTCGGCGGCGCTGCGCCCGGAGCAGGAAGCAGCCACCCTCTCCGATTTACAGTTGAAAGTACAGCAGACACAGGCCACCATCCCCTTTGTGCTGGACGGGCAGGTACTGGAGGATAATCTGCGCTGGTGCGGCAAGGACCGTGCGTGGCTGGAACGCACCGCTACGGCGAACACGGTTCTTCCACAGGAGATCCTGCTGCTTATCGGCAACGAGACTGAGGACTATTTTCTGCTGAAAAAGGAAGGCCGTCAGCCGGGAGGAAAGCGATGAAGCGGATCTATGCGTGTATCCTGATCGTGGCGGCGCTGCTGGGGGTATCCCTTTACAGCAGCGGACGGGTGCAGGGCTTTGCGCAGGATATTTCAGCCGATTTGGACTGTGCCCTTGAGGCTGTACGGCAGAAGGACTTTGCCACCGCGCGGCAGGCGCTTGCCGAGGGTGCAGAACTGTGCGATACCATGCGGGAAACCATGAGCCATCTGCTGCGCACGGCCGACTACACGGAACTGGAAGCCGCGCTGCGGGCGGCAGACGGATACCTTGAGCAGCAGGCCGCAGAGGAGGCGCTGGGCGAGCTGCGCCGCGCACAGGTGGAGGTGGAGCGGCTGGAATGGCTCGCCCGGCGGCTGGTATAAGATGAGCAAAAAAAGGACACTGCACAGTGTTTCGTGCAGTGTCCTTTTTAAGTTATAGTTTACTGATTTTCCTTGCGGTCGCCCACAAGCTTTTTCAGTTCGTCAAGGAAGCTTTCCACGTCCGCAAACTGGCGGTAGACCGAGGCAAAGCGGATATAGGCCACCTCGTCGATCTTTTTCAGTTCCTCCATGGTCAGCTCGCCGATGCGCACACTGGGGATCTCGCGGTCGTAGGAGCTGAACAGGGACTGCTCAATGCTGCTGACAGCACGTTCCAGCGTTTCGTAGCTGACAGGACGCTTGGCACAGGCGCGCAGCATGGCGTTGAACAGCTTCTGCCGGTCAAAGGGTTCGCGGGAGTTATCCTTTTTGATGACCACCAGCGGCACTGTTTCCACCACCTCGTAGGTGGTAAAGCGCATGTGGCAGTTCAGGCACTCGCGGCGGCGGCGGATGCGCTCGTTATCTTCAGTCGGGCGGGAGTCGATCACCTTGGATTCCTCCGCACCGCAATAAGGGCACTTCATCTTTTGTTCCTCCGCCTCAGTTTTTCTTTTTGCTGCGCTCGCTCCACAGCACCCATGCCGAGGTGGAAACGCACAGAGAGGTGTACACACCGCTGACCATACCCATCATCAGCGGGAATGCAAAGGTAAAGATGCTGTCCAGACCATAGAGCTTTGCCACGATGCACATCACACCCAGTGCCATCACGGTGGTGATGGTGGTGATCAGGGTACGGCGGGCAGACTGATTGACCGACTGGTTGACCAGCTCCTCAAAGCTGCCCTTTTTGCCCATGAGAGCGCGGTTCTCACGAATACGGTCGTACACCACAACGGTATCGTTGATGGAGTAGCCGAGGATGGTGAGCATGGCGGCGATAAAGTTGCCGTCCAGTGCGGTGCGCAGCAGCACAAAGGTGCCAAACACCACCATCAGGTCGTTGACCAGCGCCAGCACTGCCATCATACCGCCGGTCAGACCGCCGATGTTCTTGAAGCGCAGGGCGATATACAGCAGAATGAGCACCAGTGCAAACACCACAGCCACCAGGCTCTTCTGCAGGAACTTGGTGCCCATGGCTGCGCTGACATTGCTCAGGGACAGCTGGGCAAACTGGTTGTCCGGGTAGTTCTCGTTCAGGGAGTCCAGCAGGTTCTCCACCTGCTCGGTGGTCACGGTCTCGGTGCCGGGCATGGAGATCTTCAGAGTCTGGTCGCCGGTGGCCACGTTCTCGCCGGTCTGCAGGGTCAGGCCGGTGTTTTCCAGCGCCGCAGCAGCGGTCTTTTGCACAGCGGACTGATCAAAACTGCCCTCGTAGGACAGGGTGATCATGGCACCGCCGGTGAACTCAGTATCCAGATGCACACCGAACACTGCGGCGCACAGCAGGATGACTGCCATCAGGCAGGCGGAGAAGGTCAGGAACTTTTTGCGCAGGGCAACAAAGTTTACCGGCTTCTTTTCGGTCTTTTCCTGCCCGGGCTTTGCAGCACCGTAGAGCCACGGGTTGTGCAGCGCCTTGATGGCAGCTGCGCCGCGAATCATGACACGGGTAGCGAATACGCCAAACACGAAGTTCAGCAGCACGCCGGTGAGCAGCGTATAGCCGAAGGCGTAGATAGTGCCTGCGGTAGAGGGGCCGAAGGCGAAGAACACAAAGTGCAGTGCCTTGGCAAACAGGCCATCCGAGGGGCCGAAGGCACCCATGAGCACGATGGCCACGATGACGATGGTCACGTTGCCGTCAATGATGGGGGTCAGGCCGCGGGCAAAGCCGCTCTTCAGTGCGCCATCCAGAGATTTTCCGTTTTTTAGCTCCTCTTTGATGCGCTCGGCGGTGATGACGTTGGCATCCACGCCCATGCCGATGGCCAGAATAATACCTGCGATGCCGGGCAAGGTCAGGGTAAAGCTTTCAAACACCGGGAAGTAGCCGGACACAAAGGCCAGCGTAGCCGCCACCTGACCGGCCAGCGCGATGCAGGCCAGAAAGCCCGGCAGACGGTACAGTACCGTCATGAACACCACGATGAGGGCAAAGGCGATCAGGCCTGCCAGCACCATGGCGCCAAGGCTGTTTTCGCCCAGACTGGGGCTTACGGTGGAGTAGCTGTCCACGCTCAGCGCAAAGGGCAGTGCACCGGAGTTGATCTGGCGTGCCATTTTGACCACGGCGTCCTGCGTAAAGGGATTGGAGGCCGAACTGGTGATGATGGCCTGTCCGTCGGTGATGGCGGTGTTGACGGTGGCGGTGCTTACGTTCTCATCGTCCAGCCAGATGCTGATGCTGCCCTTATCGGCGGCCAGCTTGGTTGTGGCATCGCCAAAGGCCTTGGCGCCCTCGGTGGTGAACTTGAGGGCAACGTAATATTCGGAGCTGCCGCCGTTGCTCACAGCACCGTACTGTGCCGAAGCGCTTTCGACCATGGAGCCGTCCAAAATCAGCTCGCCGTCCTTGCTGGCTCCCTCGCGGAAGGTCAGGTAGGCGGTGGTGCCGATTTCCTGAATAGCAGACTCGGGGTCAAAATCTGTCTCGCCGGACTGCCACGGAAACTCCAGGATCAGGCTGTCGGAGTTGTTGTCCACATACAGCTCGTAGTCGGTCACGTTCAATGCGACCAGACGGTTCTCGATGACCAGACGGGCGGCATCCAGTTGCTCGTCCGTGGCATCGTAGCCATCCGAGGGCACAAAGGTAACGTTGACGCCGCCCTTGATATCCACACCAAAGCGGATATCCTTTGCACCCTTGATGTAGGTGGTGGTCACATCGCCGTATTTTGCCGCCACGCCAAAAAAGGCGGTGTAGACAAACACAACGATCAGCAGCGCGGTAACAACCAGCTGCCATGCTTTGCCTTTTGTTTTCATAAGTCGGGAACCTCCAAAAGCGGCGGCTGTGCAGCCGCAGCCGTTTTTGTTGTGAACCGCAAGTTTTGCCGACGGTTCCTCTCCTCACAGAGCAGCCGTCGTGCCGACCTTTCTGTGATAAAACTCCCCTGCCAGCCCTGCAAAGAGCCCCGCAGAGGAGAATATACAAATTATTTTAAGCCTTAGGCCATATCAGCCAGCAGCTTTTCCACAACGGCCAGACGCACGCAGACGCACAGCAGTTCGGAAGCGGTCTCCACCTCGTCCAGACTGGGGTAAGTGGGGGCGATGCGCAGATGAGAGTCCTGCGGGTCCTTGTGGTACGGGTAAGCAGAGCCTGCACCGGTCAGCACCAGACCTGCGTTCTTGCACAGTTCCGCCACGCGCTTAGCGCAGCCGGGCATGACATACAAGCTGATGAAGTAGCCGCCCTTGGGGTTGGTCCAGTGGGCAATATCGCCGCAGGGGGTGAGGTTGGCGGCAAAGGCGGTCTTGACGGCATCGAAGCAGGGCACCAGACGGCGGCGGTGCTTTGCCATGTGTGCCAGAACGCCCTCCTTGTTCTTCAGGAAGCGGACGTGGCGCAGCTGGTTCATCTTATCGTAGCTGATGATCATCACTGAAAAGCGCTTGCACATGTACTTCATGCTGTTGTCGCTGCATGCAATGGCAGAAACGCCGGCACCCGGGAAGGTGATCTTGCTGGTGGAGGTGAACATGAATACGCGGTCCTGCGTGCCGTACTTCTTGCTCACGTTCAGCAGAACGGGGGTCTCGATGATCTCCTCGGTCAAGTGATGGACGATGTAGGCCTCATCCCAGAAGATCTTGAAATCCGGGGCGGCAGTTTTCATCTTTGCAAAGCGCTCGATGGTCTCATCACTGTAAGTGTAGCCATCGGGGTTGGAGTACTGCGGCACACACCAGATACCCTTGATGGTATCGTCCTCAGCCACCAGCTTTTCCACAACGTCCATATCGGGGCCGTTGGGGGTCATGGGCACGCTGATGAGCTCAAAGCCGAACTCCTCGGTGATAGCAAAGTGACGGTCATAGCCGGGCACCGGGCAGAGGAACTTGCGCTTTTCCACCTGAGACCAAGGGCAGGGAGACTCCGGGAAGCCGAACACATAGCCGATGTTGATGAGGTTATACATCAGCTGCAGGCTGGAGTTGCCGCCCACGAATACCTCGTTGGGCTTTACGCCGAACACATCTGCAAACAGGGCGCGTGCCTCGCTCAGACCCTCCAGCTCGCCGTAGTTGCGGGCATCGGTGCCTGCATCCGTGGTGTAATCGGTCATCTTCAGCAGGTCCATTGCCAGATCCATCTGGTGGGGGCCGGGCTTGCCGCGTGCCATGTTCAGCTTCAGACCCTTTGCCTGAAACTCTTTATAAGCCTGTTCCAGCGCTGCCTTTTCAGCGGTCAGCGCAGCGCGATCCATCTCGTGATAATTTGCCATTGAATACACACTCCTTTATAGTACTTCCTATTACCCAATTCTATGGCTCGTCTTTTGCGGTATGCCCCTGCCAGAGAGCACATGCCGCACGATCCACACTTTGCTATTATAGTACATTTTCCTGTCAGAAACAAGAATTTGAAAGCAAAAAGCCCTGTCAAAAGCAAAAAGCTTTTGAAACAGGGCCTTGCAAGCGGGTACACTCCCCTGCTGTGCGGCGATGCCGTCAGCTGAGAGCGGCCTGATTTTTATAGCGTTTGCGCACAGCACCGTATTCCAGATGTGCTTCGCCGCCCTCCACGGTGTCCTCATCCACAGTCACGCGGATGATGGTGGCATCGCTGGGCACCTCGTACATGATAGGCAGCAGGATGCTTTCCATCACGCTGCGCAGACCGCGGGCACCGGTCTTGCGCTCGATGGTTTTGCGGGCAATGGCGTGCAGGGCTTCGTCCGTAAAGGTAAGCTCCACGTTATCCATGCCCAGCAGCTCTTTATACTGCTTGACCAGACTGTTGCGGGGCTCCTTGAGCACGCGCACCAGCGCATCCTCATCCAGATCATCCAGCACGGTGATGACCGGCAGACGGCCGATCAGCTCCGGGATCAGGCCGAACTTGACCAGATCGTGGGGCTCTACCTTGCGCAGCAATGCGCGCTCAGCCTCGGTGGAGTTATCCTTCAGCGCACTGCCGAAGCCCAGCGCGGACTTATCGGTGCGGCGCAGGATATACTTGTCCAGACCGTCAAAGGCACCGCCGCAGATGAACAGGATGTTGGTGGTGTCGATCTGGATGAACTCC
>CAJMQZ010000088.1 GCA_905215595.1 uncultured bacterium
GCTTCGGAGCGCAACCGCCGCTTGCGGCGGCTCTTGGCGCGGAGATCCGCCGGAACGGTGCTTGAGCCGTCAGGCGGGAATTGTGCGGTACTGCCTTCAGTATAGCACACCCGGGCGAGCGGTGTAAACAGAAAATGAGCAGCGCCGCTTTTGCTCTGCCCATTTTGGGGTTGACAGCCCTGCCCTGCGGTGTTATTTTATATCGGTTCCAAAAAACGGAACGGATGTCAAGATACAGGAGTACTTTCTATGAACGATTTTGATACATTCCGGCGCGAAGCCGAAGCCGCCCTGCGGGTGGCGCTGCAATGGTTCTTTCTGGCGGTTCCCATGGGTCTGCTCTGTGGATTTCTGGGCACCTTGTTCCACCTTGCTGTCGAGCACGCCACCGAGCTGCGCGCCGTGCAGCCTTGGCTGCTGTTCCTTTTGCCTGTGGCGGGTCTGCTCATCACTGCCCTTTATAAGGTAACAAAGTGCGAGGGTGTGGGCACCAACAACGTTCTCCGCGCTGTGCAGAGCGGCGAGCCGGTCAGTATTCTGCTGGTGCCCGCCATCTTTCTGGGTACGGTGCTCACCCACCTGTGCGGCGGCTCTGCCGGCCGCGAGGGCGCTGCTTTGCAGATGGGCGGCAGCATCGGCTGGAACCTTGGCACCCTGCTGCGGCTCAAGGACCACGACCGCCGCACCGCCACCATCAGCGGCATGGCTGCGTTCTTCTCTGCCCTGTTCGGCACCCCGCTGGCGGCGGCCTGCTTTGCCATGATGGTGGAGGATGTGGGCCTGACCTTCACCTCTGCCTTTGTCCCCGCCTTTACCTCCGCCCTCATCGCCTACGGCTGCTCGCTGGTCTTTGGCATCGCGCCCACCCACTTTGCCCTCACCGCGCCGGAGCTGAATGTCCGCACCGCCCTGCTGGTCATCCTGCTGGGTGTGGCCTGCGCTGCTGTTTCCCGCCTGTTCTGCTACACCCTCCACTTCATGGAGTATACCGTGCCAAAGCTTCTCCCGAACCCGTGGGTGCGGGTCTTTGCGGGCGGCGTGCTGGTCATCGGCTTTTCCTATCTGTTCGGCGTGGGGCGCTATAACGGCGCGGGCATGAGCGTCATCACCGCTGCCGTGGAGCAGGGACAGGCGCTGCCGTGGGATTTTCTGTGCAAGATCTTCCTTACCGCGCTGACCCTTGCCTGCGGGTTCAAGGGCGGCGAGGTGGTGCCCAGCTTTTTTGTGGGTGCTACCTTCGGCTGCGTGGTCGGCCCGCTGCTGGGTCTGCCCGCCGGGTTTGCGGCGGCAGTGGGACTGGTGTCCATCTTCTGCGGTGCCACCAACGCCCTGATCCCCTCCATCCTGCTGGCCTTTGAGCTGTTCAGCGGCGCCGGGCTGGAGCTCATCGCGCTGGGCTGCGGCATCTGCTATATGCTCTCCGGCCACCACGGCCTGTACAGCAGCCAGACCTTCGTCACCAACAAGCTGCGCTCGGAGTATATGTCCCACAAGTGGCGCGTAAAGGTGAAAAAAGCGGAAGAGTGAGCGTTTGCAAACCCTCTCAGTCACGCCTGACGGCGTGCCAGATTCCCCCTTTTGTCACCTGCGGTGACATCTTCCCCCGGAGCGGGGGAAGTCTTTCCTCTCAAGGGGGAGCTTTTTTGCAGCTTCCGGTCAGTACAAATAAACCTCCCCCCTTCGGGGGAGGTGGCATCGCGCAGCAATGACGGAGAGGGTTCAGCCCGCCAAAAAAGAAGCATACCATACAATAAGGGGCTGCTGCACGGCATTCAGTGCAGCAGCCCCTGTTTTATCATAACAAAATTCTCTTATGCCAGCGCGGTGATGGCTGCCACAGCCAGCACGATGGCACCCAGCACGATGCGGTAGATGCCGAAGAACTTGAAGTCGTGGCGCTTGACGTAGTCCATCAGGAAGCGGATGGCTGCAAGGCTGACGGCAAAGGCCACAACGCAGCCCACCAGCAGCACAGCGATCTCGGTGCCGGTGATGGATACGCCGGAAACCGCGAACTTGACCACCTTGAGCAGGGATGCACCCGCCATGACCGGGATGGCAAGATAGAAGGTGAACTCTGCCACGCAGGCGCGGGAGAGCCCCAGCAGCAGACCGCCCACGATGGTAGCGCCGGAGCGGGAGGTGCCGGGGATGATGGCAAGACACTGCCACACGCCGATCAGCAGCGCGTCCCGGTAGCTGATCTGTTCCAGCTTTGTGACCCGGGGCGTGGTGCGGCGGTTCTCCACCACAAGGAAGAGCACGCCGTACAAAATCAGCATGGCGGCTACGGTGATGTAGTTATAGAAGTGATCCTCCATCCAATCGTCCAGCGGGCTGATGACCAGCACCGGCAGGGTGGCGGCTACCACCTTAAACCACAGGTTCCACACGCTGGGCTTGGAGATGACCTTGCCCTGCCGCAGCCAGAAGGGCCACAGCTTATTCCAGAACAGCACCACCACAGCCAGAATGGCACCCAGCTGGATGACCACCCGGAACATGGACATGAACTCTTCACTGGCATTGAACTTGACGACCTGCTCCACCAGAATCATGTGACCGGTGGAGGAGATGGGCAGCCACTCGGTAATGCCCTCCACGATACCCATCAGGATCGCTTTGATGATCTCAAAAAACGTATAAATCCCTCCTGCAGCACCCGTTGGGTGCGTAGTTTTTTCAAAAGCAGTTCCAGTATACCATACTATGAGCCGCTGTGCATACAGATTATAGAAATTTTCCCCCGGGCGCTGTATTTATCTGCCCCGGGAAATGTGCTATACTATAAAAATAAGAAGTCTGTCCGCTTTCTGCGCCCGGCGCAAAAAGCACTGAGAACAACGAGGTGAACCTTCATGAACATACTGGTGATCGGCTGCGATCAGGTGGGTGCGGCGCTGATCCGCGATCTGGAGCGCATCGGCCATGATATCTCGGTGGTGGAAAAGGACCCTGAGCAGCTCAAGCGTCTGGATGCCTTTGACGATTATACCTTTCACGGCACTGCCCTTGTGGGCGACCCTACCGACCCGGACACCCTGCGCCGGGGCGGCGTGGAGAACTGCGACGCCGTGGCGGCGGTGACCGAGGAGGACTCGGTGAACCTGATGGCGGCGCAGCTGGCCAAGAACATCTTCCGCCGGGATAAGGTCATCTGCCGGGTATCCGACCCGCATCTGCAGATCTTGTACCACAAGGCCTACGAGCTGGAGACCATCTGCCCCACCGTGCTGACTGAGCAGGCGGTGTTCCGGGCACTTTCCAAGTAAGAAGCCGTTTTTTGCTTTACAGACCGTAGAATGAGGTAACGATATGAAAGTTTGTATTGCCGGCGGCGGCCGGGTGGGAATGTACCTTGCCCAAAGCCTGCTGTCCCACCACCATAAGGTGACCATCATCGAGCCGCAGGAGGCGCTGTGCCGCACCCTTGCGGATACGCTGGATATCCCGGTCATCTGCGGCGACTCCTTGAGCTTTGACACCCTGCGCACCGCCGACGTGGCCAGCTGCGACGCCTTTGTGGCGGTGACCAACACCGACGAGACCAATCTGGTGGCGTGCCAGATCGCCAAGCGGGAGTTCGGCGTGAACCGCACCGTGGCACGCGCCTCCAACCCCAAAAACCGGGACATCCTGCACACGCTGGGCGTAGATACCGTGGTGTGCGGCACCGACAACCTGAGCCACATTCTGGAGCGGGAGATCGAGACCGACACCATCCGGCAGCTGCTTTCGCTGGGCGGCGGCACTGCCAGCCTGAACGAGATCCTGCTGCCGGAGGACTTTCAGTTCGCGGGCAAGGAGATCAAGGAGATCCCCATTCCCGGCGATGCCATTCTGGTCAGCATCACCCGGGATACCGAGTTCATCATCCCTCACGGCAGCACGGTGCTGCTGCCGTGGGACCGGCTGCTGTGCCTGACACAGGACGACACCCTGCATCTTTTGATGGATGCGTGGGGTCTTTCCTCCCACAAATGAGCGAGCAGGAGCTGCTGCGCACCGCACTGGTGCTGCCGCCCCGCGCCCGCCGGGTGCTCTGCGTCTGGGCAGCTGTGCCCGGGCTGGTCTGCGCGCCCTTTGCCTTCTGGCAAAGTGTGTGGGCGGGCGCAGTCTTTTGCGCTGTATGGGTGGCGCTGGTGGCGCTTGTCCGGGCGCGCTGCTGCAGCTTTGTCGCCGCCCTGACGGCAAACAGCGTCACGGTGCAGTCCGGGGTGGCTGTCCCTGTGCTGCACCGCATCCCGCGCCGGGCGGTCACCGGGGTGCAGCTGCTGCGCACCCCGCTGCTGTGGGCGGCAGGATGCACTGTGCTCCTTGTGCGCAGCCCGGGTTTGCAGCTGGTGCTGCCCGGCATCCCTGCCGCGCAGGCGGCTGCACTGGCGGCGGTGCTGATGGAGGGCAACGTATGAACCGGGAAAAGCACTTCCACCCGCTGGCGGCGCTGCATCTGCTGCGCAAGACGTTGCTTGTGTACCTTCTGCCGCTGGTACAGGTGCTTTTTGACCGCAACTGGGATGCCCTGCGTGCGGCGCTGCGGCAGGATCTTGTATTGCTCTTCTTTATCAGCGCCGTGTGCTGGGCGGTGTACTATGGTGGCCGCTGGCAGGTGGATGCCGAGGGCACGGTGCACGTCAGCTGGCGGCTTGGCGTGCGGCTGGACCGCGCCCTGCGCGCCGAGGGGCTGGCGGCGCTGATGCTGGAGCAGCCCCTGCTCTACCGCCTGACCGGTGCCTGCCGGGTGGTGCTGTACCCTGTGGGGCAGACCAAAACTATTACTTTGTATCTTACCCGGCAGCAGGCCGAGGAGCTTGCCGATGTGCTGCTGCCAGTGACAGACCCGCTGTGGCACGCGCCCAAGGGCGGCGAAAAGCTGGCCTTTACGGTGCTGGGTGCCAACGGCCTGTCTACCCTGATTTTATGGTGGCTGGCCATCCACCAGACCCAGAGCTATGCCCCGGATGCCCAGACCGCTGCTCTTGCGCAGCTGGGACAGCTGGCGGCGCTTGCCGCCCGCTGGCTGCCGCTGGGCATGGCATGGCTGCTGGTACTGGCGGGTACGCTGTTCTGCATCAGTCTGGTGCGCAGCGCTTTGCAGGCGGTGCATTACACCGTCTGGCGCACCGATACCCAGCTGGGCAGCCGGGGCGGATTGATCCGCCGGTACGAGATGCGGCTGCGGCTCTGCCAGCTGAACTACGCCGACCTGCGCCGCTCCCCGGCCACATGGGCACTGCATTATTGCCCGGTATTTGTCTCGGCAGGGGCGTGCCGCCCGGAGCTGCCCTTGTTCGTCTGGCGGGAGGGCACCCCGCTGCTGCGGGAGCTGCTGCCCGAGATGGCGCAGCTGCCCCCGGACACCCGCGCCGACACCACCGACCGCAGCATGATATTTTTTCTGCCGGCGGGCATCCCGCTGGCGCTCTGTCTGCTGCTGACGGCGGTCTCCCGCACCACCCTGCCTGCCCTTACCCTGCCGCTGCTCATCCCCACCGGGGTGTTTGCCGCCCTGCTGGGCGCTGCCGCCGTGGGCTGGCACCGGGAGGGCGTATGGCAGCAGCAAGGACAGCTGCTGCTCTGTCGGCAGCACCGGTTCCATCTGCACCAGCTGTGTGTGTTCCACCCGGACACCGGCTTTGCCGCATTGCAATCCCCTTGGGCGGTAACGGTGCAGCGTGCCAACCTGACCCTTGTATTTCCCGGCAAAGAAAAGGTCACCGTGCGCAGTGTGCCGCTGGCGGCTCTTGATTTTCTGGAGATATAGAAGTATACTTGCGATGCCCCGCTGAACCTACGGTCGGCGGGGCATTTTTTGTATCACAGACCAACGGAGACTATTTTATGATAAAGACTGTATTATTTGATCTGGACGGCACCCTGCTGAACACCATCGACGACCTTGCCGATGCCGGGAACTGGGTGTGCGCACAAAACGGCTGGCTCACCTTTACGGTGGCACAGTTCAAGCTGATGGTGGGCAACGGCATCCCCAAGCTGGTGGAGCGGTTCTCCCCCGCTGACGCCCGCACCCCGGCGCAGCTGGCGGCGACACTGGCGCAGTTCACTGCCCGGTACGATGCCCACAAGGAGGACAAGACCGCGCCCTACCCCGGCATTCCGGCACTGCTGGACGCACTGAAGGCCGAGGGCATCCAGTGCGCGGTATTCTCCAACAAGGCCGATGCCCTGTGCGGCGGCATCATTGCCCACTACTTTGGCACCGGCCGCTTTGCCGCCGTGCGGGGCAACCGCCCGGGCGTACCTACCAAGCCCGACCCCACCGGGCTGTACGCCCTGATGACCGAGCTGGGCGCAGACCCCGCCGCCACCCTTTTTGTGGGCGACAGCGACGTGGACATCCTCACCGGGCACAACGCGCAGCTGCCCGCCATGGGTGCGCTGTGGGGCTTCCGCGGCCGCGCCGAGCTGACCGCCGCCGGTGCGGATGCGCTGGCAGAGGTACCGGAGGACATCCTGCGGTATGTGCAGGAGCAGAATAAATAAATAAAAACACGGGAAGGTCTGCGGATCTTCCCGTGTTTTTGCGTATTTTTGCGGATCAGGATGCCGATTCCAGCGGGTCTACCACCACAGGGCAGGTCTCGTACAACTCAATGGGGTCCAAGTCCACACAGCTGCCCGGGTCCCGGTCACCGTTCACATCCCATGCTGCGGTATCGTTCAGGACGGTCAGACGGCTTTTGAAAAAAGCTTCATCCTGCAAGGGTGCAAAGACCCCGCCCAGTTTAAGCAGCGGTTTTGCGTCATACAGACGCACAGAGCCATCGTTGAAATAGAGGTACACCGTAAAGTCCTCGCCCGCAACAGCCTGCAAGACCTTGGGGAACAACGTATCCATAGAGATGCCTCCTTTTTTAGATCAGCGGTGCAATGTGATTGAGCGGTGCAGCAGTTCTGGCCAGTTCCCAGTTCTGCATCAGCTCATCCTTATGCAGCTCACACCATGCAAGGATCAGCTTCAGCTGCCGCCCCGGCAATGCACCACGGATCACGCAGGAATTCTGAATATCGATCAATGCCTTGAATCCGCCGTATTCGGCGTGAAAATGCGGCGGATTATGGTCACTGTAAAACATTGTGACCCGTATCCCGCAAAACAAACTGATCTCCGGCATAACACATCCCACCTTTTCAACGTAAGTATATCTTATTTTTTGAAAAAAGTCTATCCTGTATTATGTAGCCAGGCTTCCTATCCGGGACAAAGCAAAAACGCCCTTGCGCATTGCGCAAAGGCGTTTTTATGACCCGTACGGGAATCGAACCCATGTTACAGCCGTGAAAGGGCCGTGTCTTAACCGCTTGACCAACGGGCCTTAGAAATACAGAGCTTCGCTAAAACCTCCGACTTCCATCGTCCACTACTGCAGACGACCGTCCCCCTAACCTTAGCGAAACTCTGTAAAAGTGGTAGCGGTAACTGGATTTGAACCGGTGACACTTCGGGTATGAACCGAATGCTCTAGCCAACTGAGCTATACCGCCACATATTTAACTTGCACTCGAACGGTGCTTTATTATTATATCCATAGATGCCCCTTTTGTCAACACATATTTTCAAAAAATTTTGCGGTTTTTTGAGATTCTTAATTTATTTACATAGGTGCGTTGAAATATAGGTTTTCTTATCGCTTTTGCGGGTAAAACCCCCTCAGTCGCTGTGGGAAGTACCCCCTCAGTCTGCTCACTACGTTCGCAGCCAGCTCCCCCAAGGGGACGCCTTATGGCACTGCCGCAAAGTTTCCCATGATGCCTAATACTTTAGCAACGAGCCTTAGACCTTGGCTCTCCCTTCGGGAGAGCTGGCGCGGGAGCGCCTGAGAGGGTCAGCCGTCCCCTTGAGGGCCGACTTCCCCCGGCCGGGGGAAGATGTCGCGTAGCGACAAAAGGGGGTGTGGCTTGACGCGAAGCGGCAAGACGGAAGGGGTACCCACGCAAAAGCACCGCTTTCCTGTGCGGAAAGCGGTGCTTTTTTCAACCTTTTTCTGCCCGGTTGTGGAAAACCCGGTGCAGTTTTAGTTCTTCTTATTGGTAGGGACCATGACCTTCAGGCCGCCCATGTACGGCTGCAGCACTTCGGGGATGGTCACGCTGCCGTCGGCCTGCAGATGGTTCTCCAGGAAAGCGATCAGCATACGCGGGGGTGCCACGCAGGTGTTGTTCAGGGTGTGAGCCAGATAGGTCTTGCCATCCTTGCCCTTGATGCGGATGTGCAGGCGGCGTGCCTGTGCGTCACCCAGATTGGAGCAGGAGCAGACCTCGAAGTACTTCTGCTGGCGGGGGCTCCAAG
>CAJMQZ010000089.1 GCA_905215595.1 uncultured bacterium
TATCCGCTGAAAGTGGTGGTTATCACGGTGAGAACCACCACTTTTTCAGCAGGATCTGGAATAAAGGGTATCATGGAAGTGTAGGTGCGTCAAGATGGTTTTGGGGAATTCATTGCGGTAAAGCGGTAGCAGTAAGACTTATGATGCCATGGAGAACCGATTGTCTGGTATTAACAATTGAATCAAGAGCTCAAAGAACGCCATAAACGATCTTCCCTGTCAAAAATCGCAATTTTACAGCCAGCAAAACAGCTTTGTACAGCAATGCGCTGGCTACCATCGGTAGTGGTGTTATAACTTCCAAGATCGAGAGCGGAAAGTACCGGCTGCTCGTCCCAGTCAATCAGCTGTCCGGCCCAGTCGGCACCCAGCTTTTCGCTCAGCGCCCCATAAGCCTGCTCAAAGCCCTCTGGGTCTTCGAGAATCCAGATTGTACTTTCGTCGTTGGCAAGATCGGTGTTCAGTTGGGTGGCACCAGCCATCTGGCCGTTCATGTCGGTCAGGGCGGCGTTGGCGCTCCATGTGTAGTTGTTCACCTGCACCACCACAGCCCCGTCGCCGTTGGCATCGTCCGCATAGCCCGCCAGCGCAGTCTGCAGACGCTGCACCGCATCGTCTGGCAGGGCTTCTGCCGTGACCACCGCCACGGTGTAATCGGGGTCTACGGCGGTCAGCAGGCCGTGTGCCACATACGCTGCACCTACAATGACCATAGCCGCCACAACTACGATGCCCCAGTTGTAGTACCACCAGTTGACGCGGGAACGCCTTTTTTGCTCCTGCGCGGTCAGGATCTTATCGGGCGCTGCCGGGTGCGGAATGGTGCGCACCTGTACGCCGTATTCTTGCCGCAAAACGGGGAACAGGGTCTGCATGGCTGCAAGCCCGGGCAACCAGAAACCGAACAGCACCGCCCAGAATACGCTGACCGGGAACAGCAAAAGCATGCCGCCGATGCCTGCCAGCATCACGATACCTGCCGCCACGCAGCGGATCGGTGTGTTAAGCAGCAGTCTGCCCGCGCGGCGCAGCAGGCTGTCCGGGGCTTGCAGCGGCAGTACAGCGGCGCACAGGGTGCTGAAAACCGCCAGCACCAGGAAATCCAGCGCCAGAAATACCAGCACGGCAAGGCCGGGGTAGTAGCCCTGCTGTGCGGCGGCCTCAAATACAAAGGCCGATACAAAGCACAGCAGCCCCAGCACCAGTGTGCCAATGCAGCCAAAGCCGCAGGCAGATTTCCAGTGGGCGGTAAGGGTCTGTTTTGCCCGGGGCAGCCACTGGGAGGGGTCGTTCTGCAAGCTGCGCAGGGCGCAATCTGCCAGCAACAGCATGGCAGGGCCGACCAGCAGACCGGTGAGGAGACTGCACATCACCGTGACCGGCAGGGAAAACAGGGTCACACCCAGCGAGACCCCCAGCGCGGCGGGCAGACAAAGCACGCAGACGATCAGGTTTGTGCCTAGCAGCTGACCAAGGTCGCGGCCGACCATCTGGCAGAAGCGCGCAAAGCCCTTTTTCTCCGGCTCGTTGGGGCTGATGCCATGCCCTTCCCGCTCATAGAGAGAATTGTATAGGCTCATTTTATTTCACCTCGGTGCCAAAGGCTTCGATTTGGGTCAGGGCAGGGAAGGGCGAGGTACCCTCGGCCTGAATGAGGTCTTTCAGCACAAGGCTGCGCACCCGCTTAGGCTCAAAGGTAACGCTCTGGGGCTTGGCGCTTTTTACCAGCGGAATGTCCAGCTGACTGCCATCAGAAAATTCTACCGTAGCCTTTACCCAGTAGTTGTCGTGCGGAAAATCTGCCCGCTCGGTGATGCGCAGCTCCTCCAGTAATACCTCGCGGCCAAAATCCAGGGTCAGGGCGGCGTTGGGGTCCCGGTTGATGCCCCAGCTCTGGTAGGGGTATTCCCCATGGGCGCTGTTTTCAAAGATGCCGTCGATGGCGTTGCGGGCGGCAAACACCGCCTCACCGCGCGTTTCCACGTTGGCACTGGCGTGGGGATAAAAGCCGGTGTCGCCGTGCTCATCGTAGCAGTTGAAGGCTAAGTTCCGCCGTGCAGCAATTTCTTCCGGCAGCGCAAGGCGCGCGCGGACGACATGACGGCTGCCCACAAAGCTTTTGGGCGAGTAGGTGATGGCCTGCTCCCCGAAGGGAATATGGAAATTGATCTCCCGTTTTACCACATACACAAGGGCTTCGGGCATGGTGTCCTCAAACTGAATGACGCAGTATTGCCCGGGATGGTCGATTTCCAGCGCCACCCGGTCACCGGGCTTGTAGGAGTTGGTGTAAACAAGGGATACGTTGGTGTCGGCATCGCAGGTCATCAGGGTGTGACCCACTTCGTCCAGAATTTTCAGCTTGATGGTCTCCATGGCGGTTCTCCTTAATATAGCACGACATTCAGTGATTTTTTGAAATGCAGGGTGATCCTATAGATCGTTTCCGGCCATGCGGTGCGCAGGCGCGGGTCGGTGATGGGTACCGGTGTGACCTTGGCAGCGACCTTTTTCGGGTCAAACCGGATACCGCCCAGCGTGCCCACCGCAAAGCCATCTGTGGTGGCGGCAGGCTGCTGCTCGGTGAGCAGGGTCAGATCCACCGTGCCGGGATAGTCTGTTTCGTCCCGCAGGGTGATGCCCTGTTCACTGGCCGATACACAGCGGCGGTAGGTGGTAAGCCCTGGGATAGGCGGGTACGCGCCTGCCAGCTCGGCGGTGATGCTGTTTTCCGTGGTGTGCACCTCCCGGGCGGCGTATTCTGCGCCGGGCAGCTGCTGGATGCCGTCAAAGGTTGGCAGGTTGTGCCATGCGCTCTGCATCGTCCAAATTTCGTATCGCTGAGGGCTGAAGGTCTTTTTGGTGTAGCTCTCCACCCCGATATCAATGAGGAACGGTCTGCCGTCTTTGTATACAGTAATGCTGCCGGTATCGTTGTGGTTGTGGCTGTCGCCGTTGGAGCCAAACTTTGCACCCAGCACCCAGCTGCCCTGCCGTGCGGCATAAATGCCTACACTGGGGTACCATACTGCAGAACGATGCTGGGGAACTGCGGCGTATTCCATCAGTTCCTGCTCGGCAAAGGCGGTGGTCAGCCGGTACCACAGGTTGATGTGGGTGCTGCCGTCCGGGTTCTGCAAATGGTCGGGGTCGGCATCGGCGCGGAAATCTGCCGCCGCAAGGGCCTGCAAAGCATCGCTGCCTACGGCCTGTCCAAAGCGGTATTCCCGTGCACCGCAGCGCCCGGCCAGGGGGCTGCAATCGCCAAAGTTCAGATAGTAAGGTCCTTCCACATGGACATTGCAGATGTACTCCGCGATATTTTTGATCTTTGTTTCTCTGAATAGCGGGCGGAAGGCCTCCGGCGCAACGTTGGATAAAATTTCAAGACAGCCCCACAGGGTCAGTCCGGCGTGGCGATAATACTGCGCACCCTCGTTGCAGCAGCCGTCCGCGCCGTAGTCCTTCAAAAAGCAGTCGAGGCTGTAGGCTGCCTGCTTGACGGCAGCTTTTCGCTGCTGCTGGGTGGTGGGCAGCAGAAAAACGGTGAGCAGCACATTCTGAGTGCACCAGCTCGTCCAGTTACACATAGGCTCTTCGCCGTTGCCCATCCACCAGAAGTGGCTTGTAAAATAAGGCGTCAGGATGCGGGCGTCCAGCTCCCGCTCCATCCGCGCCGTGATGCCCGGCGCGGCAGTATCCAGCTCATCGGGCAGTAAGTACCGGGTCAGCGCCAGAAGCGCGCCGGTCTCGGCGGCAAATAAATCCACGATGGGGCGGGTGGTGTCCGGCAGGGGCAGCTGCGGGGTGTCCCGCACATAACTGTTGTGGGCGGGCAGCTGCCATGCACTTTCCTCGCAGATCGCCCATACGGTATCGGCAATTTCATCCAGAAAGCGCCCTTTGTGCTCCACACACTCGGCACTTACCAGCGCGCACAGCCGCGCCCGGCGGGAAAAGTAAGCCGTCTCCCATGGGGTGCGCCGCCCAGTGTGGGTGAAATCCAGCCAGAGCGAGAGCGGCAGGGGCGCAATGGGCGTTTGCAGCGCGGCTTCCCCCGCCTGCAAAAAGCGCTGCTTTGCCCGCAGGGGCAGCCCCTGCCATGCGGTGCGTTCCTTGGCAGGGGGGAAGGGCCGGTAATCGGGAAGAAATTCCGGCAGAAAAGCAAGTTGTTCCTGTATCATAAAAGCCTCCGATTTTAAATACTTTGCTGGTATTCCCGCGGGCTGAGCCCCGTGACCTTTTTGAATACCTTGGAAAAATAGAAAGCGCTCTCGTACCCCAGTTTCTCAGCGATCTCGTATACTTTCAAATCGCCCTGTTCCAGCATCTCTTTTGCCGCAGCGATGCGGGTCTCGGTGATGTACTCCACAAAGCCGCTGTCGCCGTATTTGCCAAACAGCTGGCTGAGGTAGTTGGGCGAAAAATTGAACACCGCCGCCACATCGGCCAGCGTCAGTTTTTCCGAAAGGTGATTCTTAATATACTCCTGCACCTGTGCCACCACCTGCATCTTCCCGGCGGTGGCGTCGCCCTCGTTGACCTCCACGAACTGGATGGGCTGCTCCACCGTGAGCAGGGGCTGCAGGTGGGCGTTTTCCCGGCAGCGGCGCGCCAGCCCCAGCAGGGAGCCGGTGGGGCGTCCTACCGCCCAGAGCAGCCGTACCGTGAAATAGTTGTATAGAATTTGGCTGGCGCGTTCCAGCAGCGGGCGCAGTACCGTCCGGTATTTTTGGCACTGGGCATCGGTCAGGCAGAAAAGCACATTGCAGCGCATGGCATCCGCCCCGGTCACATAGCAGGGCAGGTAGTTTTGCAGGGTGGTCTCCAGCATCCGCCCGCAGGAAAAACTCAGCTTCAGCTGCTGGGCGGGGGTAAGGGCGGTGTTGGCGATGATCTCGCAGCTGGCTACAAGGTAGGCGTCGCTTGCAAGGTTCAGCTCCATGTGCTGCAAAGGCTGCTCCAATGCGGCTTCGTCCGGGAACAGCCCGGCGTACAACCGCACGAAAAAACGCTCCTGATAGCTGCGCACACTCTCGGCAAGATTTTCCTGTGCTGACAATTCGCCCAGCAAAGCACGCTCCTTTTTTACCTTTTCGGCGGCCTTGGCAAGGGCGGTTTGCAGGTTTTCGGGGGTCAGGTCCAGCTTGACCAGATAATCCACCACTCCGGCACCCATGGCCTGCTTGATGTAATCAAATTCTTCAAAGCTGGTCAGCATGATAAAGGCGGGCAGGGCGTTGCGCTCCCGGCAGGTGCGGGCAAGGGTAAGCCCGTCCATCACCGGCATTTTTACGTCGGCAATGACGATATCCGGCTTCTCCCGCTCAATGAGTTCCAGCGCCAGCTTTCCGTTGCGGGCGGTGCCGCAGACGGTATAGCCCAGCTTTTCCCATTCCAGCATCCCCTGCAGGCCGATGAGCACCAGCGGCTCATCATCCACCAGTAATATCCGCAGCATGGGTGTCTCCTTTCTGTTGATAGGGCAGCCGGATGGTGACCTCGGTGCCCACGTCCTCTTCACTTTCAATGGTCAGGCCGTAACCCTCGCCAAAGGAATACCGGATGCGGCGGTTCACGTTCCACAGGCCGACATGACGGAACTTTTCAGCCTTTTCGGCACCCTCGGCGGGCTCGTCCAGAAGGTGAGCTACCTGCTCCGGCGGCATGCCCACGCCGTCATCGGTAATGCGCAGCAATACGTCCCCGGTATCCGGGTCGGTGGAGATATCCAGCAGCACGCTGCCGTGGCCGCCCTTGGGTTCCAGCCCGTGGAAGATGGCGTTTTCCACCAGCGGCTGCAAGGTGAACCGGGGAATCATGCAGTCCCGGCAAAGGGTCTCGCTTTCAATGCGGGAGACCTCAATCTCCAGGTCGCCGCCGTAGCGGTACTGCTGGATGGTAAAGTAATCGTTGAGCAATGCCAGCTCCTCCTGCAAAGGCACCAGCTTCTGGGTGCCTTTGGAGATGCTTTTGGTCAGCCGTGCAAAGGCGGTGACCATCTCGGCAATGCCGGGCGCGTGCTGGATGGTAGCCATCCAGCGGATGCTGTTGAGGGTGTTGTAGATAAAGTGCGGGTTCACCTCGTTTTGCAGCATCCGGTATTCCAGCTCCTGCTTGCGACGTTCGTCCTCCACCCGGCGGGTCATCAGGCTGTCCACGTTTTCAGCCAGCTGGTTGATGCCCCGGCCGATGTCGCCCAGCTCGTTGTTCCACTCCACCGTGCGGTCCGGGGCAAAGTTGCCGCTGCCCACGGTCTCGATGCGCTTTTGCAGCGCCTCCACCGGGCGGGTGATGACCCGCTCCAGCCAGTGCTGCATCAAAAAGCTCAGTCCCCAGATGATGGCAGTGCCAAGGGCGACCAGCCACAGGTACACGCCGTAGTGCAGCAAAAAGGTATTTGCGGGCAAAAGCTGTACCAGTGCCGCGCTGCGGCCGTTCAGTGTTACCTTGACTACATAATACTTCTGGCCGTCCAGCTGCACCTTGCCCTGCCATGCGGTCTGCTCTGTCACGCCGTTATTGCTGCCGGTGCGCAGGGTGTAGTCCACCTCCCGCAGCGGATTTTCAATCTCGGTCAGGCTGCCGTTTTCGATCTGCCACAGGCGGCTGCCCATCTCCCAGTACAACGCGCTGCCGTCGGTCAGGCTGTAACCTGCTGCCGGGTCGGTGATAATGGCGGTATCCAGCGCAAGGTAGGTGCTGCCCCGGTGCAAGGTGCCCTTGCCGCAGCGGACAGGCTGGCTGATGGCGATGCAGCTCGGACTGCCGGGCAGCAGCGGGTCGGTGGCGAACTGCATCCCGTACCCCTTGGTGAGAAACTGCTTTACGCTGGTGCGGTTGAGCGCCGCCGAGGAGTTCAGCGGGCCGAACTGCAAATGCCGGTCGTTCTCATTGGTAACAAAAAAGCGGAGGATATGGCTGTACAGGGTGCTGGAATAGTATTTTTCCTGCATGGCTTCGTAGGCGGCAATGGTCTGGGTGCCGTTGATATTTTCCTGCGAGATGTACCGCCGCACGGTGCTGTCGATGGAAGCCCAGTTCAAAAGAGCATCGGCGCTGTCCAGACTGGTCTCGATGGAGGTAGCCACCAGCCGCAGGTTGAACTCTGCCGCCTGCAGGGAGTTGGCACGCACATATTGGTTGGAGAGAATGAACAGCGCCGCGCCCACGGCCAGAGAGGTAAGAAAGGTAAAAAAGCGCATTCCCCACACGATCTGCCGCCGCAGCGGGAAACGGTGGCTGCTCTTCATAACGGTGCCTCCTTTCTGGTGACAGTTTGCATTCTTTCCTTTATACAGTACTGATTCCGGCGCGGTTTGTCAACGGCTTTTTTCATGAGAATTGTGTACTTTATATGCTTTTTTCTCTCGTCACGGATGCAAACTGTGCAAGAGAACAAGAAAGTGCAGACTCCAGTGTAAGAAAGTACATCTTTTTTTAAAAGATACAGAAAAACTGCAACTCTTCCCGGAATTTTTCCATTCCGGTTTTTGCGTTTGTGCGGTATCCTAGTGTCAACAAAAGCGAGCGGCTCCCCGGCACGGGGGAGAACGCTGCACGAAATACACACACTGCCCTGAAGGAGGACACACTTATGAAAAAGATCTCTCGTCGTTCGTTCCTTACCGCTGCCGCTGCCTGCGGCGCAGCTGCTGCCCTGAGCGCCTGTGGCGGCTCTTCTGCAAGCTCCACCGCTGCTTCCTCCACTGCCGGTTCCACCGCTGCATCCGCAGCCGCAGGCCCTGTTACCCTGCAGTGGTCGGTGTGGGATAAGGAGTCCACCCCCTACTGGCAGGCCATGGCCGACGGCTACATGGCAAGCCACAAGGACGTGACCATCGAGATGGTGGATCTGGGCTCCAGCGATTACATGACCGTTCTGGCTACCCAGCTGGCCGGCAGCGCCGATCTGGATATCGTGACCATCAAGGATATCCCCGGCTACGCAAACCTGATCAATCTGGACTACCTCAAGCCCCTGAACGAGGTGCTGACCCGCGATGCCGGCGATTTCAACGGCACCATCGAGCAGCTGACCACCGACGACGGCAACTTCTACGCCGTGCCCTTCCGCAGCGACTTCTGGGTGGTGTACTACAACAAGGACCTGTTCGATAAGGCCGGTGTGGAGTATCCCTCCAACGACATGACGCTGGAAGATTACGATGCTCTGGCTCGCAAGATGACCAGCGGCTCCGGCGATACCAAGGTCTATGGCTGCCACTACCACACCTGGCGCTCCGCCGCTTCTCTGTTCT
>CAJMQZ010000090.1 GCA_905215595.1 uncultured bacterium
GCTACAACGACCAGAACGACCAGACCACCGCCCTGCGCCGCCACTACGGCTGGGCGTGGTATCAGCGGCAGGTCACCCTGCCCGCCTTCTGCACCGGGCAGCGGGTGGTTCTGCGGTTTGGCTCGGTGACCCACACCGCAAAGGTCTGGCTGAACGGCCGGCTCATTGCGCAGCACAAGGGCGGCTTTACTCCCTTTGAAGCAGATGTCACCGCCCTGCTGCGCCCCGGCGAGACTGCACTGCTGACCGTAGCCTGCGACAACCGGGTGAACCACAGCACCCTGCCGGTGGGCAACGAGGACGGGCAGCTGGCCTTCTTTGGCTCGGACAATGCGGGCATTCCCAGTGTGGAGGCTGCAAAGCGTGCCGCCGCACCCCAGAACCGCCCCAACTTTGATTTCTTCAACTATGCCGGAATCCACCGCTCGGTGGTGCTCTACACTACCCCTAAAGAGTACATTGAGGATGTGACCGTAGTGCCCGCCGCGGACGGCACGGTGCAGTACACGGTAAAAACCACCGGCGGCGCACCTGTCCATGTCACCGTGCTGGACGCTGACGGCAACGCCGTAGCACAGGCAGAGGGCGCAGCGGGCACGATCACCATCCCGGAAGTGCACCTTTGGGAGCCAAGACCCGGCACGCCCTACCTGTACACCCTCCACATCACCTGTGGGGCAGATGTCTACGACCAGACCTTTGGGGTTCGCAGCATTGAGGTGAAGGGCACCCGGGTGCTTTTGAACGGCAAGCCGTTTTACTTCAAAGGCTTTTGCAAGCACGAGGACTTTACCGCCCACGGCCGCGGCTTTGACCCGGTGCTGAACGTGAAGGACGTGAACCTGATCCACTGGGCAAACGCCAACGCGGTGCGTACCAGCCACTACCCCTACGCTGAGGAGTTCTACGACCTGTGCGACCGGGAGGGCATTCTGGTCATGGACGAGACCCCGGCGGTGGGCATCGGCGGCGGGGCAGCGGTGAACCCCTATAAGGAATACCCCCTTGCGGAGCATCACCGGCAGGTGCTTGCCGAGATGATCCATCGGGACAAAAACCACCCCTGCGTGGTGCTGTGGAGCCTTGGCAACGAGCCGGATCTGGAGCACTTCCCGCAGGATGCCTACGACTACTGGCACCCGCTGTATGAGCTGGCGCACCAGCTGGACCCGCAGGACCGCCCGGTCACCCTCGTCTGCTGCCAGAACGACTACACCAAGGATATCACCACCCGCACCATGGATATCGTCTGCATCAACCGCTACTACGGCTGGTACAACCTTTCCGGTGACATGGACGCCGCTTGCTACGGCCTGAATCAGGAGCTGGATTTCTGGGCAGAGCGGCACAAGCCCGTGATGATGAGCGAGTACGGTGCGGACACCGTGGCAGGGCTGCACACCGCCGGAGCCGAGATGTTCAGTGAGGAGTTTCAGGTGGAGTTCTACCGCCGTCTGGATGCAGAGTTTGACAAGCGCCCGTGGTTTGTGGGAGAATTTGTCTGGAACTTTGCAGACTACGACACCGTGCAGGGCCCCATGCGGGTGGACGGCAACAAAAAAGGTCTGTTCACCCGGGACCGCCGCCCCAAGCTGGGTATGCACTTTCTGCGCCAGCGGTGGGCAGAGATCCCTACGTTTGGATTTAAGGAGTAATCATGATGAAAACCTACCAGAACCACGCTATGACCGACGCCGAGGCACGGCAGGCACTGGCCGATGCCTGCAAACAGGTGGAGACCAATCTGCCCCTGTACACCTACCAGTGCCAGAACCATTCCAGCGTTGACAATATCTACCCCGGCTGCGCCAATAACCAGTGGACCTGCGGCTTTTGGCCGGGGGAGATCTGGCTGGCCTACGAGGCCACCGGGGACGAAAAATTCAAGACCGCCGCCCTCATTCAGGTGGACAGCTTTGCGGACCGCATTGCCCGCAAGGTGGAGGTGGACCACCACGATATGGGCTTTTTGTACAGCCCCACCTGCGTGGCAGCGTGGAAGCTGGTGGGCAGCGAAAAAGGCAAAAATGCCGCCATCGCTGCCGCCGACCAGCTGCTGACCCGTTACCAGCCCAGCGGAAAGTTTTTGCAGGCCTGGGGCACCATGGATGACCCCGACAATTACCGCTATATTATCGACTGTATGCTGAATGTTCCGCTGCTGTACTGGGCCGGCGAGACCACCGGAAACGACCACTACCGGGAGATCGCGGCAGCGCATACAGCAACCACACTGGCAAATTCCTTCCGGCCGGATGGCAGCACCTACCACACCTTCTTCATGAATCCGGACGGCACCCCCAAGGGTGGCCGCACCTGTCAGGGCTACAAGGATGACAGCTTTTGGGCCAGAGGGCAGGCATGGGGCGTGTACGGCAGCGCCATCGGCTACACCTACACCCATGATGAAAAGTTCCTCGAGGTGTTCCGCAAGGCGCTGGAGTTTTATCTCTCCCGCCTGCCGGAGGATCTGGTGCCCTGCTGGGATATGGTCTTTGCCCCGGAAAGCGGCGAGCCGAGGGACAGTTCCTCGGCGGCTATCGTGGCCTGCGGCCTGCTGGAGGCTGCAAAATATGTGGACGAAACAGAAGCTGCCCAGTGGCGCACTCTGGCCCGGCAGATGCTGGGCAGCCTTGCGGCACACTATGCCGTCAAGCCCGGCACTCTGGGCTCCGGCCAACTGCTCCACGGCACTTACAGCAAAAAAAGCCCCTACAACACCTGCACCCCGGAGGGCGTGGATGAATGCACGAGCTGGGGCGATTATTTTTACATGGAGGCGCTGACCCGCCTGACCAAAGACTGGGAGATGTACTGGTGATGAACTTGCAGACCAAAGCGGATTTTACCGCACTGATGCACAAATTTCTCGACCCCCTCAA
This sequence comes from uncultured bacterium, assembly GCA_905215595.1. Classification (GTDB taxonomy): domain Bacteria; phylum Bacillota; class Clostridia; order Oscillospirales; family Ruminococcaceae; genus Faecalibacterium. Next base: position 2,883 of record CAJMQZ010000090.1, read on the forward strand.
GCCCTGTTATTCCGCAGGCTGCGCCCGGCTGCATCTGGGCGAGACGGGTGTGACCTACAACCAAAATGCCATTGAGCTGGAAGCCTTCAGCCGCCCGCTGTGGGCGCTGGTGCCCTTCTGGGTGGGCGGCGGCTCTGACCCGGAGTTTGAAAAAATCTACCGCAAGGGTCTTGCCGCCGGCACCGACCCGGAAAACCCCGAATACTGGGGCACCACCGGGGAATACGACCAGTGTTATGTGGAGATGGCGGCTATTGCCTGCGGCATCCTCACCGCACCGGAAAAGCTGTGGACCCCGCTTTCTGATACCGAAAAACAGAACCTTGCCGCATGGCTGGGGCAGATCAATGTCCACACCATCCCGGACTGCAATTGGCAGTTCTTCCGCATTCTGGTAAACCTTGCCCTCAAGAGTGTGGGGATGTCCTACAGCCCGGAGCTGCTGGAGGACGGCCTTTGCAAGATCGACAGCTATTACAGCGGCGACGGCTGGTCTACCGATGGTGCCAGCATCCAGAAGGATTACTACATTCCTTGGGCCATCCAGTATTACGGGCTGCTGTACTCTAAGCTTGCCGTCGACACCGACCCCCGGCGCGCAGAACTCTACCGTCGGCGCGCCCAGCTGTTTGCACAGCAGTTCGTCTATTGGTTCGATGCCAACGGTGCAGCGCTGCCCTTTGGCCGCAGCCTGACCTACCGGTTTGCCCAGAACAGCTTCTGGGTAGCCTGCATCTGGGCTGGGTTGGAACCGCTGCCTCTGCCGGTAATGAAGGGGATCATCGTCCGCAACTTCAACTGGTGGCTGGAACAGAAGATGTTCGACCGGGACGGCATTCTGACCATCGGCTACTGCTACCCGCAGATGTATATGGCCGAGCGGTACAACGCCCCGGGCAGCCCTTACTGGGGCATGAAGAGCTTTTTGCTGCTTGCTCTGCCGGACGACCACCCCTTCTGGTCTGCAGAGGCCGCTCCCATGCCCGCATTAGAATGGCTCAAACCCATGCCCTACGCAAATATGCTGGTGCAGCGCCGTGCAGGCCGGGTGACGGCCTACGCCGCCGGTGTCAACGAGGGACACGGGCATGGGCAGTTCCCGGAAAAGTACGCAAAATTTGCCTACGATACCCGCTTTGGCTTCTGCGCCTCCCGCAGCCGTGAGGTGCTCAATCAGGCTGCACCGGACAGTATGCTGGCCTTTGTCATCGACGACAATGTGTTTGTGCGCAAGGTGAGCAAAACGTGGAAAATTGAAGCAGGGGCTGTGACTGCGCAGTGGTCACCTTTCCCCGGTATTGAGGTGACCACCACCATTACCCCCACTTCCACCGGCCACCGCCGCCACCACGAAATTGACAGCATATACGAATGCGATGCCTACGACTGCGGCTTTGCCGTGCCTAATTTTGCGCCGGACTACAAGGAATGCGCCGAGGATGGCCTTGCCACCGCCAGCTGCGATACCTTGCGCAGTGCCGTGGCAGGCAGGGGAGAGGCCGTTGTCATTGGCTGTGACCCCAACACCAGCCTGTATTTTACCAACGTCCACCTGCCTGCCGTAAAGTACCACATCCCCAAGGGGCATACAGAGCTGGATACCGAGATTTTTGACGAAGCATACTGATGCCGCTTCTCTCCGGGAAAAAGTCGTTTTTGTACGGCTGATTTTCCTATTTGCTGTGCTATAATGAGAGCAGAATTATGCTGCGAGGTGAAATTTATGCCTTTGAATAACCCGATCACCCCGGCGCTGCTGGCCGACCCGGAAATTTTTCAGCAGAACCGCCTGCCTTTCCACGCCCATTTTGCGGACCAGACCAGCCCAGAAATGCCGCTCGTCGTCAGCTTGGACGGCGCGTGGAGCTTCCGCTATGCAGAAAATCTCACCGCCCCCTTCTCGGAGTGGGACACCCTGACCGTGCCGGGCTTTATCCAGCTGCAGAGTCTGCAAAAGCCCGGTCACCCCTACGGCACGCCCCATTACGTCAACACCCAGTACCCATGGGATGGTCATGAAAAGCTGCATCCCGGCGAGATCCCGCAGGCGTATAACCCCATCGGGGAGTACCGGCGCAGCTTCACCCTGCCGGAAAACTGGGCAAGCTGCTACCTGCGGTTGAACGGTGCGGACAGCGCCGCCGCCGTCTGGTGCAACGGGGTGTACATCGGCTACACCGAGGATACCTTTACCCCCGCTGAATTTGATATGACCGCCGCCGTCCACCCCGGCGAAAATACCCTGACCGTGCAGGTGTACCGCTTCTCCTCCGGCAGTTGGCTGGAAGATCAGGATTTCTGGCGCATGAGCGGCTTATTCCGCTCGGTGGAGCTGTTTACGAAGCCTGAACTGCATCTGGAAGATGCCTTTGTGAAGCAGGAGTTTGCCCCGGACTTTTCTAGCGCTACTGTCACCTTTGATTGCAGGGTCAGCGGCGCGGGCACCATCTCGGTGGTGTTTGACGGGCAGCAGCAGTCTGCTGAGGTGGGCGAGCCTGCCGAGTACGACAGCGGCGTGGTGTTCGGCAAGGGCGAGGCTGACCCGGACGTGGAAGAGGACGTGCAGGATGTCTCCTTCACCTTTACGGTGGAGCATCCCACCCTGTGGAGCGCCGAGCAGCCGAACCTGTACGAAGCAGAAATTGCCCTGCTGAACGAGGGTGCTCTCGTGGAGCGCACCGGATTGAAAGTCGGCTTGCGTAAGTTTGAGCTGAAAGAACGCCAGATGCTTTTGAACGGCAAGCGTATCGTGTTCAAGGGTGTCAACCGCCACGAGTGGAGCTGCCGCACCGGCCGCACCGTCAGCCGGGAAGAGATGCTGTGGGATGTGCAGAACCTCAAGACCCACAACGTCAACGCCGTGCGCACCAGTCACTACCCGGACGACCCGTATTTCTTACAGCTTTGCGATGAATACGGCTTGTATGTCATCGGGGAGACCAATCTGGAAAGCCACGGCACATGGCAGAAGCTGGGTGCGGACGGCTCGGACAAATGGACGCTGCCCGGTGCCCGGCCGGAGTGGCGGGAGAATGTGCTTGCCCGGGCCGAAGCCATGCTGGAACGGGACAAAAACCACCCGGCCATCCTCATTTGGTCTTGCGGCAACGAGAGCCACGGCGGCAAGACCCTGTGGGAGATGAGCGAATATTTCCGCCGCACCGACCCCAGCCGCCTTGTGCACTACGAGGGCATTTTCTGGAACCGGGAATACCCTGCCACCTCCGATATGGAAAGCCAGATGTACACCCCGGTGGCAGACATTAAAAAGTTTCTGGCAGAGCACCCGGAAAAGCCCTTTATCATGTGCGAGTACAGCCACGCCATGGGCAACTCCAACGGCGGCATCACCGACTACACCGAGTATGCCTACGAAGAGCCGCTGTATCAGGGCGGGTTTATCTGGGAGTACATGGACCACGGCATCGCGGTGACAGAACCGGACGGCAAGCCCGGCTTTGCCTACGGCGGGGACTTTGGCGACCACCCCACCGACCGGGAGTTCTGCGTGGACGGCCTTGTGCTGCCCGACCGCCGCAATACCCCCAAGATGGATGCGGTCAAGGCGGCATACGCGCCGCTGAAAATCACCCTGACCGACACCGAAGCCGTGATTGAAAACCGGAACCTCTTTACCGACCTGAACGCCTACGACCTTGTGTTTGCATCCTCGGTCAACGGCAAGCCGGAGCGTCGCGCGGTACTGCGGGCAGACTGCGCACCCGGCAAGACTGTGCACATCGTGTTCCCGTTCGCTCTGCCGGAAACAGGGCTTTCCTGCATGACCATTACCGCTATCCAGCGGGCTGCGCTGCCCGGAATCACGGCGGGCTATGAAGCCGCCTTTGGGCAGGTATGGCACGACCACACCACTGCCCGGCTGACCCTGCCCGCCCCGCAGCTGGTGGAGATGGATTACAACATCGGCGTAAAGGGCGAGGGCTTTGAGTACATCTTCAGCCGGGGCAAGGGGCTTGTGTCCATCCGCTATAACGGCGTGCAGCTGCTGGACGATACCGTGCGCCCCAACTTCTGGCGTGCGCCTACCAACAACGACGAGGGCTGCGCAGAGCCGTTTGCATCTGCCTTCTGGAAAACCGCTGGACTGTATGCCCGCTGCGATAACCTGACTGCCGAAGCAAAGGGTGAGTTCGTCACCGTCCGCGCAAACTACACCCTGCCAGATGGGCAGACGCTGCCCATTGATTTTGCCATCGACGGCGCAGGCCGCTGCGACATCACCATGACATGGCAGGGCGAGCACACCGAACTGCCGGAGTTCGGGCTGCTCTTCCCGCTGCGGCGGGAACTGACCGAGGTCTCCTATCTGGGGCTTGGCCCCCGGGAGACCACCGCTGACCGCACCGCAGGCGGTAAGATGGGTGTGTGGAACTACAACGTCCGGCAGGATTTTGCCCAGTACACTCCGGTCTATCCGCAGGAGTGCGGCAGCCGCACCGGCGTGTACAGTGCAACTGTCACCGGCAGCATCCCGGGTATCGGTTTTGCAGGGGACGGCATGACCTTCTCGGCACTGCCCTATACGCCCCATGAGCTGGAAAACGCCCGCCACCTCTATGAACTGCCCAGGGACGACAACAAGACTGTTGTCCGCTGCGCGGCCTTCCAGCGGGGCGTGGGCGGCGATAATAGCTGGGGCGCAAAGCCCCATGCGGACACCTGCTTTGCGGTGGAGAAAGGAACCTCGTTCCGTTTTATGATCCAAAAATAAAAATTCACTTTGGTCTTATTGCAAAACCGTCACAAGATAAAAATTAACGCAACATACAAATAGTATATTTGCGATACATTGACCGTGCCGTCTCTGCCAAGACCAATAACCGTTCGCAGTTCCGCTCTTGATTTTTACATTTCGCCGCTCCGGCGGCATACAAAATCCCCCTTCGCTGACTTCATCGGCCAGTGTAGGGGGATTTTTTGTTTGTAGATTCGTTTGTGCAAATTGCTATCGCATTTTTATTTTGCAACAGCCCCTTTTTTGTTATATAAACCTGAGAATCATTGCGCGGGGTATCGTGATTGTGCTACAAATTTTTATGAAATTATATGCAGCTATACGATTTTGAGAAATTTTGTAGACGAGTGAACAAACTTGGATTAAATTTAAGCTACAGTAGATGGGAAGCTTCGGAAAGATATCGGTAAAATATGTGTTCAAGGCAGAGGAGTTCCAGAAGGCATTCGATACCCTTGCAGACCGCAACAGCGGCGCTGGCAAGGTGG
>CAJMQZ010000091.1 GCA_905215595.1 uncultured bacterium
TGAACGATTTGACTTTACAAAAAGCCCGTGCCTACGAGGCCGAGCACGGCGCAGCCATTACCCCGGCGGAACGCCCTGCTTACCACATGACTCCCTATGTGGGCTGGCTGAACGACCCAAACGGTTTCTCTTATTATAAAGGGAAGTATCACCAGTTCTATCAGTATAACCCCTACGATGTGCGGTGGGCGCCCATGCACTGGGGTCACGCGGTCAGCACCGACCTGTTGCACTGGGAGTATCTGCCCTGTGCGCTTGCCCCGGATTCCCCGGCGGACAACGGCCCTGGCTGCTTCTCCGGTTCTGCTACCGAGATGGATGACGGCAAGCAGCTGCTGATGTACACCAGCGTGGTGGCAGAAAAGCAGCCCAATGGGGAGATGCGGGATATCCAGACCCAGAGCATTGCCATCGGTGACGGTCTCAACTACGAAAAGCCTGCCTGCAACCCGGTGCTGACCCAGAAAGACCTGCCGGAAGGCTTCAGCAAGTTCGACTTCCGGGACCCCAAGATCTGGCGTGAGGCCGATGGCACCTACTCTGCCGTCACCGTCTGCCTGGCCGAGGACGGCAGCGGCGCAGCGGCACTGTTCCAGAGCAAGGACGGCTTCGACTGGCACTTTGTCACGGTGCTGGAACGCTGCAACAATCAGTACGGCAAAATGTGGGAGTGCCCGGACTTCTTCCCGCTGGACGGCAAGCAGGTCTTGATGCTCGGCCCCATGGAGATGCTGCCCAAGGGCGAGTTCCACAACGGTCACAACGTGATTGCCTTCATCGGCAGCTACGACGAAGCCACCCACACCTTCACCAAGGAAAACGTGCAGCTGATGGACGGCGGCATCGACTTCTACGCCACCCAGACCACCCTTGCCCCGGATGGCCGCCGCATCATGACCGCATGGCTGCAGACCTGGTCGGACACCGAGGATAAGCCCAAGGGCTGCAAGTGGTTCGGGCAGACCATCTGCCCGCGCGAGCTGCACATCAAGGACGGGCGCATTGTTCAGACCCCGGTGCGTGAACTGGATGCAGTTCACGGCAAGCGCACCTTCCACGAAAATGTGACGGTGCAAAGCGAAACTTCTCTGGAAGGCATCAAGGGCCGTGTGGCGGATCTGACCGTCACGGTACAGCCCGGCGAATACCGCTCCTTCACCCTGAAGCTGGCCGCCGATGCAGACCATCACACCAGCCTGACCTACGACCCCTACACCTCGCAGCTGACGCTGGATCGCAGCTATGCCGGTTCCCGTGCCGACATCGTTCACCGCCGCAGCTGCAAGGTTCGCAGCCAGAACGGTGCGCTCAAGCTCCGCATCCTGCTGGATAAGAACAGCATCGAAGTTTTCGCCAACGATGGCGAGCAGACCATGACCGCATGGATCTACACCCCCCAGTCCGCCGAGGACATCACCTTTGCTGCCGATGGCAAAGCAACAATCACGGCAGAACAGTTTGAACTGAATCTGTAACCTGATATTCCCTTCATTTCTCCTTCATCAACACAGCCCCGCTCTGGATTCCTTCACCAGAGCGGGGCTGTTGTTGGTTCTATAAATCTGTTCTCTGATGCAGCCCTTCGTAAGCCCACATCCATCTACCATCCCCTCAATTTCACTGCCAAACCGGAACAACGCTCTTTTTGCTCTGCACAAAATCCTACATCATTTGGCGTAAAATTGGCGTATGGTGTAGTTTTTACTGGAAATCCGTTAAAAGAAAAAGCCTGAAACTTCTCGTAACATCAAGAAGTTTCAGGCTTTGTTTCGCTTAAATTGGAGCTTGTCGGGGCAAGGCCCCTCCATCTTGCTGGCGCAAGACCGCTCGGCCGCTTAAAAGCCCCACTGGGGCTTTCATTGCTGCGCAAACGCGGAATTTACTGCTCAATCGGCTTCATCGTGGGGAACAGCAGCACGTCACGGATAGAGGCACTATCGGTGAGCAGCATCACCAGACGATCTACGCCGAAGCCCAGACCGCCCGTGGGGGGCAGGCCGTACTCCAGTGCGTTGATGTAGTCGTAGTCCACCTGTGCCTTGCAGTCGGGCTCGATGGCCTTGCGCTCGGCTACCTGACGCTCGAAGCGGCCCTTCTGGTCGATGGGGTCGTTCAGCTCGCTGAAGGCGTTGCCGTACTCGGTGCAGTCGATGAAATACTCAAAGCGCTCGGTGAAGGCGGGGTCGTCCGGCTTGCGCTTTGCCAGCGGGCTGATCTCCACGGGGTAGTCGTAGATGAAGGTGGGCTGGATCAGCTTGTCCTCCACAAAGGCGTCGAAGAACTCGGCCAGAATGGCGCCCTTGGTGGGCACCTCGGGCAGCTCCACGTGGTGCTCCTTGGCGGCGGCGATGGCATCCTCGTCGGACTTCCAGTCGTTGAAGTCCACGCCGGAATACTTCTTCACCGCTTCCACCATGGTCAGGCGCTCCCAGTGGCCCATGTCGATCTGCTTGCCCTGATAGGGGATGACCATGCTGCCGCAGATCTTCTGAGCGAGGCGCTTATACAGCTCCTCCACCAGGTCCATCATGCCGTGGAAATCGGTGAAGGCCTGATACAGCTCGATGCTGGTGAACTCGGGGTTGTGCTTGGGGTCCATGCCCTCGTTGCGGAAGATGCGGCCAACCTCGTACACGCGATCCATACCGCCCACGATCAGGCGCTTGAGGTACAGTTCGGTCTCGATGCGCAGCACCATATCCATGTTCAGGCTGTTGTGGTGGGTGTAGAAGGGGCGGGCAGAAGCACCGATCTCAAACGGGGTCAGGATGGGGGTATCCACCTCCAAGAAGCCCTTCTCGTCCAGATAGGCGCGGATCTCCTTCAGGATCTGGCTGCGCTTGACGAAGGTATCCTTCACCTCGGGGTTGGCGATCAGGTCCACATAGCGCTGACGGTAACGCATCTCGGTATCGGTCAGGCCGTGGAACTTCTCGGGCAGGGGGCGCAGGCTCTTGGCCAGCAGGGTCAGCTCGGTGGCGCGCACGCTCAGTTCGCCGGTCTTGGTGCGGAACACCTCGCCCTTCACGCCGATGATATCGCCCACGTCCAGCTTCTTGAAGGCGGCGTAGGGCTCTTCGCCCAGCTCATCGCGGCGGACGTACAGCTGAATGTCGCCCTTATCGTCCCGCAGGTGGGCAAAGCTTGCCTTGCCCATTACGCGCTTGGACATCATACGGCCAGCCAACGCCACGGTCTTGCCGCTGTCGGTCTCGTTGGGCAGGTCAGCAAACTCGGCCTTCAGGTCGGCAGAGTAGGCATCCTGCGGGTACTTGGTCAGGGTGAAGGGGTCGTGGCCTGCAGCCTGCAGGTCGGCCAGCTTCTGGCGGCGCACCTGCACCTGCTCGCTCTCGGACAGGCCCTGCGCCGGGTTCTTCTTTTGTTCTTCCATGGTTTCTCCTATTCGTTTGGCCTGCTCAGCCTGCAGCGTGGGTAATGTTCAGCACGGTGTACTCCACGGTGTGGCCGGTGGGCAGCAGCACTTCGGCCTTGTCGCCAACAGCCTTGCCCAGCAGAGCGTGGCCCACGGGGCTTTCGTCGCTGATCTTGCCGTTCAGGGGGTCGGCTTCGGTGCGGCCCACAATGTCGTACTCCTCGTTCTCGTCCTCGCCGGTCATGAGAATGGTGACGTGGGTGCCCACAGAGACATTGTCCACGCTCAGCTCGCTCTCATCAATGATGACGGCGTTCTTGATCATCTGCTCCAGTTCGGTGATGCGGTTCTCCACCAGACCCTGCGTATTCTTGGCCTCGTCGTACTCGCTGTTCTCGGAAAGGTCGCCGTGGCTGCGTGCTTCCTTGATCTCTTCGGCCAGCTCCTTGCGGCGCACCGTTTTGAGGTATTCCAGCTCCTCCTGCATTGCCTTCAGACCGGCAGCGGACATCTTGATCTCTTGTGCCATTTGAGAATCTCTCCTTGTTATTAGCTGTATTTCTTTCGCGCAGCCACAAAGCCGCACAGGAATGCCATTTTGACTACACTATTATAATAGCAAGCCGGTGCCTTGTCAACAAAAAAGGCGGCAGTATGGCAGAAAAAAGCGGCTCTTACCGCGCGCCTTTTCCATGCTGTCCCGGAAATCGAGCTTTCTCCTCTGTCTGTATGAAAATGCGATCCCGGAAAGTCCGCAGACCTTCCGGGATCGCTCTGACATCTTTTTACTCAGACCAGCTTTGGCACCTCTGCGGTCAGCAGCTCTGCCAGCCGGGCGTGACCCTTGCAAGTCAGGTGCATAAAGTCCACCTCGTTGAACTCGCACTCGGCGGCGTCCATAAAGTGCACGCCCTGCCGCTCAGCTACGATGCGCAGCTGCTCGGCGACCCCGCGGGATTTCTCCACGCAGCCTGCGCCCATGACGGCATCGTGGAAGCCGTCCTTGATGCAGGGCGGTGCCACCACCAGAATGTTAGGTGCCTTGCCGCCCCAGCAGTCCACGCTTTTCACCTTGAGCAGCAGCCTTTCCATGCCCGCGCCGATGCAGGCAGCATTGGCTCCAAAGCGCTCCTTGACGTCATTTGTGCCCAGCATGATGATGAGCAGGTCGATGACTTCGTGGCTCTTGAGCAGGGCGTAAGCCACGCTCAGCGCGTCCATGGACTCATGCAGCGGGTCCACGAACACGGTGGTGCGGCCGGAAAGACCTTCCTCGGTGACCAGATATTCCTCGCCCAGCGCCTTTTGCAGACGGCAGGTCCAGCGCTCGTCCTCGTTGAAGCGGATGCCGTGGTCGGCGCAGTCGTTGGGGTCGGCGCAATAGCCGTGGGTGTTGGAATCACCCAGACAGAGAATATGTTTTTTCATAACCGAATTACTCCTTTTCCATCGTCTGCCGGAAGTAATACACCGCGCCCACCATACCGGCATCGTTGTGCAGCTGTGCGGCACGAATTTCCAGTCCTTCGGCAAAGGCGGGCATGACGGATGCTTTCACCTTTTCAGCGATAGGCTCGATGAGCAGCTTCTGCTGGGCAGACACGCCGCCGCCGATCAGGATCAGCTGCGGGTTGAAGATATGCACCATGCCTGCAAGCCCCTGCGCGATCTCGTCCGTCCATGCGTCCAGCAGCGCCAGCACAGTCTCGTTGCCCGCTTCTGCGGCGGCAAAGATGGCGCGGCCGTCCTTCCATGCCGGGTTTTCCTTCTGCGCAGCGCGCACCAGAGCAGTAGTGGCAGCGTAGCGCTCCCAGCAGCCCTTTGCGCCGCAGGTACAGTCCACGCCGTCCAGCGCGTGGGTGCGGTAGTGTCCCAGCTCGCCGCCCAGACCCCGCGCCCCCTCCAGCAGACGGCCGCCGGTCAGGATGCCGCCGCCCACGCCGGTGCCCAGCGTCACGCCGATGACGTCCGTATAGCCCTGTGCACCACCGACCCACACCTCGCCCAGCGTCATGCAGTTGGCGTCGTTGGCTACCGTGACCGGCAGACCAAAGGCCTTTTCCAGCTCCGCCTTGATGGGTGCGCCGATGTAGTTGGGCAGGTTGCCGCAGGTGCCCGCCACGATGCCCTTGCGGCTGTCGATCTGCCCGGTGGCAGAAACGCCGATGCCCGCAAGGCTTTCCGCCGGGGTGCTCTGCGCGGCGAGAAATGCCTGCGAAGCTTTCAGCACGGTGGTCAGGATGGGGGTGCGGTAGCCGTCAAAGTTTACGCTCTCCTCGGCTTTCGCCAGCACTGCACCGGCTTCGTCCACGATGCCCAGCTTGACGGCGGTGCCGCCGATATCGATACCAAGATAGTGTTTCATAGCAGGCACTCCCCTGTGTTATTTCTTTGCGGCGTTGATGGCACCGGTAAAGCGTGCGGTGATCTCTGCCGGGCGGGTAATGGCACCGCCCACCACCAGCGCAAAGGCACCGGCTTCCAGTGCCTTGACCGCCTGCTCCGGGTAGTGGATGTGACCCTCGGCAATGATCTTTGCCGGGCACTCTGCGGACAGCTTGCGGATGAAGTCAAAGTCGATATCGTCAATGCCAGTGGTCTCCGGGGTGTAGCCGCGCATGGTGGTGCCCACAAAGTCGGCATCGGCTTCGGCGCAGAGCATGGCGTTTTCAAGGTTATCGCAATCGGCCATCACCAGCTGCTCGGGGTACTTTGCTTTGATGGCGCGGATGAACTGCGCCGAGGTGGAGCCGTCCGGGCGCAGCGCACCCGTGCCCTGCACGGCAAGGATATCCACCCCGCAGGCCACCAGCTCGTCCACTTCCTTCATGGTGACGGTAATGTACATAGGCGTGCCGGGGTAGTCCTTTTTGATGATGCCGATGACCGGCAGGTCCACCACCTGCTTGATCTGGGTAATGTCGCGCACGGTGTTGGCACGGATGCCCACAGCACCGCTCATGGCGGCGGCTTTTGCCATCAGCGGCATCACGCCGCCTTCTTTCGTGTACAGGGGCTCCGTCTCCAGTGCCTGGCAGGAGACGATCAGACCGCCTTTGATCTGAGCAAACAGCTTTTCCTTATCCATCGTTCAATCCTCCATCCGAATCTTTACAACAGCCTTGCGCACGCCCACACAGCCGTGCTGTACAAGGCCGGGTTTGTGCAGCTCCGTGGGGAAGAACAGCACAAAGCGTCCTTCGCCCAGTGTGCCGGTCACGACACTGGCGCTGTCCTGAAAACCGCAGTCGCCGGTAAAATCGCCGATCTCCCTGCCGGGATTTGTGGTAAAGCCCCAGCCCTCGCTGCCGGTGATGTCGAGCTGCAGGTCGGCGTACTTTTTGTGATATTCCGGGTGGTAGCCATCGTCCGAATGGAGCGTGGCATCCATCGTGTTGATAAAAACTTCCTCGCCATCCACCTCGGTGCGGCCCAGAGGCAGGCTGGCAGGGTCGTGGGTCAGCAGGTAATCAATGGCCGTGTCGAGATTTTTGCAAAGGCCCTTGTAGCGCGTCAGGTGCTGCAGGGTATCACAGATCATAAAACGTCCCTCCAAAAACAAGCGCCCGCTCTCCCCTCTGAAAAGAGACGGAGAGGGGCGCTGCTTCAATTTTACAGTTTTGCGATGGCAGCTTCGATCATGGCCTGTGCTTCGGCCACGATGGCTTCATCTTCCGGGATCAGGCCGGGCATCGGCTCACGCACGCCGCCCAGCTCCAGACCGTACATCCGGCGCAGGATTTCCTTCTGCACGGCGTACAGGTTGCCGTGGGCTTCGCACATTTTGTAGATGATGCGGTCGGCCTCGTACTGGATCTCCTGAGCCTGCTTGATCTCGCCCTTGTTGATGTGGTCGTTCATGGCCAGATACAGCTCCGGCATGACGGCGTAGGTGCCGCCGATGCCGCCGTCTGCGCCGATGACGCGGCCGGAAACAAACTGCTCATCGGGGCCGTTGAACACCACAAAGTTCCCCTCGCCGCGGGCGGCGATGCCGGCATCCTTGAACATCTGGATGTCCTGCGTGGGCATGGAGCTGTTCTTCACGGCTACCACGTTGGGGTTCTTCAGCATCTCGTTCAGCAGGCTCATGGTCAGCGCCGTGCCAGCCAGCTGCGGGATGTTGTAGATGACGAACTCGGTGTTCGGGGCGGCAGCGGACATATCGTTCCAGTACTTGGCAATGGCGTACTCCGGCAGGTGGAAGTAGATGGGCGGGATGGATGCAATGGCGTCCACGCCCACGCTCTCGGCGTGGCGTGCCAGCTCCATGCTGTCGGCAGTGTTGTTGCAGCCGACGTGGGCAATCACGGTCAGCTTGCCTTTGGCTTCGCTCATCACGGCTTCCAGCACCGTCTTGCGCTCGTCAACGTGCTGGTAGATGCACTCGCCGGAGGAGCCGCCCACATACACGCCCTTGACGCCCTTGGCGATCAGGTGGCGGGTCAGTGCCTTGACCCCCTCCACTGAGATGCTGCCCTCTGCGTCATAGCAGGCGTAAAAGGCAGGGATGACACCCTGATATTTTTTGATATCTTTCATGTTTCAAGCCCTTCTTTAATTATAATTTTAAGTTGTATCAAGCTCGTACGCTTTCCAGTTCGGGCAGCGTCATCAGCGCCCTCTTGCGGTACCCTGCATCCGCTTCGACCCTTGGGCGGGTCTCGCGTCTTGCAGACCGCTGCGCCAAAAATTGCTCCCTGTTTCCGCCG
>CAJMQZ010000092.1 GCA_905215595.1 uncultured bacterium
GACCCATCTGCTGCACAGCTGCTGCGCTGTCGCCGCCGCCGATGACGGTGGTAGCATCGCTCTCAGCCATAGCCTTGGCAACAGCCAGAGTACCGGCTGCCAGAGTGGGGTTCTCGAACACGCCCATGGGGCCGTTCCAGACAACGGTCTTGGAAGCCTTGACAGCGTCAGCAAACAGCTTCATGGTCTCGGGGCCGATGTCGCAGCCCTCCATGTCAGCGGGGATCGCGGTGACAGGCACCACGGTCACATCCACGGGAGCGTCGATGGGATCGGGGAAGTCCTTGATGCAGGCTGCATCCACGGGCAGCAGCAGCTTGACGCCCTTCTCCTGTGCCTTTGCCATCATTTCCTTGCAGTAGTCCAGCTTGGTGTCGTCGCACAGGCTCTTGCCGACCTCGTAGCCCTGAGCCTTGACGAAGGTGTAAGCCATGCCGCCGCCGATGATCAGGGTATCGACCTTCTCCAGCAGGTTGGAGATAACGTTCAGCTTATCAGCAACCTTAGCGCCGCCCAGAATAGCGGTGAAGGGACGGACGGGGTCGTTGACGGCGTTGCCCAGATACTTGATCTCCTTCTCCATCAGGTAGCCGACAGCGGTATCCTTGATGTAGTCGGTGACACCTGCGGTGGAGCAGTGTGCACGGTGGCAGCTGCCGAATGCATCGTCAACGTATGCATCAGCCAGAGAAGCCAGCTCCTGGCTGAACTCGGGCATGTTCTTGGTCTCTTCCTTGCGGAAACGGGTGTTCTGCAGCAGAACGACATCGCCGTTGTTCATGGCAGCAACAGCAGCCTTTGCGTTCTCGCCCACAACGTTGTCGTCGTCAGCAAACACAACGGTCTTGCCCAGCTTTGCGCTCAGAGCCACAGCAACGGGTGCCAGGCTGAACTTTGCCTCGGGGCCGTTCTTGGGCTTGCCCAGGTGGCTGCACAGGATGACCTTAGCGCCATCGTTGACCAGCTTCTGGATGGTGGGCAGAGCTGCATTGATGCGGTTCTCGTTGGTGATGACACCGTCCTTCATCGGGACGTTGAAATCACAGCGGACAAGCACCTTCTTGCCGCAGTAGTTCTGATCGTCGATCGTCTTCTTACCTAAACCCATGGTAAAAACTCCTCTCAAGTTATAATTCTGAACCAGAGTCTCGCTCACAATCGGGGCGTTGCCCCGTACAGCTACTATTATAAACAAAAACTGCGCGCATTGCAAGGATATGAGATAGATAATTGTTTAACAAACATTTGCCGTTGTTGCACGGAAATGTGTCTATTTTGCCCGAAGTGCGGTTTTTTCTGCCCGCAGACGCCGGAAATGCTGTTTTCCTTCACGACAAAAGGGGTCGAAAAACACCCACAGGCGTTTCTCGACCCCAAATAAAAATAATTTTTCCGCTGTTGATGCGTTATGCAAAATATTCCTGTGCGCGGCGGGCGGCATCGTTGATGCAGTCCCGCAGCTGGTCCAGCGTATCAAACTTTTTGCTGGGGCTCAGGTAAGCGTGGAACTCCACCACCGGGTCGGTGCCGTACAGGTTGCCGGAAAAGCCCGGGATAAAAGTCTCACAGGTCACCTTGGTGGCGTCATCGTTCACAGTAGGGCGGCTGCCCAGACCGGTGGCCGAGGGATACCACACCCCGTTGATGCAGGTGCGGGTGATATAAATGCCGCTGCGTGGCATCTGGAAGCCCTGCGGGTACAGCTGATTGATGGTGGGCACACCGAGGGTGTGCCCCAGCCCTGCCCCGTGCTGCACCGCAAAGCGGATGGCATAGGGCATACCCAGCATGGCGTTGGCGGCGGGAATGTCCCCGCCCTCCAGCGCGGTGCGGATGCGGGTGGAGGACACCGGCTTTTCCTCAAACTGAGCCATGGGCACCACCACTACCTCTACCCCAAGAGGGGCACAGAGGGTGCGCAGCAGCTCCGGCGTACCGGCAGCCTTTGCACCAAAGGTGAAGTTTTCGCCACAGAACAGCGCCCGTGCGTGGCAGTTTTCCACGATTCCGCGCACAAACTCCTCCGGGCTCAGCGCCTTGATCGCCTCAAAGTCCGGGGTAAGGTAATACTCCACCCCAAGGCTGTGGATCAGGGCGTGCTTATCCTCGGTGGAGAGCAGGCGCTTGCCCTTCATTTTATTTTCCACCGGCAGGCGGAAGGTGAACACCGCCGGGGCTGCATCATGGGTCTTTGCCCACTGCACAGCCCCTTCGATCACCGCCCGGTGGCCGATATGGATGCCGTCAAAGTAGCCCATGGCCACGGCGGTGCCTTTTTCAGGCTGTGCCAGCGGCAGTGGGGCAAACTGAGAAATGATTTGCATGGGTCTTGTTTCCTTTATTGCTCAATTACGTTCCACGAACAGTTTTTCCACCCGGAGCACCCCGCCGGTGATGTTGGCAAGGCCAAGGAACTGCCCGGCGGCATTGCGCACCCGGTAGCGTCCGTCTGCTGCGGGGTAGCGGCTGGTGGGACAGCCGTTGTACAGGTGCTGCTCCACCCATGGCTCCACCATCAGCAGCGGCAGCGGGGTGAACACGCTTTCCACCGGCAGCATCAATGCTTCCAGTGCAGCGCTCCCCTGCTCCTTTGCGGCAAGAATTTCTTCCAGCGTGTGGGCATCTGCTTCGGTGTACAGACCGGCAGCAGTGCGGCGCAGAGCGCTCATGGTGCCCTTCTGCCCCATGGCGGCGGCGATCTCCTCCAGCAGGGTGCGGATATAGGTGCCCTTGGAGCAGCGCACCGTCAGTGCATACTCGTTTTCTGCCGGACTGCCGCCGTACTCGATGCCGTAAATTTCAATGGGGCGCGCCTTGCGCTCCACGGTCACGCCCTCGCGCGCCAGCTTATACAGCGGCTGGCCGTTGATCTTGACTGCCGAGTACATGGGCGGCACCTGCATCTGCGGGCCGATAAACTGCGGCAGTACAGCCAGCAGTTCCTTTTCCCCGGCGGTGACGGGGGCAGTCTCCAGCACCGTGCCGGTGCTATCGCCGGTATCGGTGCGTGCACCCAGGCGCAGGGTGGCACGGTAGGCTTTATCATGGTTCAGCTGCAGGTCCACCGCCTTGCTGGCACCGCCGCAGAACACCGGCAGAACGCCGGTGGCCATGGGGTCTAGCGTACCGCTGTGCCCCAGCTTGCGGGTGCCCAGCACGCCGCGCAGCTTTGCCACCACATCAAAGCTGGTCCAGTCCATGGGCTTGTCAACGATCAGGATGCCCTGCATTTATGCTTCCTCCTGCGGTGCGTCCAGCTCGGCTTCCACCTCTGCCAGAATTGCATTTTTTGCGTTTTCCAGATTGCCCAGCAGCTCACAGCCTGCAGCGCGGCTGTGACCGCCTCCGCCCAGACGCCGGGCGATGGCGCAGGCGTCCACGCCCTTTGCGGTGCGCACGCTGATGCGGTAGCTGCCGCCGGGCTGCTGGCGCAGGGTCAGACCCACCTTGACTCCCTCGATGCTGATGGGCAGACTGGTCAGTTCCTCCAGATCTGCGGGGTCTACCCCGCTCTGCCGGATCTCGTCCCTCGTCAGGTAGATCAGGGCGCAGCGGCCGTCCAGATAGTATTCCAGATGGTTGCGGGCGATGCGCTCGGCCTCCATGCGGGCACGAGGCTTGGTGTCGAACAGCAGGGTGTTCAGCTCTTCCACATGGCAGCCCGCCTCGATGAGCTTTGCCGCCACAAGGTGGGTGTTGGCCGTGGTGGCCGAGAACCGGAAGCACCCGGTGTCGGTGGCTACGCCGGTGTACAGGCAGTCGGCAATGTGCGGGGTGATGTCCACCCCCATTTCCAGAATGACCCGGTACATCAGCTCTGCGGCTGCGGCCGCGGTGCTGTCCAGCAGGGTAAAGTCGGCATAGCCGCTGTTGCCCGCGTGGTGGTCGATGCACAGATCGACATGGCGGCTGTAGCGGGGCACGCCGTTGCCCTCGCCAAACAGCTGCAGCCCGGCCACGTCCACGGCAACCACCGTTTCCGGCTCGAACTCGCCCTTGAACAGGTGCGCATTGGTAAAGGCATAGCGGGCCGGGATCGTGTCGGAGCAGAGCACCGCTGCATTCTTGTCCAGAGCTTTCAGGGCATAATACAGGGCGCTGCCGCAGCCGACGGTATCACCGTCCGGGTTTTTGTGGCACAGGATCAAAATGTTGTCGGCAGACTTCAGGCGCTGGGCCATCTGCTGCACACTCAACGGTTCCGTCATCCGATGTTCCATCCTTTCCGCAAGGCTGTAAAGTGTGTTTTACTCCTCGGTCTCCCCGGCTTCGGGCTGTGCCTCGGCCTCACCGCTGACGTTCAGGCTGCGCAGCAGCTCATTGATGTGGGCTGCATAGGCGGCACCGTCGTCCTCCACAAAGATGAACCGGGGTGCTTTGCGGATGTGCATCTTCTTGCTCACTTCGGTGCGCACATGACCGGCGGCGCGGTTCAGCGCCTCGATGGCAGGCTTGGGGCCGTCCGCGCGGCCCATCACGCTCACATACACCTTGGCCACATCCAGGTCGGGGGTCACGTCCAGACGGGTGACGGTCAGCAGGCCGCCCTCCAGCCGCGGGTCCTTCAGACGCCCGATGATGGCAATGATCTCGCGCTTCATATCCTGCGCCAGACGGCCCATATTTTTCTGAGACATTCGGTTTCTCCTTTAAACAAACTTCTCTGGCATCGTTGCCGGTGCCAGAGAAATCCTCAAAAAATCTTAGTCGCGGTACTCTTCCATCTTGAAGGCCTCGTACACGTCGCCTTCCTTGACGTCGGCAAACTTCTCCAGGGTCACGCCGCACTCGTAGCCCTCGGCCACTTCCTTGGCGTCATCCTTGAAGCGCTTCAGGGATGCGATCTCGTCCTCGGCAATGACGATGCCGTCACGCACCACGCGCACCTTGCTGTCGCGGGTGATCTTGCCGCTGGTCACGCGGCAGCCTGCAACGGTGCCCACGTTGGAGATCTTGTACACCTGACGGACCTGCAGCTCGCCCAGAGACACCTCGCGGAACTTGGGAGCCAGCATGCCCTTCATAGCGTCGGTGACATCGTTGATGGCATCATAGATGACGCGGTACATACGCATTTCCACCTTGGTGGCAGCAGCTTCTTCCTTGGCCACATTGTCCGGGCGGACGTTGAAGCCGATGATGATGGCGTTGGAGGCATCGGCCAGATCCACGTCGGACTTGCTGATGGCACCGACACCGGCATGGATGACACGCACGCGCACCTCTTCGTTGGAGATCTTCTCCAGACTCTGCTTCACAGCCTCGGCAGAACCCTGCACATCGGCCTTGACCACGATGGCCAGTTCCTTCATGTCGTTCTGAGCCATCTGGCTGAACAGGTTATCCAGCGTGACCTTCTGGAAGGAGGAGAACTGCTTCTCCTTGGCGGCAGCAATGCGCTGCTCGGCCAGCTCACGGGCCAGACGCTCGTCCTCAACAGCCTCGAACAGGTCGCCTGCTTCCGGCACTGCGGTCAGGCCGGTGATCTCCACAGGGGTAGAGGGGCCGGCATCGCTCAGCAGCTGGCCCTTGTCGCTGCGCATGGTGCGCACGCGGCCCACAGCGGTGCCGGCAATGATCACATCGCCGGAGTGCAGGGTGCCGTTCTGCACCAGAATGGTGGCAATGGGGCCCTGGCCCTTGTCCAGACGGGCCTCGACGACCGCACCCTTGGCGCGGCGGTTGGGGTTTGCCTTCAGCTCCATGACCTCAGCTTCCAGAGCAATGCGCTCCAGCAGGTCGTTGATGCCCATGCCGGTCAGGGCAGACACCGGGATGCAGGCCACATCGCCGCCCCAGTCCTCGGTGATGATGCCGTACTTGGTCAGGCCTTCCATCACGCGCTCGGGGTTTGCGGTGGGCTTATCCATCTTGTTCATTGCCACGATGAGCTTGACGTTTGCAGCCTTGGCGTGGTTGATGGACTCGATGGTCTGGGGCATGATGCCGTCGTCGGCAGCAACCACCAGAACGGCGATATCGGTCATGTTGGCACCGCGGGCACGCATGGAGGTGAACGCCTCGTGGCCCGGGGTATCCAGGAAGGTGATGAGGCTGTCGTTGACCTTGACCTGATATGCACCGATGGCCTGCGTGATGCCGCCGGCCTCGCCTGCGGTAACGTTGGTCTTGCGGATGGCATCCAGAATACTGGTCTTGCCGTGGTCAACGTGGCCCATGACGCAGACCACCGGGGGACGCTCCACCAGATCCTCCTGCGAATCCTCTTCCTGGGTGAACAGGCGCTCCTCGATGGTCACATGCACCTCGTGCTCGACCTTTGCGTGGAACTCCTCCGCCAGCAGGGATGCGGTATCAAAGTCGATGACGTCGTTGATGGCATGCATCTCGCCCATCTGCATGAACTTGGCAATGACCTTGCCGGCCTGCTGCTTCAGGCGGGCAGCCAGCTCACCGACGGTGATCTCATCGGGGATCAGGACCTTCAGCTGCGCATTGCGGGCCTTTTCCAGCTGGATGCGCTGCAGACGCTCGAACTCGGTCTCGCGCTTGCCCTTCTGGAACTGCTGGCGCTGGCGCTGGCCGCGCTGGGTGAACTTCTGCTTGTTGCCCTGCGGGGTGGGCTTGCGGCGGTTCTCGGTGTTCTTGGTGGAAGCCAGATCATCGTAACGGGCATCGAAGCGGTCCACGTTCATATCCACAGTGCGGGTATCCACGGTGACCTGATTGTCCTCGCGGCGCACGGACACAGCCTGTGCCGGAGCAGCGGATGCCTTGGCACCGGTCTCACGAGCCAGCTCACTGAGAGAAACGGTCTTTTCCTCGCGCTTCTTGTGCTGCTCGTTCTTCTTTTCGTTATGCTTATTGCCGTTCTTATCCTGCTGGGCAGGCTCTGCCTTTTTGGCGGCAGGCTGCTCCGGCTTCTTTTCCGCCTTGGGAGCTTCGGGCTTTTTCTCGGCCTTCTTCTCGGCCTTCTTCTCAGTGGGCTTCGGCTCTTCCTTTGCGGCCTTGGCGCTGTTCAGGAATTCGTCCAGATTTGCCACGCTGTTATCCTTGCTGAACTTTTCCAGCAGGTAGTTCAGCTCGTTCTCCTCCAGAGTGGAGCTGTTCTTCTTGCCGGTGCTGCCCATAGCGGCCAGTTCGTCCAGCACCTTCTTTGCGGAAAGGTTCAGATCCTTTGCAAAGTCACTCACTTTATATTTTACGGTCATTCGCTCATATCCTCCTCATTTTTGATTGCTCCGCAGTCCGACAGGCGGTCGAAGCAGAGCTTTGCGAGGTTGCGGTCGGTCACCGCGTAAACAGCCACGGGCTTGTGGCTGATATCGGCCAGCTTATCCTGCGTCAGCGGCATGGTGAACACGTCCACCAAGTCCCCCACGGCGTAGTTCAAACGCTGCAAAGTCTTGGGGCTGATGTCCGATGCTGTCATCACCAGCCATGCCTTGCTTTTTACGCAGGCCTCCTCCACGGCGTCAAAGCCCATAGTCAGCGCACCGGCCTTGCGGCACAGGCTCACGGCCTGATACAGCGCCTCCTCCGGGGGCAGCTTTGGTTTTGCGGGGGCGTTATTCTTTTTTGCCATCGGCTGCTGCCTCCTTTGCGGCTGCGGCCAGCTGTACAGCCAGCGCGTCGTATACCTCGGCGGGAACCGGCTGCTCAAAGCAGCGTTCCAGCGCCTTTTTCTTCTTTGCCTTGGTCAGGCAGTCCGGGTCCGGGCAGAGATATGCGCCGCGTCCCGGCTTTTTGCCTACCAGATCGATGCTGATCTCCCCGCTGGGTGCGCGCACCACGCGCACCAGCTCCTTTTTGGGGCGGCTGGTCATGCAGCCGATGCACTGGCGGGCAGGGATCTTTTTTTGTGCCATCCGGTTTCCCTCCTTCGGCAGATGGTGCCGGGCTTATTCAGCGTCTGCTGCGTCCTTCTTGGGCTCCTCGTCCTCGCCGTAGTAGCCGCTCTCGGGACGGATATCAATGTTGTAGCCGGTCAGGCGGGCGCACAGGCGGGCGTTCTGACCCTTGTTGCCAATGGCAAGGCTCAGCTGCTGGTCGGGCACGGTGACGCGGCAGGAGCGGGTCTCGCCGGGCA
>CAJMQZ010000093.1 GCA_905215595.1 uncultured bacterium
AGGTCGTCGAGGGCAAGATCGCCATTGCCGACATCATGGCTGCTGCCCGCGAAGGAAAGCTGGAAGAGGTGTTCGGCACCGGTACTGCCGCTGTCGTCTCCCCTGTCAAGGAGCTGGTCTGGAAGGGCGAGCACGCCTTTATCGGCGACGGCAAGATCGGCCCTGTCACTCAGAAGCTGTACGACACCATGACCGGTATGCAGTGGGGCAAGCTGCCCGATACCAAGGGCTGGATCGTGCCTGTGGAAAAGAAATATTGAGCCGCCTGTCACCCTGCGGTTTTTAAAGGGACTGCTGCATACCATTTGGGGCAGCAGTCCCTTTGCTCTATAATCATTGCAATTCCCGCCGCATGGTGCTACACTACCTATAAAGGGCGTGGGCTTGCCGCCTGTGCCCCTTGCAGGAAGATTTGAGAGGAAAGAAGCACCATGATCAAAAAATGGAGCATGAGTTACCCGGCGGTCAACGGCACCGAGCAGCGCCGGGCGTATGTCTACCTGCCCACCATGTACGAGGCACAGCCGGAGCGCCGGTTCCCCGTGCTGTATATGTTCGATGGGCAGAACGTGTTTTTCAACGAGGATGCCACCTACGGCAAAAGCTGGGGCGTGGCAGATTATCTGGACTATACCGACACCCCGCTGATCGTGGCGGCCATCGAGTGCAACGCCGGGGCGAACAACGAGCGTCTGGTGGAGTATTCCCCCTACCGCTTCGATGATGCCACCTACGGCCACTTTGACGGCAAGGGACAGGCCACCATGAGCTGGTTCATCCACCGGTTCAAGCCCCTGATCGACCAGAATTTCCGCACCCTGCCGGACAGGGCGCATACCTTTATCGGCGGCAGCAGCATGGGCGGGCTGATGAGCCTGTACGCCCTGCTGCAATATAACGATACCTACAGCCGCGCAGCGGCGCTGTCGCCCTCTATCTGGGTGGCACCGGATAAGCTTTCCGGCCTTGTGGGGCGCGCAAAACTTGCCCCCGGCACAGTGCTGTACATGGACTACGGCTCCCGGGAGATGGGCAACCACGAGGGCATCCGCCGGGAATTCTCCAACTTGAGCGGCAAGCTGATGACCCGGGGCATCCACCTAACCAGCCGTATCGTGCCCGGCGGCACCCACTGCGAGGCCAGCTGGGAAAAGCAGCTGCCTTTCGTGTTCCACACCCTGCTGTATGAGGTGGAGGAATAAAAGAAGGGCGTAATTGCCAGCTGTAAAAGGGGCATAAAAGGCGCCCCCTTGGGGGAGCTGGCTGCGAACGCAGTGAGCAGACTGAAGGGGTTCCCCCGACACCATAGCGTAACAACATCAAAGGAGGAAACACCATGGAGATGCAGTATTTCAAGGAGTACAGCCCGGAACTGGGACGGGATATGGAGTGCAAGCTTTACGGCCACGCTGGCCGCCCGATGCTGTATATTCCCTGTCAGGACGGCAGATTCTTCGATTTTGAAAACTTCCACATGACCGACACCCTTGCCCCATGGATCGAGTCCGGGCAGATCATGGTGCTTTCCATCGACACCATGGATCAGGAAACATGGTCGGACGCACAGGGCAACCCCTACTGGCGCATCCGCCGCTATGAGCAGTGGCTGCGCTACATCACCCGCGAGGCCGCTCCGATGCTTCAGCATCTGGCGCAGCAGCGCAACGGCTGGAGCGACCTGCCCGGCATCATCGCCTTCGGGTGCAGTCTGGGTGCTACCCACGCGGTAAACCTGTACCTGCGCCGCCCGGATATCTTCTGCGGCTGTCTGGCACTCAGCGGCATCTACACCGCCCACTACGGCTTCGGCAACTACATGGACGAGCTGGTGTACATGAACTCCCCCGTGGACTACATGAAGAACTTCCCGGAGGATCACCCCTATATGCAGCTGTTCCGCAGCCAGAAAGCTGTCATCTGCTGCGGTCAGGGCGACTGGGAGCAGCCGGACACCACATGGATGCTCAAGCGCATTTTTGAGGCAAAGCATATCCCCATCTGGGTAGACCTGTGGGGTCACGATGTCAACCACGACTGGAACTGGTGGTATAAGCAGGTGGCCTACTATATGCCCTACGTTCTGGGCCAGCAGTGACCCATCCCGTGAAAACGAAACAACGGCGCGTCCATGGACGCGCCGTTGTTTCCCATATTAAAGTCTGTCCCGCCCCGCAGGGGCATTGCAATAGAGGTAACGGAAAGAGGAATCAACAAACACTATGCAGAACTTTATTTTTATCTCCCCCAACTTCCCCACGAACTACTGGCAGTTCTGCCGGGAGCTGAAGAACAACGGCCTGAACGTGCTGGGCATCGGCGACCAGCCCTACGATGAGCTGAAGCCGGAGCTGAAGGACAGCCTGAACGAGTACTACAAGGTGGGCAGTCTGGAAAACTACGACGAGGTCTACCGCGCCGTGGCCTTTTTTGCCTTCAAGTATGGCCGCATCGACTGGCTGGAGTCCAACAATGAATACTGGCTGGAACGGGATGCCGCTCTGCGCACCGATTTCCACATTACCAGCGGCTTCCAGACCTCTGATATGCCCCGCATCAAGTACAAGAGCAAGATGAAGGAGTACTATCAGAAGGCCGGTATCGCCACCGCCCGCTACCACATGGTGGATGACCTTGCAGGCTGCAAGGCCTTTGTGGCACAGGTGGGCTACCCGGTGGTGGTCAAGCCGGACAACGGCGTGGGCGCTTCGGATACCCACCGCCTTTCCAGCGACAAGGAGCTGGAGGCATTTCTGGCCTACAAGGAAAAAGAGCACCCGGATGTGGCCTACATCATGGAGGAGTTCGTCCGCGCCGAGGTGAACAGCTATGATGCCATCATCGATGCCCACGGCAACCCCATCTTTGAGGCGGGCAACGTGAGCCCGGTGTCCATCATGGACATCGTGAACAACGACGATAACTCCATCTACTACATCATCAAGGATCTGCCGGAGGACACCCGCGCTGCGGGCCGTGCCGCCGTCAAGAGCTTTGGGGTGAAGAGCCGCTTTGTCCACTTCGAGTTCTTCCGCATGACCGAGAATCAGGCCAGCATGGGCAAAAAGGGTCAGATCGTGGCTTTGGAGGTCAATATGCGCCCCTGCGGCGGCTTTACCCCGGACATGATCGACTTTGCCCGCTCCACCAACGTGTACAAGATCTGGGCGGACATGATCGCTTTCGGCGGCACCGATATGCCGGTGGGTGAGCACTACTACTGCGCCTTTGCCGGCCGCCGGGACGGCAAGAGCTTCGTTTACAGTCACGAGCAGCTGATGCAGAAGTATCAGGACAACATGCGCATGGTGGACCGCATCCCCGAGGCGCTGTCCGGTGCCATGGGCAACCAGATGTATGTAGCCACCTTCTCCACCCGTGACGAGATGGAAAAGTTCTATTCCGATGTGCTGGCCGTCACCGATGCTACCAACGCCAAGGTGCAGGCTGAGCTGACGCAGGTGCTGGCTCTTGGCGAGCCGGAGGCCGTTTAATAACCCTCTCAGGCGCTCCCGCGCTAGCTCCCCCGAAGGGGGAGCCAAGGTCTAAGGCTTGTTGCTGAAGTTTTAAGTGTAATGAGAAAGCTTCTGGCAGTGCTCTTGGCTCTCCCTTTGAGGAAAGACTTCCCCCGCTCCGGGGGAAGATGTCGCGCAGCGACAAAAGGGGGAATCTGGCAAAGCCGTAGGCTTTGACTGAGAGGGCGCACGCCGTTGCCCTTAGCGCTAAAGTGTCAAGTGCAATAAGAAACCTTCCCACCATGCCAAAAGCTCCCCCTTCGGGGGAGCTGGCACGCCGTCAGGCGTGACTGAGAGGATTCGCCCCTCCCGTGAAAATACAATGCCGGAGCGTCCGCAGACGCTCCGGCATTGTTCTATTAAAAATAGTTTTTCCGCTGATTATGCGCAGAGCACAGCGGAGCGCATTCCAATCGTATGCGTTACACCTTTGCAGCGCCACGCTCCAGAATACCGTTGAAGCGGGAGAAGAAGGTGATGGTGGTGATGGTGGCGGCCAGAATATCGCTGACCGGCTCTGCCAGAAAGACGCCGAACACCGGGTCCGGCAGCAGGTGCGGCAGGATGAAGATGAGCGGGATCAGCAAAATGATCTTGCGCAGACAGGCCAGCAGCAGGCTGACCTTGGCCTGTCCCAGCGCCATAAAGCTCTGCTGGCAGGCGATCTGGAAGCCCATGGCAAAGATACCTGCCATGTAGATGCGCATGGACCATGTGGTGTAGTCGATCAGCGCCGTATCCGAGGTAAAGATGCCCGCCACAGCCCCCGGCACCAGCATCATGAGCAGCCAGAACAGGCAGGTGTAGCAGCTGCACAGCAGCAGCTGGAAGCGGAACGCCTCCTTGACGCGGGACTTTTTGCCCGCGCCGAAATTGAAGCTCATTACCGGCTGACCGCCCTGACAGATGCCCTGAATGGGCAGGGTGCACAGCTGGGAAGCGCTGGTGATAACGGTCATGGCACCCACAGCCACGTCGCCGCCGTACCGTGCCAGACTGGAGCTGAAGCTGATGGACAGCAAACTCTCAGTGGACATCATCACAAAGGTGGAGATGCCCAGCGCCATCACCGGCAGAATGACCTTCTTTTCCGGGCGCATATAGTCCTTGCGCAGGCGCAGGATGGTCTTTTTGCCGGTGAGGAAGTGCAGGATCCACACCGCGCCCACGGCCTGACTGAGCACGGTAGCAATGGCAGCGCCCCGCACGCCCAGACCCAGCCCGAAGATCAGGATGGGATCCAGAATGATGTTGATGACCGCACCGATGACGGTAGTAAGCATACTGGTCTTGGCAAAGCCCTGCGTGGTGATAAAAGGGTTCATGCCCAGCACCAGCAGCACGAACACCGAGCCAAGAATGTAGATGCGGCTGTACGCCAGCGCATAGGGCAGGGTGGCGTCACTGGCGCCAAAGAGCCGCAGCAGGGTGGGTGCTCCGGCGTAGAACACCACGGTCAGCACCACCGAGAAGAGCAGCAGCATGGTAAAGCTGTTGGAGATGATCTTCTCCGCCTGCTCCTTGTCGCCCTGCCCCAGCGCAATGGCGGTGCGGGGTGCGCCGCCCGCGCCCACCAGCATGGCGAATGCGTTCAGCAGCATAAGGATGGGTGTGAACAGTCCCACGCCGGTCAGCGCTGCCGCGCCGATGCCGGCAATATGTCCGATGTAAATGCGGTCCACGATGTTATACAGCAGGTTGACCACCTGTGCAACGACCGCCGGGATCATGAGCTGCAGCATCAGCTTTTTTACGCTGCCGGAGCCCATATCCTGTTTTGCCTGTGCCATGGAAGTGATTCTCCTTTTACTTCAAATTTGAACTATCTCTCCTTTATTATACTCAAAACCCGCAAAAATACCAGCCCCTTTTTGCAAAATTTTCCGTGCTGCGCAAAAAAGCGTGTTCCACCCCTGCCGCCGTACCGGTCTTGCCGCTGCGCCCCCTTTGCAGTGCGCTTTTCCGGGCGGCAGCGGCCTTTGCATCCAAGTTTTCGGCGATATGTCTGTAAAAAAGCAAGGTTTTTCGTCAGGTTTGTGTCTTGTGCACAGCGGCATTTTTCAGTACAATAAAGAAGCAGAGAAAGAAAATAAGCGCAGCAGCCAAAATGCGTTGCCGCGCTGTTTTGTATTTTGCGGCGCAGCTGCGCCCGGTGAAAAAAGGAGTGCTGTACAATGATCAACATGGTCAAGCTTCCCACCAGCAAAAGCGAACTGTTCCTGCGGGTGGCCAAGGGACATTTTGCCACCAGCCACAGCCACATCAACTATTACATCGACGTGACCACCCAAAAGACCCGCCTTTCCGAGGCCAAGGCCGTGGCAAAGGAGCTGGTCAGCGCTTACCAGCACAGCACCATCGTGGATACCGTGCTCTGTCTGGACGGCACACAGGTCATTGGCACCTGCCTTGCCAACGAGCTGACCAAGGACGGCTTTACCAATATGAACGCTCACGAGACCATCTACATCGTCACCCCGGAATACACCTCCGGCAGCCAGATCATTCTGCGGGATAATCTTGCTCCCATGGTCAAGGGCAAGAATGTGCTCATTCTGGCCGCATCCGTCACCACCGGCTACACCATTCAGGCAGCCGTGGAGGCCGTAAACTACTACGGCGGCATCGTGGCAGGGCTTTCGGCTATTTTTGCCACCACCCACGAGTGTCTGGGCTACCCGGTCACCTCCATCTTCGACCCCACCAGTCTGCCGGATTACGCCAGCTTCGACTCCCGCGACTGCCCCCTGTGCAAGGCCGGGCAGCACATCGACGCGCTGGTGAACAGCTTCGGCTACTCGGCGCTGTAAATAGAACCAATCTGGAGCTGCCGCACCCAAGCGGCAGCTCCTTTTTGTTGTCCCACGGGCGGGATTGTGCTATACTGATACCAGACAAAACGAAGGTATATCTGAAAATAAAGAAGAGGTATCAATTCCATGAAAATTCCCGCAAACGGTTTTACCCACGCCGGCAAGTTCCATGCCGATGACGTGTTTGCTACGGCGCTATTGCAAATTTTGCGCCCGGATATCAAGATCACCCGCGGCTTTACCGTGCCTGACGATTTTGACGGCATCGTGTACGATATCGGCTTTGGGATGTTCGACCACCATCAGGAGCCCCGGGAGTACCGCGCAAACGGCGTGCCCTACGCAGCCTTTGGTCTGCTGTGGCGGGTGCTGGGCCCCGGCCTTGTGGGCGAGCGGCAGGCGCGGCTCATTGACGAAAACTTCATCCAGCCGCTGGACCTGAACGACAACACCGGCGAGCAGAACAGCCTGTGCGATGCCATCGGCTTTTTTAACCCGGTGTGGGACTCCAAGGAGGATCAGGACAGCTGCTTTTTCAAGGCGGTGGCTGTGGCAAAGCAGATCCTGGAGAACCAGATCGACAGCGCCAACGCCGTGAACCGCGCGGACGAAAAAGTACAGCAGGCCTACCGCAGCTCCCGCGACGGCATCGTGGTGCTGCCCTGCTATCTGCCGTGGAAAAACGGCCTGTACAAGACCGATGCCCTGTTTGTGGTGTATCCCAGCCAGCGCGGCGGGTGGAGCGCTCAGTGCGTCACCGACCACAAGACCAAAAAGTCCAAGCTGCCCTTCCCCCAGTCTTGGGCGGGGCAGCCGCAGGAGGTCATCGAGCAGAAGAGCGGCATCCCGGGCATCAGCTTCTGCCACGCCAGCCGCTTCCTCATCACCGCCAAGGACAAGGAGACCGCCCTTGCGGCCTGCCGTCAGGTGCTGAAAAACAATGGACGCCTTGCCTGACGCCGCCTACGTCTACATGGTGCGCTGCACCGGCGGGCAGCTGTACACCGGTTGGACGAACCACCCCGCCGCCCGGCTGAAAGCGCACCAGAGCGGCAAAGGTGCCCGCTACACCCGCGCCCACGGCGCGGTGGGCTTTGCCTATCTAGAGCGCTGCGCGGACAAGCGCACCGCTTTGCGCCGGGAAGCCGCCCTGAAAAAGCTCTCCAAGCCGGAAAAAGAGGTGCTGTGCGCCGCATGGCGGGCCGCCGGGTGCCCCGGGGTGGAGAACGATTGAAAACGCCCTCCGGGGGGAAAGTTTCTGCCTACCGGGGGATGCTCTCTTTTGACACCAAAAAAGAACCGGAAAATTCCGCGCTCCGCGGGGGCAGTTTCTGCTTGCCGCAAGCGGGCAGGGACGCTCCGCTGGGCCAGAGGCAGGGAGGGGTGTTCCGACTCCCCCCTCCCTACCTCTGGACTCCACCCACCCCGCAACGCAACAACTGCGACCGCCGCCAGCGGCGGAAACAGGGAGGAGTTGTTGGGGCAGCGGCCAGCAAGACGCGAGTGCCGCCCAAGGCACGAAGCGGATGCTGGGTGCCGCAACCCGTCGTCAAGGGCTGCACGCCCTTAACAATCCTAAAGAAGAAGTCGAAGCACAAAAAAGCTAGCGCTGCGCCAGTCGGCG
>CAJMQZ010000094.1 GCA_905215595.1 uncultured bacterium
TGGTGGTGTCGATCTGGATGAACTCCTGCTGCGGGTGCTTGCGGCCGCCCTGCGGCGGCACGTTGCTGACAGTACCCTCCAAGATCTTCAGCAGTGCCTGCTGTACGCCCTCGCCGCCCACATCGCGGGTGATGGAGGGGTTTTCGCTCTTGCGGGTGATCTTGTCGATCTCATCAATGTAGATGATGCCGATCTGTGCCTTCTGCACATCAAAATCTGCCGCCTGGATCAGCTTGAGCAGAATGTTTTCCACGTCCTCGCCCACATAACCGGCCTCGGTAAGGGTGGTGGCATCCGCAATGGCGAAGGGCACGCCCAGCATCTTGGCCAGTGTCTGCGCCAGCAGGGTCTTGCCCACGCCGGAGGGACCCAGCAGCAGCACGTTGGACTTTTGCAGCTCCACGTCGCCGCCCTTGCCGCTGAGGATACGCTTATAGTGGTTGTAGACCGAAACGGACAGCACACGCTTTGCCTCGTCCTGACCGATGACATACTGATCCAGACCTTCCTTGATCTCGGCCGGGGTCATGATGTTGATATCCAGATCTGCGGCAGCGGGCTGGACATGGGCGCGGCTTGCGCTGCCGCGAGCCGGACGGGCGCTTTTGGGCTGATCCGGCTTGTCAGAGAGCAGATCGTGGCACAGGCCGATGCACTCGCTGCAGATATTGACCCCGGGGCCGATGATCATGCGCTCCACTTCGTCCTGATGCTTGCCGCAAAAGCTGCAAACCAGATCTTTTTCGTTTTTGCCGGAATTGTTATTTGCCATAGCTGTTTTTCCTTATCCTGGATAGATTATAGCGGTTTACCGGTGGGCAATGACCTCATCGATCAGGCCGTATTCCTTTGCCTGCTGCGCGGTAAGGTAGTTGTCGCGCTCGGTGTCCTGCTGGATCTTTTCCAGCGGCTGGCCGGTGTACTCGCTGAGCATCCGGTTCATCTTATCGCGGATATAGACCATGTGCTCGGCATGGATCTTGATATCCGTGGTCTGACCGGAAAGGCCGCCGCCCTGACCGCCAATCAGCGGCTGGTGGATCATGATCTCGGCGTTGGGCAGGGCAAAGCGCTTGCCCTTGGTGCCGCTTGCCAGCAGAAATGCGCCCATAGAGGCCGCCATGCCCATGCAGATGGTGGAAACATCGCACTTGATATACTGCATGGTGTCGTGGATGGCCATGCCGGCGCTGATGGAGCCGCCGGGGCTGTTGATATACAGGCTGATGTCCTTGTCCGGGTCCTGCCCTTCCAGATACAGCAGCTGGGCCACGACCAGGCTGGCAGAGGTGTCGTTGACGTCCTCGCTCAGAACAATGATGCGGTCATTCAGCAGACGGGAAAAAATATCGTAAGAACGCTCGCCATGTGCCGACTGTTCCACGACATAAGGAACAAAACTCATAAAGTTCGCCTCCCAAAAAAACGGAATATAGTATTTGCAAAATTGACCGATACGGGTCCCCTGTAAAGTTCAGCCGTATCGGTCAATTTTTACAACCTTTGATTTGTAGATGCACGGCAGTCCGTGCACCTTACAGCTGTGGACGCCAATTACTCAGCGTCGGCAGCCTTCTCGGCCTCAGCAGCCTTCTCCACGATGTTGGCGTGGCTCTTGATGAAGTCGATTGCCTTGGTCACGGCCAGGTCGTTCTTCAGGTCGTCCATGTTCACCACATCACGCACCTGCTTCTCTTCCATCTTGTACTGGTCGGCAATGCGCTTGATCTCAGCATCGACGTCCTCATCGGAAGCGACGATGTTCTCAGCAGCGGCAACAGCCTCCAGAGCCAGACGGATCTTGACCTGCTTCTCAGCCTGCGGCATGAAGGAAGCGCGGAACTGCTCCATAGTCTGGCCCATATACTTCAGGTAGTCCTCGAGGCGCAGGCCCTGCTGCTCCACGCGGAATGCAAAGTCGTTGACCATCTCGTCCATGCGGGCATCATACATTGCCTGGGGGATCTCACCCTCCATGCTCTCGATGACCTGATCCACCAGAGCGTTCTCAACAGCCAGATCGTCCTGCTTGTCCAGCTGCTCCTGATTGTTCTTGCGGATGGAAGCCTTGAACTCGTCCAGAGTGTCGTACTCGGAGCAGTCCTTTGCCAGCTCGTCATCCAGAGCGGGCAGCTCCTTGTACTTGACCTCGTGCAGCTTGATCTTAAAGACAGCTGCCTTGCCGGCCAGCTCAGCAGCCTGGTACTCGGTGGGGAAGGTGACGTTCACATCGAACTCTTCGCCAGCGGAGTGGCCCACGATCTGATCCTCGAAGCCGGGGATGAAGCTGCCGCTGCCCAGGGTCAGGCTGTAGTGCTCAGCCTTGCCGCCCTCGAATGCAACGCCGTCCACAAAGCCCTCGAAGTCGATATCCACGATATCGCCGTTCTGAGCAGCGCCCTCACGGGTCAGCTCACGGGCGTTGCGCTCCTGCACACGCTTCAGCTCAGCGTCCACAGCCTCGTCGGTGACAGTATGGACCGTCTTTTCCACGGTCAGACCGTTGTAGTTGCCGACCTTGATCTCGGGCTTGACAGCGACCTTGACGGTCAGGGTGACACCCTCGGTCTCGTTTGCGGCGTCAACGCTGACTTCCGGACGGCCGACCGGCTCCACGTTTGCTTCCTTAACAGCAGCCTCGAAAGCCTCGGGGAACAGCTCGTTGATGGCATCGTAGGTAAAGACATCGGCACCGTACATCTTCTCGATCAGAGAACGGGGAGCCTTGCCCTTGCGGAAGCCGGGCACAGCATACTTCTTGCTTTCCTTCTTGAAAACATCGGCAACAGCCTTCTTGAAGGCCTCTGCGTCGATGGAGAACTGCAGTTCTGCCATGCTCTTCTCGAGCTTTTCACACTTGATGAGATTCATTTGTTTATCCTCCACTCAAATATTCTATTGCTCCGGGCAGGAAGTTTTTGCCCTGAGCAACCGCGCACCACGTCCTTGCTGTATGCACACGGAATGCGGGGACGCGCGCGCTCAATTGGGTGCAACAATCGCGTCAAAACTTATTATAGCACGCTCTGGACACAATTGCCATACCAAATTTTTAAATTTTGTCGTTTTTGCCCTTTTATGCCGCCGTTAATTGATGCGGTAGGGGCAGAAACGCAGGCCGTCGGCACTTACCAGCTTGTACCGGATGCCGTCCACCTCGCCCTGCACGGCAAACCGGATGGCGTTGCCATGCAGATGACCATAGAAGCAGGTCTTGACGCCGTACTCCTTCAGGGTGGCCACGATCTCCGGGGCGCTGGTTCCGGTGTAGACCGGCGGATAGTGCAGGAACACCAGCTTTTCCAGCCCGGGCTCCGCAGCCTGCAAACTCATGCGCAGGCGGCCGATCTCCCGGTTCATCACCTTTTCATCGTGGGGCTCGCCCACATCGAACAGCCAGCCGCGGGTGCCGCAGATGGCGTACCCCTCCACGCTGTAAGAATTGTTATGCAGGATGTGCAGGGTATCGAAGCCCTCGGCCTTGAGGTAGGCATTCATCTTGTTGGCGGTGGACCACCAGTAATCGTGGTTGCCCTTCATGATGATCTTCTGCCCGGGCAGCTGCTGTAAAAAGGCGAAATCCTTGCGGGTATCGGTCAGGCGCATGGCCCAGCTGATATCCCCCGCCAGCACGATGGTGTCCTGCGGGGTGATGAGCTTGCGCCAGTTTTTCTCCAGCCTGTCCACATAATCGTTCCAGCCGGGGAAGATATCCATCGGCTTGGATGCGCCCAGAGAAAGATGGGGGTCGCCAAGCACAAAAAGTGCCATAGTCTGTTTACTCCTGTTCTGTCTGTCCGCAGAAGCTTATGCCTGATAGCCCAGCGCCACCTCGGCGATCTGTGCCGGAGCAATAACGGTATCAAAGCGCTCCGGCTTGCTGCGCAGAGCGGCAAGGCTTGCCGGTGCGGCGTGGCCGGTGGCAGCCTCCAGCTGCTGCATGGCTTCAAAATCGTTTTCCGGGGCGGTTTTGCCCAGTGCGCTCAGCACACTGCGGGGGAACTTGAAGGGCGATGCGGTGGAAAGCACCACCATGGGCACGCCCTGCCGCTTTTTCTGTGCAGCCACATGGAAGGCCACGGCGGTGTGGGTATCGCACAGGTAGCCGTCCTTTTCGTAGCGGGAACGGATCTCCCCTGCCACCTCGGTCTCGCTGCTCCAGCCGCAGGAGAAGGTCTCCTGAATAGCTGCCAGCGTCTCGGGACGGACGGTGTAGCTGCCGGTGGCAGTCAGCTGCTGCATAAAGCCCGCCACCTCGGCATCGCTGCCGGTCACATGGTACAGCAGGCGCTCCAGATTGGAGGACACCAGAATGTCCATGCTGGGCGAGGTGGTCTTGAAGAACTCCCGCTTTGCGGTGTAGGTGCCGGTGGTGAGGAAATCGGTCAGCACGTTGTTCTCGTTGGAAGCGCAGACCAGCTTGCCCACGGGCAGGCCCATGCGCTTTGCATAGTAGCCTGCCAGAATGTCGCCGAAGTTACCGGTGGGTACGCAGAAGTCCACTTCATCGCCGAAGGTGATCCTGCCCGCCTTGAGCAGCTGGGCATAGGCGGCAAAGTAATAGACGATCTGCGGCACCAGACGGCCCCAGTTGATGGAGTTGGCGCTGGACAGGCGGATGTTCCGCTTGGCAAGCTCTGCTGCAATGGCAGTGTCACCAAAGACCTTCTTCACACCGGTCTGTGCATCATCAAAGTTGCCGCGCACAGCGTACACTGCCACGTTGGCGCCCTCCTGCGTTGCCATCTGCAGGCGCTGGATCTCGCTGGTGCCGCCCGTGGGATAGAACACTGCGATCTCCACGCCCGGGATATCATGGTAGCCGTCCAGAGCTGCCTTTCCGGTATCGCCGCTGGTCGCCACAAGGATCAGGGTCTTTTCCGTGCGGCCCAGATTCTTTTTGGCTTCCACCAGAAGCTTCGGCATCAGCTGCAGAGCATAATCCTTGAATGCACAGGTAGGGCCATGCCACAGCTCTAAGGCATAGGTGTCCCCTTCCACCGGGGCAAGATAGCCTGCCTTGCCGCCAAAGGCCTCTCCGTAGGTCTTGTGGGCAGCTTCAGTCAGGAAATCCTGCGAGTAGTCGGTCAGATATTCTTTGATGACGGCAGCTGCCATGGCCGGGTAGTCCAGCTCGCACAGTGCCTTCACATCCACCTGCGGAAAGCTTTCCGGTACAAACAGACCGCCCTCGTTGGACAGGCCCTGTGCGATTGCTTCCGAGGAAGTCACTTTGCGGTTTTGGTCTCTGGTACTAAAAAACTGCATTGTTGTCGCTCCTTTTTCGCCGTAGAACGTGCAAAGCACGCTCTTCTGCTGTGGCAGAGAAGCCCTCTGCCCGTACATTTTCCCACCGGGGCCGTTGCTTTACGTGAGAAAAGCGCCCCTTATAATATGTACCATCCAGCGCCCGCTGTCAAGAGGGAACACTTCTGCCACGTCAAATCGCACCGGTGCATCGCTCAGGCCATTCTGCTGCAGATAACACTGTGCTGCACGGATCAGGCGGCGCTGTTTGGGCCGGTCCACCGCTTCTGCCGGGCTGGCCAGAGAGCCTTCCGCACGGGTCTTGACCTCACAGATGACAATGGTCCCATCCGGCTCCTGCACCACAACATCCAGCTCACCCATCCGGGTGTGGAAGTTGTGTGCCAGCAGCCTGCAGCCCTGCTTCTGATACCAGCGGGCCGCAGCAGCTTCTCCCCTGCGCCCTGTCTCGGCGCGGTTCACTTTCCGTTCTCCGGCCAGTAGCCCTGCTTTTTGAGGAAGCTGCGGCGGTAGAACGGCTGGATGCCGTACTGTGCGATCAGCTCATAGTGCAGTTTTGTAGGGTACCCCTTGTGCTTTGCCAGCTGATACTGCGGGTACTGCTTGTCCAGCTCCAGCATATAGCGATCCCGGCTGACCTTGGCCAGAATGGACGCTGCACCGATGCTGGCACTGGTGGCATCTCCCTTGACCACCGGCTGGGCTGGGATCTGCAGGCCCGCCGGGACACGGTTACCGTCCACCAGCACAAGGTTGGGCACGATGTCCAGCTCTTCCACGGCCTGCTTCATGCCGCCCATGGTGGCGTTGAGGATGTTGTCCCGGTCGATGATGTCCGGCCCCACGAACACGATCCGGTAGGCCAGAGCTTTTTCCTTGATCTCATCGAACAGGGCATCCCGCTTTTTCTCGGTGAGCTTTTTGGAGTCGTTGATACCGTGCACCGGGTTCTCCGGGTCCAGGATGCAGGCCGCTACGCAGACCGGGCCGCACAGCGGGCCGCGGCCTGCTTCGTCCACCCCGGCAAAACAGCCGTACTGCGCCCGTACAGCGGCGTCGTATTCGTACAGCGGAGCCGAGATCTCCTCGTCCGAGCGGCGTTTCATTCCTCATCCTCCTCGGCAAAATCGACCAGATCATCCCGCTGCGGCGGGCGCTCCAGCGAGATGCGGCCCCACTTGCAGGCACGGAATTCGTCCACCAGCATGATGGCGCAGCGCTCGGTGTTCACCTCGCCGCCGCGCACCAGCAGACCGCGCTTGCGGCCGATGGCTTCCATCAGCTCGTAGGGCGGCAGGGCCAGCGTTTCGGCATCCAGCTTGTAGCGCTGGGCCACAAGGTCGGGGTAGTTGCGGCGCACCTCGTCCAGCAGGTTCATGGCCAGCTCTTCCACATCCAGAATATCGTCCTTGATGGAGCCGATGAAGGCCAGATTAGAGGCAATGGTCTTGGAGTCGAACTTTTTCCACAGCACGCCGGGCATATCCAGCAGGTCAAACTTTTCGGTGCTGACCCACTGCTTGCCCTTGGTCACGCCGGGGCGGTCGGCAGCCTTGGCGCGGGCCGAACCGGCGAAGGTGTTGATGAAAGTGGACTTGCCCACGTTGGGGATGCCGCAGAGCATCACCTGAGTCTTGGCACCGCTCATGCCGCGGTTCTGACGGCGTTCCAGCAGGCCGGACAGTTCCTTTTCGATGGCGTTCTTCACGGCGGTGGTGCCGCCCTTCTGCTTGGCACTGATGGCCACACAGCCGGCGTCTGCCGCGCGGAAGTAGCGGATCCACTCTTCGGTAACAGCCGGGTCGGCCAGATCTGCCTTGTTCAGCGCATAGAGCTTGGGCTTGCGGGCCGTGATGCGCTCGATCTCCGGGTTCAGGCTGGAAAGCGGGATGCGCGCGTCCAGCAGCACAAGGCTGGCGTCCACATGCTGGATCTCCTGCTCCATCATGCGCAGGGTCTTGGTCATGTGGCCCGGGAACCACTGAATATTGTACTGGTTTGCAAAGCGGGTATCCATTTCGTTCATTTTACCACCCCAAAATCTGTAAAGGGCATAAAGCACAGCAGTACCTTGCCCAGAATATCACGCTCGTCAATGCAGCCGACATAAGAGGAGCGGCTGTCCAGCGATTCATTGCGGTTGTCCCCCATCACAAACAGAGTGCCCTCCGGCACCGTGAACGGGAACTGCACATCGTAGCCCAGATAGGTGGGAGCTGCAATGTAGTCCTCCTGCAAAAGCTCGCCGTTCACCG
The DNA here is from genome assembly GCA_905215595.1 of uncultured bacterium. Classification (GTDB taxonomy): domain Bacteria; phylum Bacillota; class Clostridia; order Oscillospirales; family Ruminococcaceae; genus Faecalibacterium. Next base: position 7,524 of record CAJMQZ010000094.1, read on the forward strand.
TGACCGTACCGGCGTCATAGTCGATGCTGATGGTGTCGCCGCCCTTGGCGATGATCCGCTTGACCAGCGGTTTACCGTAGACGGTGTAGCTGTCCACGATGACCACATCGCCCCGCTGCGGGGTGTAGCCTGCCGCCCAGACGATAAGCTTATCGCCGTGGGTCAGGGTGGGCACCATGGAGCGCCCATCCACCTGAATGATGCGGAAGAAAAACGAAAAGATCAGCACCAGTACCAGCGCTGCGGAGATGAGCGCTTCGTACCATTCCAGTATGCCCTGCCCGCGCACTGCGGGGACAGATTGCTGCTGTTTTTCCATAGCTTAGCCACCAGCCTTTCTTGATTTTATGATACACCCGGGCTTTGAAAAAGAAAAAAGGGACAACAAGTTGTCCCTTTTCTCCCGGTTTCAAATCGGGGATG
>CAJMQZ010000095.1 GCA_905215595.1 uncultured bacterium
CATCGCTGCGCGATGCCAGCTCCCCCGAAGGGGGAGCTTTATTTGTGCTGACCGGTAGATGGAAAAAAGCTCCCCCTTCGGGGGAGCTGGCGCGGGAGCGCCTGAGAGGGTTTGCTTTGGGCAAACAATAATTTTTTACAATTTATGGAATATGCTCAAATTTTTTCCTTCTGCGGATTGACGGCATCCCCCTGAATCCGTATACTATAAATATATCTTGTACAAAAGTGTACAAACAGGATACAGACGAAAGGCGGTGGACATCATTCTCAGACGATCGCTCCCCAAGCTGCGGGAAAAGCTTTTGGAGGCGCTGCAGGCGGTGCTGCCCATTGTGGCCATTGTGCTGGTGCTCTGCTTTACGGTAGCACCGGTATCGCCCAGCATCCTGCTGTGCTTTTTGCTGGGCGCTGCCATGATCGTGGTGGGCATCATGTTCTTTACTCTGGGTGCAGAGATGAGCATGACCCCCATGGGCGAGCGGGTGGGTGCAGTCATCACCCGCAGCCGCAAGCTGCCCCTCATCCTCGTGCTCGGCTTTTTGCTGGGCTTCCTGATCACCATCTCCGAGCCGGACTTACAGGTGCTGGCAGATCAGGTGCCCTCCATCCCCAGCGGCACGCTGATCCTTTCGGTGGCGGCGGGCGTGGGCCTGTTTCTGGTCTTTGCCTTCCTGCGTATGCTTATCGGCGTTGCGCTGCCAAAGCTGCTGGTGCTGTTCTATGGGCTCATCTTTCTGCTGGCGGCCTTTGTGCCCAAGGAGTTCCTTGCCGTGGCGTTTGACTCCGGCGGCGTGACCACCGGCCCCATGACCGTGCCCTTTATCATGGCACTGGGCGTGGGCGTTTCTGCGATCCGAAGCGACCGCCATGCGGCAGACGACAGCTTTGGTCTGGTGGCCATGTGCTCCATCGGCCCCATTCTGGCGGTGCTGACGCTGGGCATCGCGTTCCGCGCAGCGGACAGCACCTGCATCCCGCCCGTTCTGCCGGAGGTGGCAGACTCGGTGGAGCTGTGGAAGCTGTTCCGGGAGGGTCTGCCCACCTATCTGGCCGAGATCGCCCGCTCGCTGCTGCCCATCGTGCTGATGTTCGGAGCATTTCAGCTGATCGCCCTGCGGCTGGACCGCCGCACACTGGGGCGCATCGGCGTGGGACTTGTGTATACCTATATCGGCCTTGTGCTCTTTCTGACCGGTGCAAACGTGGGCTTTATGCCCGCCGGTAACTATCTGGGTCAGGTGCTGACAGGCGGCGGGATGCGCTGGGTGATCATTCCCATCGGGATGCTTATCGGCTACTTCATCGTCAAGGCCGAGCCTGCGGTCTATGTGCTGAACAAGCAGGTGGAAGAGGTGACCGACGGTGCCATCTCGGCGCAGGCCATGGGTCTGGCGCTTTCCGCAGGCGTGTCCATTTCGGTGGGTCTTGCCATGGTGCGGGTGCTGACTGGCATCTCCATCCTGTGGTTCCTTGTGCCGGGCTATGTGTTCGCCATCAGCATCTCTTTTGTGGTGCCCAAGCTGTTTACCGCCATCGCATTCGATGCGGGCGGCGTGGCTTCCGGCCCCATGACCGCAACCTTCCTGCTGCCGCTGGCGCAGGGTGCCTGCGTGGCGGTGGGCGGCAATATCGTCACCGACGCTTTCGGCGTGGTGGCCATGGTCGCCATGACCCCGCTCATCACCGTGCAGATGATGGGTCTGGTGGCGCAGCTGCGCACCCGCAAAGCACGGACGGCGCAGCCCGCTGCGGTGCTTGCCACCGTGTTTGCGGAACTGCCGGATGACGCCATTATCGAGCTGTAAAGGAGGCAGAACGTGAGCAGTTTGTTTTTGATGATCACCATCACCGACCGCCGCTCTACCGATGGCTTTTTGCAGCTGTACAAAAGCCACGGCGTAACGGTAAGTATGCGCACCGTTGGTTCCGGCACGGCGGTGCAGGAGACCCTTTCCACCCTTGGGCTGGAAAAGACCGAAAAGGCGGTGCTGCTGGCCGTGGTAACGGCAGAAAGCTGGCAGAAGATCCAGAAGGATCTGCGCCGCAAAATGCAGATCGATGTGCCGGGCACCGGCATTGCGTTCATTGTGCCGCTGAGCAGCATCGGCGGCAAACGGGCGCTGATGTTCCTTACCGAGCACCAGCCCCTTACATGGAAGGAGGAGAGCACCTTGAAGGATACCCGCTACGAACTGCTGCTGGTGGTGGCAAATCAGGGCTACACCGGCTCCATTATGGATGCTGCCCGCACCGCCGGTGCAGGCGGCGGCACGGTGATCCACGCAAAGGGCACCGGCATGGAGGGTGCAGCCGCCTTTCTGGGCGTGGAACTGGTGAACGAAAAGGAGCTGGTGCTCATCGTCAGCCGCACCAGCCAGAAAAACACCATCATGAAGGCCATTATGGAGGGGGCAAACCCCAAGGCGGGTGCTATCGTGTTCTCGCTGCCGGTGACCGATACCGCCGGTCTGCGGCTGATGGAAGAGGACGAAGCCCAGCCGGAAGCCGCCCTGTGACCCCTTAAAAATCGATCCCGATATCCGCATTTATCGCCGAAGGCTTGATAAATGCGGATATTTTCGTTATCATAGTAGAAGATACTTCAACTATAAACAAAGGAAGATGCAGATGACGCAATTAACACGCAAACAACAGCAGGTATTCAACGCACTGTCCATCGTGGTGGGCAATGCGATGTATGCGCTGACTGTGGTATTATTTCTGATGCCCTCCGGCCTCATCACCGGCGGTGCCACCGGTATCGCACTGGCGTTCAACAAGGTCACCGGGCTGCCGGTGTCCGGGGTGCTGTTCGTGATTAACGTGGCTATGCTGCTGCTGGGCTGGTGGGTGCTGGGACGCCGCTTTGCCCTGAACACTATGGCAAGCACGGTGCTCAGTCCCTTTTTTATGGCGCTGTGGGAGCGGCTGCTGGGCAGCCTTGTGCTGACCGATGATCTGGTGCTGAACACCGTTTTTGCGGGCTTTGGCATCGGCATCTCGCTGGGCATCACCATCCGCTCCGGTGCTTCCACCGGCGGCATGGATATCCCCCCGCTGGTGCTGAACAAGTGGTTCCACCTGCCGGTTTCCAGCACCATGATGGCCTTCGATTTTATCATTCTGGCGGCGCAGGCTGCCTTCAGCCCGGTGCGGCAGTCCCTGTACGGTGTAGTAATGGCAATTATCTACACCGCCGTGCTGGACAAGGTGCTCATGCTGGGCACCACCCGCACCGAGGTCAAGATCATCAGCGCCAAGTCCGACGAGATCTGCGCTGCCATTTTTGCGCAGCTGGATCGCGGCGTGACCATCCTGCACGGCGAGGGCGGCTACCTGCGGGAGCCGGAGTCGGTGCTGCTGAGCGTGGTCTCCAACCGGCAGCTGCCAAGGCTGGAAAAGCTGGCGCACACCATCGACCCCACCTGCTTTATGATCGTGAGCCATGTTACCGAGGTGAGCGGGCGCGGCTTCTCGCTGGAAAAGGACTATCAGGCGGAGGAGTGAAACGAACCCTCTCAGGCTCACTCCGTTCGCCAGCTCCCCCGAAGGGGGAGCTTCATTGGATCTGACCGGAAGATGGCAAAAAGCTCCCCCTGAGAGGAAAGACTTCCCCCGCGCCGGGGGAAGATGTCGCGCAGCGACAAAAGGGGGAATCAGGCACGCCGTCAGGCGTGACTGAGAGGGTTTTACGCTAAGCGGATTTCCCCAAGGCTCTTGCAAAACTGCCCCGGTTTGGGGTATAGTATAGAGGAACAGTAGGTTATACTGTATCTCAACCAAAACAGAAAGGAAAAGCTATCATGTTTGATATTTTCAATATGCTCAAAAAAGAGGCACACACCGCACCCAAGCAGGTGACCCGCGATACCATCATCGGCGACATTCTGGATATGGATCAGACCACCGCACCCTACTTTATGGAGATCGGGATGCACTGCCTGGGCTGCCCGGCCTCCCGCGGCGAGACCATCGAGGAAGCCTGCGAAGTGCACGGCGTGAACTGCGACGAGCTGCTGGAGAAGCTGAACACCCATCTGGCAGCCAAGAAGGCCTGAGTGCTGCCCACACTGGATGCGCGTCTGACCGCAGCGGCAGAGCTGGTGCGCCCGGGACAGCCGGTGGCGGACATCGGCTGCGACCACGGCAAGCTGACGGCGGTGCTGGCGGCTTCGGGTAAGTACCCGAAGGTCATCGGGGCAGACCTGCGCCCCGGCCCGCTGGCCAAGGCAAAACAGACGCTGGAAAATGCAGGTTGTCTGGACCGCGCTGAGCTTCGGCTCGGCGACGGTCTTTCTGTGTTGTCTGCCGGGGAGGTGGGCAGCATCGTGCTGGCAGGCGTGTCGGCACAGACCACATGGGAGATCATCGAAAAAGCGCCGTGGGTGTCCGCTGTGGGCGGGCCGCGCCTTGTCATGGTGCCCGCCACCCGGCACAGCGAGCTGCGCCGCTGGCTGTGGCAGCACGGCTTTGCCCTTGTGGCCGACCGCCCGGTGCAGGCCGCAGGCCGCTGGTATGCGGTGATGGCGGCAGAGTACACTGGCGAGGTGACAGAGCCTACCTTTACCCAATGTCTGCTGGGGGACACCGCCCGCTGGCCGGAGGGCGCGGGCTACGCCGCATGGCAGCGGGCAAAGCTGCCCCGGATGCGGCTGGGCGTGCCGGACGGCAGTGCGCTTGCCGCAGAGATGGATGCCATTCTGAAAGAGGGAAACTGAAATGACCACGGTACAGCAGGTATACGAAGTAATGCAGCGGCTTGCCCCGCCGGAGCTGGCAGAGCACTGGGATAACCCAGGCCTGCTGGTGGACTGCGGCGGCAATGTGCGCCGGGTGCTGGTGACGCTGGATATCACCCCGGAAGTGGTGGAGGAAGCTGCGGCAAAGCAGTGCACGGTCATCGTGGCGCATCACCCGGTCATCTTTGACCCGCTCAAGCGGCTGTGCCCCGCCGATGTGCCTTATCAGCTGGTGCAGGCGGGCATTTCCGCCATTTGTATGCACACCAATCTGGATGCCGCCGAGGGCGGGGTGAATGATGTGCTGGCGGATATTTTTGGCATCCGGCAGCGCACCGCCTTTGCAGACGGCTGCGGCCGGGTAGGGGACATCGACCCCATCACCGTACCGGAGCTGGCTGCGCTGGCGCAGCAAAAGCTGGCTGCCCTGTGCAACGCGCCGGACACCGGCACGGCAGTACAGGTGAAGTTTGCCGACAACGGAAAGCCGGTGCGCCGGTTGGCGGTCATCAGCGGCGCGGGCAGCAGTCTGTTTGCCGAAGCCATCGCCGAGGGCGCGGACTGCCTGCTGACCGGCGAAGCCAACCACCACCATGCATTGGACGCCAAGCGGCTGGGGCTTTCCCTGATTGCGGCAGGGCATTACGCCACCGAGTTCCCGGTGACTGCCGCTGTGGCGACTGCTCTGCGCGCCGCCCTGCCGGAGGTGGAGGTGCTGGTGAGCACCGAGAACCGCGACCCGTATACTTATTTATAAAGAGAGAACCCTCTCCGTCATTGCTGCGCAATGCCACCTCCCCCGAAAGGGGGAGGTCTTTCAGCATAAACCGAAAAACTGGCAACGCCGCAGGCGACTGAGAGGGTTATAGATAAAACGAGGTAAACACTATGGCACTGGATGCCGCGACACTGGCGCTGACGGCAGCGGAGCTGAAAGCCACCCTGACCGATGCCAAGATCGCAAAAATTTTTGAACCGACCCGGGATGAGCTGGTCATCACCCTGCGCACCCGCACCGATACCTACGCGCTGCTGCTGTCCGCCCGCAGCGGCTCTGCACGGGTGTGCCTGACCGAGGAGACCTTTGAAAACCCCGAGACGCCGCCCTCCTTCTGTATGCTCATGCGCAAGCACCTGACCGGCGGCAGACTGCTGGATGTGCACATGGAGCCGGGCGACCGCATCGTCTATTTTGATTTTCAGTGCACCAACGAGATGGGCGACCTTGTGCGCAACACCCTGTGCGCGGAGCTGATGGGGCGCTACTCCAACCTTGTGCTGGTGCAGAGCGGCAAAATCATCGACGCCCTCAAGCGGGTGGATTTTGAGGACAGCGATGTCCGGCAGCTGCTGCCGGGCTTGCCCTACACCACGCCGCCCAAGCCCGCACGGCCGGATTTTCTGCTGGTGAGCAGCGCATCCATCGTGGCAGCGGCCTGTCAGCGGGAGCTGCCGGTGGCGGATGCGTTGAACAAGACGGTGGCCGGCGTAGGTCCGGTGGTCTGCCGGGAGGCCGCATGGCGCGCCTTTGACGGGGAACATCTGCCCGCCAATGAGCTGACCGATGCCCAGAAGCGCAGCCTGATGGCAGCAATCGACGAGCTGAAGGAGCTGCACACACAGAGCGGCTGTCCCTGCAGCGTCACCGCACCGGACGGCAAGCCGGTGGAGTATACCTTCTTCCGTCCGCAGCAGTACGGCGAGCAGTACACCATCCGGGAGTGGCCGTCCTTCAACGCGATGCTGGAGGGCTACTACGCCGAGAAGGACCGCGCCGAGCGGCTGCGCACCAAGAGCAAGGAGCTGCACAAGGCGGTGCACAATATGTACGACCGCGCCCTGCGCAAGCAGGCTGCCCGGCAGGAGGAACTTGCCGCCAGCGGCAAAAGCGAAAAGCTGCGCCTGTACGGTGAGCTGCTGTCTGCCAACCTCTATCTGGCACAAAAGGGCATGAAGAGCCTGACCGTGCCCAACTGGTACGACGAGGGCAAAGAGGTGACCATTCCGCTGGATTTACGGTTCAGCCCCAGCCAGAACGCCCAGAACTTCTTTAAGAACTATAAAAAGAAGCAGACCGCTGCCCGGATGCTGGTGGACCTGCTGGCCGAGGGCGAAAAAGAGATCGCCTATCTGGAAACGGTGCTCTACGAGGTGGAAAGTGCCTCCGGCGAAGCTGCCCTGAACGAGATCCGCATGGAGCTGAAAAATCAGGGGTATCTGAAATACTACAAACAGCGGGACAAAAAGCAGAAGCCTGCGGACTTTCTGCGCTATACCTCCAGTGACGGCTTTGAGATCCTGGTAGGCCGCAACAATGCCCAGAACGACAAGCTCACCCTGCACACCGCCCGGGGCAAGGATTTATGGTTCCATGTGCAGAAGGCACCCGGCAGCCATGTTGTGGTCATGAGCCGGGGCGAGGACATCCCGGACACCACCAAGCAGGAAGCTGCGGAGCTGGCGGTCATCCATTCCAGCGCCTACAAGGCGGGCACCGGTGCTAAAGTGGCAGTGGACACCACCGAGGTGAAGAACATCTGGAAAGCAAATGGTGCCAAGCCCGGCATGGTGCTGTACGAGGTGTACACCACCGTCTACATCACCCCGCGGGAAGGGCTGGAGGAGCAGCTGAAGAAGAAATGATCTGAACTGCGCGCCGCGCTGCTCTGCGCATCTTCAGCGGAAGAATTGTTTTATAGTTTCGGACTACCGGAGCGTCTGCGGACGCTCCGGCAGTCCATTTTCACGGGAAAGACACCCCCTCAGTCGCCTGCGGCGACAGCTCCCCCAAGGGGACGCCTTTTGGCAATGTCGGAAAGCTTGCCGCCACCACGAAAGCCGTCCCCTTGGGGAAGGTGGCTGCGAACGCAGTGAGCAGACGGAAGGGGTATCTCCTATATAATATGTGTATAACCCCTGCCTTTCCCGCCCATACTGATGCTGCAAAGGGGAGCGGGGGAGTTTTCCACCGGCAAAAAGCGCTGAGATTGTGCATCTTGCACAGAAAATGCGGCCATTGACAAAACAGAGAAAATAAAAAAGAAAAATCGTAATTTTCCGCAAAAAACACTTGCCAAATAGACGAAGATGTGATAAAATATCTCTCGGCTGCAAAAGGCTTGTGCGATACAAGTCGTGCAGGCCAGCGATA
>CAJMQZ010000096.1 GCA_905215595.1 uncultured bacterium
AGGAGCATAGGATTACAATGGCTGATTTTAACGAATACAAGGGCGTATGGGTCTTTTGCGAGCAGCGCCAGGGCGCACTGATGTCCACTGACTTCGAGCTGGTTAGCGAGGCCCGTAAGCTGGCCGATGAGCTGGGCTGCGAAGTCACCGGCCTGCTGCTGGGCGACAACGTTGAGGGCATTGCCAAGGAACTGGGCGGCTACGGTGCCGATAAGGTTCTGGTCTGCGACAGCCCGCTGCTGAAGGATTACACCACCGATGCATACGCAAAGGTCGTGTGCGATATGGTCAACGAGTACAAGCCTGAGGTGCTGCTGATCGGCGCTACCAACATTGGCCGCGACCTCGGCCCCCGCTGCGCAGCCCGTCTGCACACCGGCCTGACTGCCGACGCTACCCATCTGGATATCGATACTGCAAAGTACATCGACTTCCTGAAGGAGAGCTCCACCATCGACCTGTCCAAGCAGAAGTTCGATATGGAAGACCGCAACCTGAAGATGACCCGTCCCGCATTCGGCGGCCATCTGATGGCTACCATCATCTGCCCCCGCTTCCGTCCCCAGATGTCCACCGTGCGTCCCGGCGTTATGAAGAAGGCTCCCTTCGATCAGGCTAAGGCTGATGCCTGCCAGATCGTCAAGCCCGCCTTCAGCCTGACCGCTGAGGACATCAAGACCGAGGTTCTGAGCGTGGAAAAGGCCGCTGAGAAGCTGGTCGATCTGATCGGCGCAGACGTCATCGTCTCCGTTGGCCGTGGTATCAGCAAGGATGTCAACAAGGGCATCGAGCTGGCCGAGCAGCTGGCAGCCGCTCTGGGCGGCGGTGTCGTGGGCGCTTCCCGTGCCGTCACCGATGCAGGCTGGATGACCGCTGACCATCAGGTCGGTCAGACCGGCAAGACCGTGCACCCCAAGATCTATGTGGCTCTGGGCATTTCCGGTGCCATCCAGCACACCGCCGGTATGCAGGATTCTGAGTGCATCATCGCTGTCAACAAGAACGAGGGTGCTCCCATCTTCGGCGTTGCTGACTACGGCATCGTGGGCGACCTGTTCAAGGTCGTGCCCGAACTCATCAAGCAGATCGAGGCAGCAAAGGCTGCTCTGTGATCGTCTGTTCCTGAGCATCGTTCAATAGCATAGCCTGAATTGTGAGAGGCCGTTGCACATTTTTGTGCAGCGGCCTCTTTTTTGTGCTTTTTAATGATGGAGCTGTTGTGCCGGACACTGCACAGCAACTCCAATTTGCTTTCTATGGGAAAGGAGCGGCGAAGGGAATCCAGCGAAGCGGCACAAAAGCGTACACAAAGCTTTGATATGCAAATAAATGTATATAAATACTATAATATGCAAAGCGGAACGCACCAGAACGTACCAAAAAGTGTGCGATACCTGTTGCACTCAGCTGATTTTGTGAAGAAGCGCAACACAACTGTAACGCTTTCGGACTGTTTGTTACGCTTGAGTTGCGATAAAAGGGCGGGAATTTTTAAAAAAATCTGTATTTTTTCTGCAAAACAGCCTCTGAGCCTCTTGACGTCTGTATGGTTTTGTGATACTCTTGTGACACAAGAGTTGCGGATGTGATACGACAGAGTTGCAAATGAGTTGCAACATCCAAGATCACACTGCATAAGGCAACAGACCGGAGGCAATCTTATGAAGCGTGCAATGAGTACCGTAAAGAATATTGCAGCAGCTGCTATGATGCTGGCTGTAGTTTTTGGTTTTGCAGGCTTCAAGCCCGTCACCGCAAACGCCGCGCAGGCTGCCATGCCTGCCACCGCTTCTGTGGAAGAAGAAAACTCTTATTTCGAGGAAGACGCCTACCAGCGCAGCTTCCTGACTCTGGTCAATAACGAGCGCGCACAGGCCGGTCTGGCTCCCGTTGCTCTGGGCGACAGCAGCCACAACGCCGCTGCAATGGAGCGTGCCGAAGAGCTGGCGGTTTCTTACTCCTACGTTCGTCCCAACGGTCAGCGTGATTTCACCGTTCTGGCAGAGAACGGCATCAGCGATGTCTCTATCGGCGAGAACTACATGGCTGGCTGCTCCACTCCCGATGCCGCAATGGATCAGTGGATGGCTACCGATTTTACCCGCGAGCGTATTCTGAACGCCGATGCGACCACCGTGAGCGTTGGCTACTACGAAGGCGGCGTCTACAATAACTACTGGGTGCTGATCTTCTCTTACCCCGAAAATTCCCACACTGAAAATTACCGTCAGGAAGTTTTGAATCTGGTCAATGCTCAGCGTGCAAAGTACGGTCTGACCGCTCTGGAAATGGGCAATGACGACCTGACCGCTGCTGCACAGACCCGCGCCGAGGAGATCGCCGTTGTGAACTCTCACGTCCGTCCCGATGGCTCCAAGTGCTTCACCGTCCTGAAGGACTACGGCGTCACTGATACCCCCACCGGCGAGAATGCCGCATGGGGCAGCGTCTCTCCTGAAGAGGTCGTCAACGCATGGATGAACTCCGAAGGTCATCGTGCTAACATCCTGAATCCTGAGGCTCGTAAGATGAGTGTTGGCTACTACTACAACAGCAACAGCACCTGGGGTCATCAGTGGATCCAGATCTTTACCAAGTGATCAACTGCTTTCTTCTTATAAAAAGACTGGCGGGGCCGCAAGGCTTCGTCAGTCTTTTTATTTGCGCCCGTTTGTGTTATACTTATTCTGAGTTATTATCAGGAGGATCTAACGTGGAGGATTACCGCACCGTCCGGGGCACGGCCACCGGCGAATACGAAGAGAAAAAGAGCCGCTTTATCGCGCAGCTCTCCTTTGCTGACAGTGAGGAAGCCGCCGTTGCCTTTCTGGAGCAGGTGCGGGCAGCCAACCGCACCGCGCGGCACAATGTTTACGCCTACCGCCTGCGGGCGGGCAACCGCGAGCGCTATTCCGATGACGGCGAGCCGGCCAAGACCGCCGGTACGCCCGCGCTGGAAGTGCTGCAGCACAGTGGTCTGACCGACTTGATCGTGGTGGTCACCCGCTACTTTGGCGTGGTGCTGCTGGGCACCGGCGGCTTGGTGCGCGCTTACACTACCGCCACTGCCCGTGCGCTGGAAAACGCCGAGGTGGTCACTGTGCGCAGCGTGGTGGAATTACAAGTGACCGTGGACTACGCCCTTTACGAGCGTGCATCTCTGCTCATTGACGCCGCCGGGGCAAAGCAGGCACCGCCGGAGTTTACAGACCGGGTCACCCTGCGCTGGCAGATGCCGGAGCATACCGAAGCCCCGCTGCTGGAGCAGCTGCGGGAACTGACCCGGGGCAGCGCTCAGGTAACGGTGTCTGACCCGTTCTACGCACCATTTTAAAAAACAAAGTCTTTTTTGCAAACCGACACGGAACTTCCCCCTTCGACACGGCCGATGTGCTACAATTGCCGCAGCGCAGCAATTGGGATCGGCTGTGCGCAGAGGGGAGGGGAGAAGCCCGAAAAACAAAAGGAGGATCTGTATGGATGTGCGCCGGAGAACCGAGGAGATCGAACACCTTACCTTTGCGCCTTGGGCGACCTTCAGCGATGCAAGCCGCGGCAGAGTCGTGCCGGAGCCGCAGGACCCGCTGCGCCCGGTGTTTCAGCGGGACCGCGACCGGGTGCTGCACTGCAAGGCCTTCCGGCGTCTCAAGCAGAAAACGCAGGTGTTCCTTTCGCCGGAAGGTGACCTGTACCGCACCCGGTTGACCCATACGCTGGAAGTTTCGCAGATCGCCCGCACCATCGCCCGGGGTCTGCGCCTGAACGAGGATCTGACCGAGGCCATCAGCCTTGCGCATGATTTGGGGCACACTCCCTTTGGCCACGCAGGCGAAAAGGCACTGAACGACCTTTGCCCGGACGGCTTCCACCATTATATGCAAAGCCTGCGTGTGGTAGACCGGCTGGAAAAGGACGGCGAGGGTCTCAACCTGACATGGGAGGTGCGCAACGGCATCGTTACCCACACCAAGGGCACATGGGCGGCTACCCCGGAAGGGCGCATCGTGCGTTTGGCAGATCAGATCGCCTTTGTCAACCACGATATTGAGGACGCCGTGCGCGCCGGTGTGCTGGACGCTGCCACCCTGCCCAAGGACTGCACGGCAGTGCTGGGGCAGACCAAATCTGCCCGCATCACCACCATGATCAACAGCATCCTCACCCACAGCGAGGGGGATGTCCGCATGGGCACGGAGGAATACGAGGCATTTCTCGCTTTGCGGGATTTCATGTACGCCACCGTGTATGTGGACAAAAACGCCAAGCGCGAGGAGCAGAAGGTGGACAAGCTTATCGCGGAACTGTACGAGTACTACTTGACCCATGTGGATCAGATGTCCAACTTTTATGTGCAGCTGGCCTATCAGGAGGGACGGGAGCGCGCCGTCACCGACTACATCAGCGGTATGAGCGACGAGTTTGCCATCCGCACCTTTGAAGAACTGTTCGTGCCCCAGAAATGGCACGTCCTTTAAAACTGGAGAGGTCGTTTAAATCAACATGATCCCACACGAATACATCGAGGAACTTACCCGCCGCACCGACATTGTGGAACTGGTGGGCAGCTATGTGCAGCTCAAGCGCAAGGGACGTCTGTACGGCGGTCTGTGCCCTTTTCATAGCGAAAAAACGCCATCCTTCTATGTGTACCCTGACACCCAAAGCTTTTACTGCTTCGGCTGTCAGGCAGCCGGAGATGCCATCAGCTTTGTCAAAAAGATCAACAATATCAGCAGCGGCGAAGCCATCAAGATGCTGGCTTCCCGCGCCGGTATGCCGGAGCCGCAGGAGGACGACAAGACCGGACGTCTGCGCAGCCGGGTGCTTTCTATGAACAAGGAAGCCGCCCGCTTCTTCCACGCCTGCCTGAACTCTACCGTGGAGGAAGCGCGGCAGGCACGCGCTTACTGGCGGCGGCGCGGGCTGGACGATAAGACCATCGTCCGGTTCGGGCTGGGCTATGCCCCCAACGACGGGCAAGCGCTGTACCAGTACCTGCGGGATAAGGGCTACAACCAGCAGGAGCTGGACGCCAGCGGCCTGTTCAAGCGCAGCCAGTCCGGCCGTATCTACTGCCTGTTCTGGAAGCGCGTCATGACCCCCATCTTTGACCTGCGCGGCAATATCATTGCCTTTGGCGGGCGCGTGATGGATGACTCCAAGCCCAAATACGTCAACAGCCCGGAAACGCTGGTCTACCACAAATCCGAGACGGTGTTTGCCATGCAGATCGCAAAGCGCAGCGCCTCCCGGCGGTTCGTGCTGTGCGAGGGCTACATGGACGTTATCAGTATGCAGCAGGCGGGCATTGATACCGCCGTCTGCGCCTGCGGCACCGCGCTGACCCCCGGGCAGGTGCGCATCATCAGCGAGTATGCCGATGAAGTCATTCTGAGCTATGATTCGGACGAGGCCGGCCAGAAAGCGACCCTGCGTTCGTTGGAGCTGTTCCGCAACAGCCCGGTAAAAGTGGGCGTTTTGCAGATCCCCGGTGCAAAGGACCCGGACGAGTACATCAAAAAGTACGGCCCGGAGCGCTTTCAGGCGCTTCTGGATGGGGTGGGCAATGCGCTGGACTTCCGGCTCAAGCGCCTGCGGGATCAGTATGATCTCTCACAGGACGCACAGCGTCTGCAATATATAAAGGATGCTGTGGAAATGCTGGCAGAGCGCTCCAACCCCACTGAGCAGGAGGTGTACGCCGGGCGGCTGGCAGAGGAGACCAACATCTCCAAAACTGCCATTCTGGCGCAGCTGGGCACCGCAGCAAAGCGGGCGGGCGGCAAGTACCGCCGGGAGAAAAACCGCGAGCTGCTGCGCTCCGGTGAGATGAATCAGATCAATGTGCCGTACAGCGCAGGCGGCAGTCAGGCACTGGGCATTGCCAGTGCCCAGCAGCGGCTGCTGGCAGCCATTCTGCGGGAGCCCCGCTATCTGGAATTGGTCAAACAGCAACTGACGGCAGAGCAATTCATCCAGCCGCAGCAGAAAGAACTATACGAAGCAATGCTCAATTGCAGCCGGGAGGGTGTGGAACTCAGCCTGACTGCACTGCGGACATTTGCAAGCGAAGAAGCATTGAATGAACTGAGCCGACTTGCGGCACAATACAGCGATGTGAACTGCACCCCGGAGGATATCCACCTGTATCTGGACAGGATCGCCCGGGGTATGCCGGTTGCAAGCAAAGCTGCTGCAATGTCCGGCGATGAGATCACACAGTATCTTCAGTCGATGCGCGAAAAAAAGCAGGGGACGCTGCCCGAACAAGACTGATCCCTGTTTTCCCTCCGGCTGGAGCTGGAGAGAAAAGGAGCAGGAATCATGCAGAAATTGTCGCAAACGGAAGAACTTGCCCGCAGCCTTGCTGCAAAGGCTCACCGTCACACCCTGACCCCGGAGCAGATTAGTCGCGCCATGGAGAAAGCGGATTTTGATGTTGCACAGCTTGACGAGCTTTACGCCGCGCTGGAGCAGCGGGGCGTCCATCTGGCAGAGGAGGAGCCGGCCGAGCTGCCCGTGCTGGATGATGCTCAGATCGGCAGGTTGGAGAATGAGCTGTCCTCGGAGGGTGTGGCGCTGGATGACCCGGTCAAGACCTATTTAAAGGAGATCGGCCGGGTGCCGCTGCTGACTGCCGGGCAGGAGATGGCGCTGGCAAAGGCTGCCCGGGCAGGGGATGCAGAGGCGCGCCGCTCCCTGAGCGAAGCAAATCTGCGGCTGGTTGTATCGGTGGCCAAGCGCTACGCCGGGCGGGGACTGCCTTTTCTGGATCTCATTCAGGAGGGCAACCTCGGCCTGATGAAAGCGGCGGAAAAGTTTGAGCCGGAGCGTGGCTTTAAGTTCTCTACCTATGCAACGTGGTGGATCCGGCAGTCCATTACCCGCGCCATTGCGGATCAGGGGCGCACCATCCGCATTCCGGTGCATCTGGTGGAGAGCATCAACCGGGTCAAGAAAACGGCAGGCGACCTGCTGCACAAAAATGGGCGGGAGCCCACCGTGGAGGAGATCGCTGCCGCACTGGATATGGAACCGGACAAGGTGCGGGAACTGCTGCAACTGTCGCAGGAGCCCATCAGTCTGGAAACGCCGGTGGGGGAGGAAGAGGACGCCCATCTGGAGGACTTTATTCAGGACGAAGATGCCGGTGTCCCGGTGGACGAAGCCGGGCGCCAGCTGCTGCGGCGGGAACTGCTGCACGTCCTTAAGAGCCTGACGCCCCGGGAGGAGCGGGTCATCACCCTGCGCTTTGGTCTGGAGGACGGCCGTGCCCGCACGCTGGAAGAACTGGGCAAGGAGTTCAACGTGACCCGGGAGCGGGTGCGGCAGATCGAAGCAAAGGCACTGCGCAAGCTGCGCCACCCCAGCCGCGCAAAGCTGCTGCGGGATTATCTGGACGAGTGAGCATTCTATATAATAGGACAAGGCCGCTGCACGGCGTTCCGTGCGGCGGTCTCTTCTTTTTGCGGTGGGGAAGTGGAAAAGTAATACCTCCGGGCGCAAGAGCAAAGATAGACAAATTGCACAAGGGGTTTATGAACAGGAACGTGCAAAATAAAAAAATCAAGTACTTGGCAGACAAATAGCTACACGTTCCCGGGCGTTTGAAAACGAAACGAAAATTAAATTTATTTCGGCAAAAAACTGAAAAATGGCTTGACAACAGGGGTTTTGGGGTGTATACTGCATTAGTATCACATAATGGACTAGTGCGTCAAAAAGGGAACTGCGATGGCTGCCGCTTGAGGGGTCACCCCGAAAAGTTTGTGCAAAATGCCGGAAGGTTCCGCAGGACGCGGGTCGAATTATGTGTGTCTGCTCAAATTTGACCCGTGTATACGACATCC
>CAJMQZ010000097.1 GCA_905215595.1 uncultured bacterium
TACAGACAAGAAAAATCACGAAGCGGATTTTGAGTCGTTTGCGTCTGCCATTCCGCCACATCGGCTGATATTCAATTTTGGGACATTAGTACCGGTTTTTGAAGATTGGAGGGATGTTCAGGAGGGATGTAAGAAATCCCATTCCGACAAACTCTCAAAATTCAACACACCCTCGTGAATTTCTTGTACAGACATGGAAAATCACGAAGCGGATTTTGAGTCCCCCTCGTCTGCCATTCCGACACACCGGCGCATCGTTTTGAACGACTTTTATTATACCGGATTCTATGGGTAAAATCAAGAGGAAGTTTTGCACCTTTTCTCAAATCGTCCCGCCCGGCGCAAAATACATAACTCCGGTTCTTGCCCGACGGCGCGGGCTGTGCTACACTAAGGTCATATCAAAACCTAAAATATGCCCACAAGGAGGGAACCGGACTTTGAAACATCTGCATTCTTTTGCCCGCCGCGCGGCGGCGTTTCTGCTGGCGGCGGTGCTGTGCGTCTGCATCCCGGCGGCAGCGGCTTCGGCTGCCACCACCATCGGCGGGGCCGATACCACCCTGATCCCCGCAGAGGACGAAAACTGTCTCAGCTGGCTGTTTGGCTCCAAGGATAAGATCACCATGCCCTACCTGAACATCAAGGGGCAGGGGCTCAAGCGCAATGTCACGCTGGATCTTGAGGACTGTCTGGTGGGCATCACCTACACTGAGCTTGGCTCCATCGGCAGCTATGTCAGCGCCAGCGCTGCGCAGCAGGCGTGGAAGGCGCAGGCAGTGGCCATCCACTCTTATCTGGAATACCACAAGCAGTACGGTTCGTCCACCAATGCACTGATCTACACCCCGGTCGATCAGATCCCTTCCTCGGCCCGCAACGCCATCCGCAAGGCGGTGCAGGCGGTCAAGGACGAGGTACTGGTGTACAACGGCAGTGTGTGCGATGCGGTATGGTCGGCCAGTGCAGGCTACAACACCCAGACCGGCGTGTACGGCACCTGCGCCAGTCTGGACGCATGGGGCACGGATGTGCCTTACCTGCAAAGCGTGGAAAGCCCCTACGAGGAGCAGTACCACAACCTGCTGCGCCGGGTGATCGGCAAGGACTATACCTATATAGAATACAACGACAGCCGCACCGGCGAGCCCTACCAGAGCGCCGACACTACCCACAAGGATCTGGGTGGCTTTGTGCAGTACAACACGCTGGTGTCCAACGGGCGCAGCTACCGGTACATCAACCAGTTCGTTTCCTCCCGCTACTGCTTCGATTTCGGCACCGATGCCAGCGGCACCCCCTGCATGACCTACTACGGCTTTGGTCACGGCGTGGGCATGAGCCAGTGCGGCGCAGTGGGATACGCCGCCGAGGAAGGCATGAATTACAAGCAGATCTTACAGCACTACTACACCGGGGCGCAGATCCGTACCAGCACTACCCGCAGCGGCGGGCTGTTCGGCTGGCTGGCAGAGCTGTTCCGCTGAGAGGCTATTTCGCTGAAATTTTGGAAAAACCTTCTCAAACGCCGCAGGATTTGGTATACTATATCCGTTTGTGAAAAATGAACGGGAAACATAACTGCGTGGAAAAGCGCACGGATTGGAGTATCAGCATGGAGTTGGATCAGGAAAAGCAAAATCAGGAGGCCGCCGAGCGCTGCCGTGCACTGGCACAGCGCATCGTGCGGGAGCTGGCTCCCCGCAGCGTACAGGTGCTGGAGGACAGCGGGCTGCTGGAAAAAGCTTTTTGTAAAATGAATACTGCGGTGGTGCAAAGCGCCCCGGGGCTGCTGGTGGTGGCAGACCCCCAGTGGGTCAGCCTGCCCGCCGTACAGGCGGAAAAAGTGCTGCTGGTGTGCGCAGAGTACGCCGGCATGGCAGACTGCGCAAAGCAGCTTGCGGCGCAGGGCTTCTGCCGGGAGCTTGCATGGAAGGATCACGGCAAGGAGCAGCTGACAGCGCTGTTCTGCCGCATGGATGCCCCGGAGCTGCCGGAGCTGGAAAACGGCTACGAGCAGCAGCTGGACGTTCTGCGGGAGCGCACCCTGCTGGCTGAGCGCACCGCTGCCGAGCAGGCCGCCCAGCTGGAACGGCTGCGCAGCGACCTTTCCCTGATCCGCAGCCACGAGCAGGACTTGGAAAAGACCTTGAACAGCGTGGTCAACTCCACCTTCTGGAAAGCCAGCTGGCCGCTGCGGTATCTGGTAAGCAAGTGCCGCCAGCTGTGGCGCACCTTCCCGCTGTTCGTCTTTTTTGCCACCCTGCGCCGGGTGGGCTTTGCGGGCGTAAAGGCACAGGCCAAGGCCAAAAAAGAGTACAAAAAACTGTTCCCGGGCAAGTCGATGCCCGCCGACCGCTTTGCGGATGTGGAGCTGCTGGTAAAACAGGCCGCAGACCAGCCCGCGGCACCCCTGATCAGCATCGTGGTGCCGCTGTACAACACCCCCCACGATTTTCTGGTGGAGCTGCTGGACTCGGTGCAGAACCAGACCTACCGCAACTGGGAGCTGTGCATGGTGGATGCCGGACAGGACGCGGACGTGGGTGCCCTCGTGCAGGAGCGCGCCAGCACTGACAGCCGCATCCGCTACCGGAAACTGGACAGCAACGAAGGCATTGCGGGCAACACCAATCAGGGCTTTGCCCTTGCCACCGGCGAGTATATCGCCCTGCTGGACCATGACGACATTTTGCACCCCTGCGCACTGTGGTATGTGGCGGAAGCCATCGCCAAGCAGGGTGCGGACTTTGTGTACACGGACGAAGTGACCTTTGAAGGGGATATCGACCATCTGACGGTCTACCACTTCAAGCCGGATTATATGCTGGATAACCTGCGCTCCAACAACTATATCTGCCATTTGAGCGTGTTCAGCGCGGCGCTGCTGGCAAAGGTGGGCGGCGATGAGCGGGCAGAGTTCAACGGCAGTCAGGATTACGACCTCTACCTGCGCCTGACCGAGCAGGCGGAAAAGATCGTGCACATCCCGCATCTGCTGTACTACTGGCGTTCCAGTCCTGCCAGCGTGGCCAGCAACATCTCTGCCAAGACCTATTGTCTGGAAGCAGCCATGAAGGCTCTGCGCGCCCACTACGACCGCATGGGCGTGCCGGTGGACGCGGTGACCATGGTGCCCAACACCCCGGGCTTCTACAAGACCGATTACACCATCACAAAGCCCGGGCGGGTCAGCGTGCTGATCCCCAGCTGCGACCATTCGGGCGATTTGCGGGTGTGCGTGGAGTCCATCTACCGCAAGACCACCTACCCGGATTTTGAAGTCATCATCATCGAGAACAACAGCAAGGAGCCTGCCACCTTCCGCTGCTACGAGCAGCTGCAAAAGGAACACCCGGACACCCTGCATGTGCTCACATGGCAGGGCACCGGCTTCAATTACAGCGCCCTGAATAACTTTGGCGCAAAGGCTGCCACCGGCCAGTACCTGCTGCTGCTCAATAACGATACTGAGGTCATCTCTCCCCGCTGGATGGAGGAGATGGTCATGTATGCCCAGCAGGACCGTGTGGGCTGCGTGGGCGCAAAGCTGCTCTACCCGGACAACACCATCCAGCACGCAGGCATCGGCTTCGGTTTCCTGACGCTGGCGGCGCACATGCACAAGAACTTCCCTGTGGGGCACCCCGGCTATATGGGGCGGCTGGTCTATGCACAGGACGTATACGCCGTGACCGCCGCCTGCCTGATGGTGCGCAAGGACGTATACGAGCAGGTGAACGGGCTGGACGAGAGCTTTGCTGTGGCCTTCAACGATGTGGACTTCTGCGTGCGCGTGCGTGAAGCGGGCTATACCAACGTGTTCACCCCATTTGCACAGCTGTACCACTACGAGAGCAAGAGCCGCGGTCTGGACGAGAACCCGGTCAAGCGCAAACGCTTCATCTCGGAGGTGGAGCGCTTCCAGAAGCGGTGGGCAAAGCAGCTGGCCGCAGGCGACCCCTGCATGAACCCGAACTTTGACCTGATGAAAGAGGACTTCAGCTTTGACATCAAACCGCTGGAGTGAACGACATGGAACTTTCTGCTTGTATCGTAGTTTATAACGGCGCGGATGAAGCGCTCAGGGCGGCACAGACCGTGCTGGACTGCACCCGCCGCCACCCGCTGACACTGTATCTGGTGGACAACGCCAGCCCGGACGGCAGCGGCCAGTGCCTTGCCAAGGCCGCAAAGGACGGCACTCTGCACATCCGCGAGGACCAGAAGGTGGAGGTGCTCTGCCGCACAGAGAACGGCGGCTTTGGCACCGGCCACAACACGGTGCTCAGCCTGCTGCAAAGCCGGGTGCACTTTATCCTGAACCCGGATATCCAGCTCACTGCGGATACGCTGAGTGACCTTGCGGACTGGATGGCACAGCACCCCGGCGTGGTGATGGCGCGGCCCGCACTCACCTTCCCGGACGGGCGGCCCCAGCGCCTGCCGCTGCGCCGGTGCAGTGTGCGGGCCATGGTATACCGCCAGCTGCCCTGCCTGAAATTCTGGGCAAAGTACAACGAGCGCTATCTCATGGCGGACAAAGACCTGACAAAACCCACCGAGATCGAGTTCTGCACCGGCAGCTTCTCGGCCGTGGACACTGCGGTGTTCAAGGCTGTGGGCGGCTTTGACGAGGACTACTTCATGTACGTGGAGGACGCCGACCTCACCCAGAAGATGCGCACCCGGGGCAAGGCGTATCTGGTGCCCCAGTACACCGCCATCCACGCATGGCACCGTGCGGCGCACCGCAGCCTGAAGCCTTTTTTGTGGCAGCTGCGCAGCCTGCTGCGCTACTTTTCCAAGTGGGGCTTTGCGTGGTGAGCGGGGAAGAAAAATAGTGTTTTTGATTCGCAGAAAGCGGTGTGCCGTCGGCACACCGCTTTCTGCTATTTCCGCCTCTTGCATTTTGCGTGCTTTCATAGTAAAATAAAGTGTACTGCCATCGTCTTTTGCAAAAATGCGGACGCGGCAGACCCAAAATCGTTTACAGCGGACGCAGCTCCGCTTTGAATTAAGCTGCACATCTTTTTATAAGAAAAAAGGAGTGCACAAGTATGAAAGGCATTATTCTCGCCGGCGGTGCCGGCACACGGCTCTATCCCTTGACCATGGTCACCAGCAAACAGCTGCTGCCGGTCTACGACAAGCCCATGATCTACTATCCGCTGTCCACCCTTATGCTGGCGGGCATTCAGGATATCCTGATCATCTCTACCCCTACCGATACGCCCCGCTTTGAGGCGCTGCTGGGCGATGGCAGCCAGTACGGCATCCATCTGCAGTATAAGGTGCAGCCCTCCCCGGATGGTCTGGCACAGGCCTTTATTCTGGGCGAGGAGTTCATTGGCGACGACTGCTGCGCCATGATCCTGGGCGATAACATTTTCTACGGCAACGGCTTCTCCAAGCTGCTCAAGAGCGCCGTGGCCAACGCAGAGAACAAGGGCCGCTGCACCGTGTTCGGCTACTATGTGCAGGACCCCGAGCGCTTTGGCATCGTGGAGTTCGACAAGGATGGCAAGGTGCTCAGCGTGGAGGAAAAGCCCCAGCATCCCAAGTCCAACTACGCCATCACCGGCCTGTACTTCTACAACAAGGAAGTGGTGCAGATGGCAAAGCAGGTAAAGCCCTCTGCCCGCGGCGAGCTGGAGATCACTTCCCTGAACGATATGTACCTGAAGAAGGACGAGCTGGATGTGCAGCTGCTGGGCCGCGGCTTTGCATGGCTGGACACCGGCACGATGGAAAGCCTTGTGGAGGCTGCCGACTTTGTGCACATGATCGAGAAGCGTCAGGGCATCAAGATCAGCGCACCGGAGGAGATCGCTTTCAAGTACGGCTGGATCGACCGCGACACCTTGCTGGAAAGCGCCGAACGCTATGGCAAGAGCCCCTACGGCCAGCATCTGAAGAACGTGGCCGACGGCAAGCTGCGCTATTAAGCATAAGGAAAGGCACATTGGTATGAAAATCATTGTCACAGGCTGCAAGGGACAGCTGGGCACAGAGCTGCTCAAGCAGCTGCAGGAAGGCCGCAGCGAGCTGGGTCCCATCCCCGAAAAGCTGCTCAACGCTACGGTGATCCCGGTGGATCTGCCGGAGCTGGATATCTCCAATTACAGGATGGTGGATGAGTTCGTGCGGCGCAACCGCCCGGATATCATCATCAACTGCGCCGCCTACACCAACGTGGACGGGTGCGAGGTGCACCACGACGATGCCTTTAAGGCAAACGCCCTTGGCCCCCGCAATCTGGCACAGGCTGCCGAAAAGACCGGCGCACGGCTGGTGCACGTTTCCACCGACTATGTGTTCTCCGGCCGGGAGAACGGCGGCATCCCGCAGGATGAAGCCACCCTGCCCGGGCCCATCAGCGCCTACGGCTCTACCAAGCTCATGGGCGAAAAGTATGTGGAGCGGTTCTGCCACCGCCACTTTATCGTGCGCACCGCGTGGCTGTACAGCTACTACGGCAAAAACTTCGTCAAAACCATCGTGAACGCGGGCAAAAAGTTCGGCAAGCTGGAAGTGGTCAACGACCAGTGCGGCAACCCCACCAACGCTGCCGACCTCGCCCACGAGATCTTGCAGCTGTGCGTGACCCACGAGTACGGCCTGTACCACTGCACCGGCGAGGGCATCTGCTCCTGGTACGATTTTGCTGCCGAGATCATCCGCCTTTCCGGTGTGGACGCTACCGTTGCCCCCTGCACCAGCGAGGAGTACAAGGCAAAGCACCCGGACAGCGCCGACCGCCCCAAGTGGAGCGCGCTGGACAACCGGATGCTGCGCTGCACCGTGGGCAACGATGTCCGCGACTGGAAGGACGCTCTGGCCTGCTTCTTCGCCCACTGGGACGGCGAAAACGGCATGAAGGGCTGAGAAAAAACTGAAAATACCCCCTGCGGAAGAACTGAGGATGTATCATGTTTGATGCGATTTTTGGCAGATCTGTCAAGATATTAAAGATCCTTGCAAAGGTGCAGTGTGTGCTGGCCTTTGTGCTTGCAGCCATGCTGTGCGGCGCGGTCCATGAAATGCTGAAGCCCATCAACCAGTTTTCAGCCATCGTGCTGGGGCTGGTGGTCGCCGCGGTGTTCTGGGTGCTGCAAATGTTCCTTGCATGGGCGCTGTACGCCTTTGCGGAGCTGGTGGAGTACACCAAAGAGACTCACAAGGAACTCAGCAACATGAGCGCGGGTCTGGCACGGTACACCCAAGCCACCTACGAGGAGCTTCACAGCATGAACAAAGGGCTGGAAGCATACACCAACGCCATGGGCAAGACCATGAACAGCATGAACAAGAACCTCTACCTTGTGGCAAAGCACTGCTGCGCCGAGGAGCAACGCGCCCGCGCCGCAGCCCGCCCGCAGTCCGGGAACAACAACAAATAAATAAAGAGGGATACTGACCTATGAAAACCTATCTGATCACCGGCTGTGCCGGTTTTATCGGTTCCAACTTTGTGCACTATATGCTCAAAAAATACCCGGAGATCCTGCTGGTCAATCTGGATAAGCTGACCTACGCGGGCAATCTGGAAAACCTGAAGGACGTGGAGGGCGACCCCCGCCATGTGTTCGTGCAGGGCGACATCTGCGACAAGGAGCTGGTGGAGAGCTTGTTTGCAAAGTACGATTTCGACTACGTCATCAACTTTGCCGCCGAGAGCCATGTGGACCGCTCCATCAAGAACCCCGAGATCTTTGTGCAGAGCAACGTGATGGGCA
>CAJMQZ010000098.1 GCA_905215595.1 uncultured bacterium
CGCTGGTCATGCTCTTGCCCACGCCGCCCTTGCCGGAAACAACGCCGATGACCTTTTTCACACTGCTGTTGGGGTTGGGGGCATCGTGCTGCGGAGCGGCATCGCGGGAAGAACAGGCTGCACTGCAATTAGAGCAGTCATGGGTACATTCTTCGCTCATTCTCTTTGTCGCGCACGGCAGGGGCAGGACCCGGGCGGTGCGCTTCCTCCTTGCTCAAAATACAGGCGGGGGCTTGCGCCCTGCCTGACCACTGTTAACTATACCATAAAAAGTGCGCAGAAACAACCCATAGCGCCGCTCATGTTTTGCAAAGCCGCTGCATAGGCTGAACCGTGAACGCCCGTTCCGGGGCAGGGGGAGGTGCAGGGTGCGGCAGAACTACTTTAAAAATGCGGCGCTGCTTACCGGCTCGGACGTGGTGCTGCGGCTGGCTGGCATGGGGCTGCGCATCTGGCTGGCAAACGCCTTGGGCGGGGCTGGCATGGGGCTGTATCAGCTGGTGCTGGCGGTGTACGGGCTGTTCGTCACGCTGGCCACAGCGGGCATCTCGGTGGCGGCTACCCGGCTGCTGACCGAGGAGCTCAGCCGGGATAAGGCCGCTGCGCGCGGGATGCTGGTGCGGCTTGTCCTGGCGGGGCTGGGGTTGGGTGGGCTTGCCATGGTCGCTCAGCTTGCCACCGCAGGCCTTGCGGCAAAATGGTGGCTGGGGGATATCCGCGCCGCTGCAGCGCTGCGCACCTCGGCGCTGGGACTGCCATGGATGGCCGTTTCTGCGGTGCTGCGCGGCTTTTTTCTGGCGCGGCGGCGGGTGGAGCCCAACGTGCTCAGCCAGCTGGCAGAACAGACGGTGCGCATTGCTGCGGTGATATGGGCGCTTTCCCGTACGCAGGGCTGGCCGGACGGCAGCCGCTGTGCGCTGGTACTGGCGGCTACCGCCCTGAGCGAGGCCGTATCCACCGCCCTGATGGCATTGTTTTACCGGCGGGAGGCGGCAGGCTGCTTCGGCAGCACAGCGCCGCGCCCGCCAAGGGAGATGTCCCGGCGGCTGTGGGAGATATTATGGCCGGTGGAGGGCGGCAGGGCGCTTTCCAGCGCGCTGCACACCGCCGAGAATATGCTGGTGCCCGCCTGCCTTGCGGTGTATCTGGCGGCTTCTGGCGGGCGCACCGCTGCACTGGAGCAGTACGGCACCTTAAAGGGCATGGCACTGCCGCTGCTCAATTTTCCCTTCGGGCTGCTGGGCAGTCTGGCAGTTTTGCTGATGCCGGAGATCACACAGGCGCATATCGAGGGGCAGACCGCCCGGCTGAACGCCCTGCTGGACCGGATGCTGCGGCTTACGGGGTACTTCTCCGCGCTGGCGGGTACGCTGTTCTGGGTGTGGGGCAGGCCGCTGGCGCAGCTGCTCTACCACAGCCCGGAGGCGGGGTTCTATCTGGAGACCCTTGCTCCAGCTATGCCGCTGATGTATCTGGAAAGCATGGTGGACGGGGCAATGAAAGGCATCGGGGAGCAGAAGGCCGCCTTCCGTTACAGCGTGTGGGACGCGGTGCTGCGCATTGGCGGGGTGGCGGTGCTGCTGCCCCGGTACGGGATGCGGGGCTTTCTGGCAGTCATCCTGCTTTCCAGCCTGTACACCTGCGCGGCCAACACTGGGCGGCTGCTGCTTTCCAGCGGTACAGGGCACGCTTTCCGCCGCTGGCTGGGTGCGCCGCTGCTGGCGGCGGCTGCCGCCGGTGCGGCGGGGCGGGGTGTGCGCCGGGCGCTGGCGGGCTTTCCGGCTCAAGGGCTGCCGGGGCAGCTTGCAGTGCTGACGGCGGGCGGCATGGCAACGGTCCTCGTGTTTTTACTGGCGGCGCTGCCGCTGGGGCTTTGGGAGGAAGTGCGGGCGGTGCTGCGGCAGGCAAAGACCGGGAAAAACAGGGGAAAGTGATAAAAACGTAAATTTTCTGGACACAGGCGGGGATTGTGAGTATAATACAAACGTGTAGTTGTATCCTTCCGGCATTGCCGGGGAACACTGCCGAAAAAGCAGCGCAGGGCAAACCCTTGGCGCTGAGAGGGAAAAAGAGGATCGTAAGTGAAAGATAAAACCAAGAATACCCCGCAGGTGCTGCTGCGCCGTGCGCTGCTGGTGCTGATGGATGCAGCCATTGTGGCATTCAGCTTTTATTTTGCCCTGCTGCTGCGGGCAGACGGTGCCGTGGAGGCCGTATGGTGGCCCCACAACCGCGCACTGCTGTACGAAAATCTGCCGTGGATCGTGGCGGTGTATATCGTCTGCTTTCTGGCGGGCGGGCTGTACTCGGTGCTGTGGAAGTACGCCGGCGAGCGGGATCTGATCCGCCTTGCCGGTATGATCGCCGTGCCCACCGCCGTGGTGTATGTGGTGAACCGCTGCCTTATCCACGGTGTGCTGTTCAATTCTGCAAACTGCATGGCCTCGGTGCTCATCTTTTTGCTCGTCGGCGGCAGCCGCTTGGCATGGCGGCTGTTTTTGAACCACCCGCTGGGCGAGCGGCTGCGCAAGGTGCCCGCCAAGGACCCCAACCGCCCGGTGATGATCGTGGGCGCGGGCGAAGCCGGTGCGTGGGCCATCAACGTATGCAAATCCAACAAGGAGTACGGACACGCCGTGGTGGCGGTGGACGATGACCCCGCAAAGCTGAACCAGACCATCCACGGCGTGCCGGTCAAGGGCACGCTGGAGGACATTCCGGAGCTGTGCACGCGCTACGGCATCCACAGCATCATCATTGCCATCCCTACCTTAAAGGGCAGCAGGCTGAGCCATGTCATCGACCTGTGCGTCAGCACCCACTGCGCGGTGCAGGTGCTCAGCGACCCGCAGCTGGTGGGCAGCGGTGCGCCTCAGCAGGAGGTGTTCCGCGAGCTGAACCCCGCCGACTTCCTCTCCCGCGAGGAGGTTACGCTGGATACCGACAAAATTTCCGGCTACCTCACCGGCAAAACGGTGCTGGTAACGGGCGGCGGCGGCTCCATCGGCAGCGAGCTGTGCCGTCAGGTCATGCGCTTCAAGCCCGGCAAGCTGCTGATCTTTGATATCTACGAAAACTGCGCCTACGAGCTGCTGATGGAATTGCAGCAGAAGTACGGCCGCGATATTCCGGTCACGGTGCTCATCGGCTCCATCCGGGATAAAAAACGTCTGGACGAGGTTTTTGATACCTACCACCCCACGGTGGTGTTCCACGCAGCGGCGCACAAGCACGTTCCTCTGATGGAGGTAAGCCCTGCCGAGGCGGTAAAGAACAACGTGCTGGGCACCAAAAACCTGCTGGTCAGCGCCAGCGAGCACGGTGTAGAGCGCTTTGTGCAGCTTTCCACCGATAAGGCCGTGAATCCCACCAGCGTCATGGGCTGCACCAAGCGCATCTGCGAAATGCTCATCCAGACCTTTGCGGGCAACACGGATATGAAGTGTGTGGCAGTGCGGTTCGGCAACGTGCTGGGCAGCCACGGCAGCGTTATCCCGCTGTTTGAAGCCCAGATTAAAAAAGGCGGGCCGGTCACCCTGACCGACCCCAACATCGTGCGCTACTTTATGACCATCCCGGAAGCAGCCCAGCTGGTGCTGCAGGCGGGTGCACTGGCAGAGAGCGGCAATATCTATGTGCTGGATATGGGCGAGCCGGTGCGCATTATGGACTTGGCCAAGCAGCTCATCCGCTTTTACGGCTACGAGCCGGGCGTGAATATGGAGATAAAAATCGTGGGTCTGCGCCCCGGTGAAAAGCTTTACGAAGAGCTGATGATGGACGAGGAGCAGGACAAGATGCGCCGCACCCAGCACAACAAGATCTTTGTGGCAAGCCCCCGCACCATTGATCTGGCCGAGTTCTACGAGCAGCTGCAGGCGCTGGAAGCCGCTGCCGCCCACAACGACGAGGGCGTGGTGCGCCAGCTGGCGGCCATGATCCCCACCTTTACCCCCACCCGGGAGAACCTGAAACTGTAACTGGTTGAACTGCGGCACTGGGCCGCATGGGATAGACCGCAGGCCGCAACATGCCGGGCTGCGCAAAACGAGAGGGATGTTATTATGGAAAAGAAACCGTTTCTGACCGAGGCGATGGCACAGCAGATCATCGAGGATGTGCCCACGCCGTTCCACGTCTACGACGAAAAGGGCATCCGGGAGAATGTCCGCCGCATCAACAAGGCCTTCAGCTGGAACAAGGGCTTCAAGGAGTACTTTGCGGTCAAGGCACTGCCGAACCCCGTTATCCTGCAGATCCTCAAGGAGGAGGGCTGCGGCGTGGATTGCTCCTCCCTGACCGAGCTGATGCTCAGCGAGGTCTGCGGCTTTACCGGCCACGATATCATGTTCTCCTCCAACCAGACCCCCGTGGAGGATATGCAGAAGGCCTACGAGCTGGGCGCCTACATCAATCTGGACGACGCCACCATGGTGGAGTTTCTGGAGCGGGTGGCCGGGGTGCCGCAGGAGATCTTCTGCCGCTATAACCCCGGCGGGACCTTCCAGCTGGGCGAGAGCGAAGAGGGCTTTCAGGTCATGGACAAGCCCGGCGATGCGAAGTACGGTATGACCGAGCAGCAGATGATCGACAGCTACAAAAAGCTGATGCAGAAGGGCGCAAAGCAGTTCGGCATCCATGCCTTCTTGGCCTCCAACACCATCTCGGACGCCTACTACCCGGAGCTGGCAGCCATCCTGTTCCAGCTGGCTGTCCGGGTGCAGCAGGCTACCGGTGCACATATCAGCTACATCAACCTGTCCGGCGGCGTGGGCATCCCGTACCGCCCGGAGCAGTCCGAGAACGACATCATGGCCATTGGCGAGGGTGTGCGCAAAAAGTTTGAGGAGATCCTTGTGCCCGCAGGCATGGGCGATGTGGCCATCTTCAGCGAGATGGGCCGCTTTACCACCGGCCCCTACGGTGCACTGGTGTCCACCGTCATCCACGAAAAGCACATCTATAAGGAGTACATCGGTCTGGACGCCTGCGCTGCAAACCTGATGCGCCCCGCCATGTACGGCGCTTACCACCACATCACCGTGCTGGGCAAGGAGAACGAGCCCTGCGACCACAAGTACGACGTGGTGGGCGGTCTGTGCGAAAACAACGACAAGTTTGCCGTTGACCGGATGCTGCCCAAGATCGACATCGGGGATATCCTTTACATCCATGATACCGGTGCCCACGGCTCTGCTATGGGCTACAACTACAACGGCAAGCTGCACTGCGCCGAGGTGCTGCTGTGCGAGGACGGCTCTCACCGGCTGATCCGCCGCGCCCAGACCCCCCGCGATTACTTTGCAACACTGGACTTTTTGCCCTTTATGAAGCCCCTGTTTGAGGACTGATTCTGATAAAAACGAGGTATGACTCATGTTTTTTGGCTTTCAGCTTACCCTTGGCCTAATGATGGCCTTTTACGGTTTTTCGGTGATCAAAAATCCCCGCGTGTGGGGCGATCAGGGGCGCAAGGCGGTCAAGGCCGAAAACTTTGAGGAATACTGCCGCCAGAACGGCCAGTTCTTTTTAAAGGCGGGCTGTGTTGTGGCGGTGATCGGTGCACTGGATGCCCTGATCACGTTGGATGCGCTGCTGTACGCTCTGCTGTACATTTTTGGCTTGGCCTTTGCCTTTTACCCCCTTACTCGCTGGTGCAAGCAGAACGAGGGCTTCTCATGGCCGTGGCCCCACGTCCAGAGCGAGAAAAAGCGCATCAAGGAACTGCGCCGCGAACAGCAGGCACAGGAGAACGAGGAAAAAGGGGAAAAGTGATCCCCCGAACAAGACTTAGATAGCAAAAGAACAGCTCCCGGTCACGCCGCTTAACGTGACCGGGAGCTGTTTTAGCTTACTGCTGGATAAGTGAGCGCTTACTCGGCGTCCTTCGGGTCGGTCATCAGTTCCTTGATGCTGGGCACAACGCCGCCCAGATTCTGCAGCTCAGAGGGGATGATGATCTTGGTGGCCTTGCCGTTGGCAACCTTCGCCAGCGCTTCAAGGCTGCGGATGGCCAGCACCTTGTCGCTGGGCATGGCCTCGTTCAGCAGACGGATGGCATCGGCGTTGGCCTTCTGCACAGCCAGAATGGCCTGTGCTTCGCCCTCAGCCTCCAGAATGCGCTGCTGCTTCACAGCATCGGCGCGCAGGATGGCGGCTTCCTTTTCGCCCTCAGCAGCGGTAATGGCAGCCTGCTTTTCACCGTCTGCCTTCAGGATGACGGCGCGCTTCTCGCGCTCAGCTTTCATCTGCTTTTCCATGGCTTCCTGAATTTCCCGCGGCGGGATGATGTTCTTCACCTCCACGCGGTTCACCTTGATGCCCCACTTGTCAGTGGCTTCGTCAAGGATGGCGGTGATCTTGCCGTTGATGACATCGCGGCTGGTCAGGGTGTGATCCAGCTCCATCTCACCGATGATGTTGCGCAGGGTGGTGGCGGAAAGGCTCTCGATGGCGGCAATGGGCTGGTTAACACCGTAGGTGTACAGCTTTGCGTCCATGACCTGAAAGAACACCACGGTGTCGATCTGCATAGTCACGTTATCGCGGGTGATCACAGGCTGAGGGGGAAAGTCTGCCACCTGCTCCTTCAGGCTTACCTTTTTGGCAATGCGCTCAATAAAGGGAATCTTGACGTGCAGGCCGGCAGTCCATGTATCGGAGTAGCTGCCCAGCCGCTCAATGACATATACCTTGGACTGCGGCACGATGACGATGTTGGAAACAATGACCAGCACCAGAACAAAAACAAGCGCAAGGATGACAAAAAACAGAATCATAGTGCATCTCCTTTGTCAGGTTGTTGTGTGGGGGTTACGGCTTTCGGTCAGAACAGGCTCTACGATGAGCAGGGTGCTGTGGATCTCGGTAACGCGGCAAAGCGCACCGGGGCCAAGGGTGTCGCCGGGGGTGGCGCAGCGGGCGTTCCAGTCCACGCCGTCCAGCCGCACCCGGCCGGGGACCTCGGCAGTGACAGGGGAAAGCACAATGGCCTCCCGTCCCAGATTGCGGTCGCCGTTGGTGGCGGTATGCTTGAGCCGCAGCTTTGCCGCCAGCGGGCGGAAGGCTGCCAGACACAGGATGCTTACCACCAGAAAGACCACCGCCTGCACCCGGAACGACCCGGTGAACACGCAGCACAGCAATGCGGCGGCAGAGCCGATGGCAAACCAGATGGAGGTCATATTAAAGGTGCTGGCCTCCAGTGCCAGAAAGCCCACGGCTGCAGCCAGCCAGAGAATGGGGGAGATCTGCATGGTATGTTACCTCCTTATGCTGCTATTATACGGCATTCCCTTGGGGGAAGGTCAAGAGCTTTTTACTGAAACGTTGCACAGAAAACAAAATATAGACAAAAATGGAAAGAAAAGGATGAAAATGGGACAGCAAAACACCCAAAAGGTATTTCGCTGTCCCGAAAAATTGATTTACTGAATATCGTAGTAGCTGTGGTTAGGGTTGTGGCCGTTTTCCTCCACCACGATGGTAAAGCCCATGGGATTTACCTCGGTGTGCTTGCCGGAAGCCAGCGGCTCCACGATGATGTGCTCAGAGCGGTTCACGATGATCTCCGCAGTCTCGGTCTTACCGATGCGCTGGTAGTGCAGAATGCCGTCCTCAGCCCGCAGCACCCGCAGTTCACCGGTGCGGAAGGCCTCGCAGCTGTGGCGCAGCTGCGCCAGCTGTGCCAGCA
>CAJMQZ010000099.1 GCA_905215595.1 uncultured bacterium
AGGAAATATATGACATATACCCAACTAAGTAATCCATGAAAAATCGCCCAACCGATAGACTTCCACGTTGTATAACTAATAACCATAGCTAATGCACTTCCAAAAGTTATACCTGATTTTACCGTTTTCTTGACATTCGTTGATTTATTATCTTCCACGTTTGTTTCCTCCACAAATTTGGATTTGTCGAACTAAGCCGAGTATATCACACCCGCCAAGGAAAGAACACCCCCGATAAAGTGAAATTCTCGGTTTGCTGTTCCTCTTCAACGTGGGCTGGCGAATGACAACAAAAAATCCCCAGACCGAATGGTCTGGGGATGTGGTGGACGGTACAGGACTCGAACCTGTGACCTCCTGCACGTCAAGCAGATGCTCTACCAGCTGAGCTAACCGTCCATGTTCTGTTTTGCCGAAATCAGCTAGATTATAATACCATATCCGATGCCAAAAAGCAAGGCCTTTTTTCAAAAATTGTAAAACTTTTTTGAAAAAGCACCCCGAAACCCGGCTTCTGTGCGGTGCAGCGCGGGTTTTGGGGCAGCGGGCGACAGCTTTCTTGTTGCCCCCAACCAGACGTTGTGCTATAATAGAAAACTATAATAGGAGTAGTGTCGGAAAGGGAACGCAGCATGAGAGTTTTGGGCATCGACCCCGGTTACGCCATTGTGGGCTGGGGCGTGGTGGAGTATGCGGGCAACCGCTTTGCGCCGGTGGATTTCGGCGCGGTATGCACGGACGCAGGCGTGCCGTTTGAGCGGCGGCTGGACGAGGTGTATGCCGGCATCAAGGAGGTCATCGAACGCACAAAGCCCGAGGTGCTGGCCATCGAAAAGCTGTTCTACCAGCACAACCAGACTACCGTCATCGGCGTAGCCGAGGCACGCGGGGTCATACTGCTGGCGGCGGCGCAGGCGGGGCTGCCCATCTACGAGTACACCCCCATGCAGGTCAAGCAGGCGGTCACCGGCTACGGCAAGGCCGTGAAAAAGCAGGTGCAGGAGATGACCCGGGTGCTGCTGCATCTGCCCGCCGTACCAAAGCCGGACGATACCGCCGATGCGCTGGCGATGGCGATCACTTTCTGCCACACCAACGGCAACCAGCTCAACCGCTATACCCGCCGGGTGGCGGGGCCGATTTAACCGATAAAAAGCTCCCCCCTTTGGGGGAGCTGGCAATGCCGTAAGGCATTGACTGAGAGGGTTTTATTCAAATGATCTACTGTCTGACTGGAAAAATCGTGAAAAAAAGCCTGAACGCCGTGGTGCTCAGCTGCGGCGGCGTGGGCTATTATACCCAGTGCCCGGCCAGTGTGGCGGGGGCGCTGCCCGGTGTGGGGCAGGAGACTACCCTGTACACCGTGATGAGCGTGACCGAGAACGATGTGAGCCTGTACGGCTTTGCCACCGAGGAGCAGCAGGCCTGCTTTGAGATGCTGACCGCCGTGTCCGGCGTGGGGCCTAAGGTGGGCCTTGCCATCCTGAGTGTGATGGAGCCGGACCGCGTGGCACTGGCGATCTCGGCGGGGGACCACAAGGCGTTCAAGGCGGCTTCCGGCGTGGGGCCGAAGCTTGCACAGCGCATCGTGCTGGAGCTGAAGGATAAGGTCGCCAAGGGCTTTGTGGACGGCATCTCGCTGGAGGATGTGGCAGGTGCTTCCGCCGACACACAGGCTTCTCAGGGCAGCAGTCAGGCCATTGCGGCGCTGGTGTCGCTGGGGTACAGCCAGAGCGAAGCAGCGCTTGCCGTTTCCAAGATCGACGCGGCATTGCCCGTGGAAGAGATCATCAAACTGGCCTTGCGCAGCATGGCAGGCAGGAGGTAAAGAATGCAGGACGAAACTGCGCTGTACGGCGCAAAAATGATGCAGCCCGGCATGACGGCGGCGGACAGCGAGGAAAACAACCTCCGCCCGCAGCATCTGGAAGACTATATCGGGCAGGAAAAGGTCAAGCAGAACCTGAAAATTTACTTGGAAGCTGCCAAGCGGCGCGGCGAACCGATGGACCACATCCTGCTCTACGGCCCGCCGGGCCTTGGCAAGACCACACTGGCAGGCATCATTGCCAACGAAATGGGCGTACAGATCCGCATTACCAGCGGCCCGGCCATTGAAAAGCCCGGCGACCTTGCCGCCCTGCTGACCAACCTGCAGGAGGGCGATGTACTGTTCATCGACGAGATCCACCGCCTGTCCCGTCAGGTGGAAGAGGTGCTGTATCCGGCACTGGAAGACTATGCGCTGGATATCATGATCGGCAAAGGCCCCAGCGCCCAGAGCATCCGCATCAACCTGCCCCGGTTCACGCTGGTGGGCGCTACCACCCGCGCCGGACAGATCACCGGCCCGCTGCGCGACCGCTTTGGCGTGCTGCTCAAGCTGGAACTGTACAGCCCGGACGAGCTTTCCCGCATTATCATGCGGTCGGCGGGCATTCTGGATCAGCCCATCACCCCGGAAGGCGCTTATGAGCTGGCAAAGTGCAGCCGTGGCACGCCCCGCGTGGCGAACCGCTTTTTGAAGCGCATCCGCGACTTTGCCACCGTGCTGGGGGACGGCATCATCGATCGGGACGTGGCGCTGCTGGGTCTGAAGCGGATGGACGTGGACGCGCTGGGTCTGGACGAGCTGGACCGCAGCCTGCTGCGTGCCATCATTGAGATGTACAACGGCGGCCCGGTAGGTCTGGAAACGCTGGCCGCCGCGCTGGGCGAGGAGGCCGTCACGCTGGAAGATCTGTGCGAGCCGTATCTGATGCAGATGGGCTTTTTGACCCGTACCCCGCGCGGACGCTGTGCCACCCGCCTTGCCTACGAGCATCTGGGCATGAAGGCCCCGGAGACCGGCAGCGCCGAGGAAAACGGCCAGCAGAGCCTGTTCTGACTTATTATATATAGGATTTTGAAGCAGTAAACGGAAGGAGGACGCTATGCGCCCTGCAGATACTTGGAAAGACTATGAACTGCTGGATGCCACCGACGGCAACCGGCTGGAACGCTGGGGAGAAACTTTGCTCATCCGCCCCGACCCGCAGGTGGTGTGGAAGACCCCCAAGCAAAGCCCCCTGTGGGCAAAGGCAGATGCCATCTACCACCGCTCCAATCAGGGCGGCGGCGAGTGGGAGTACCGCCGCCGTCTGCCTGAGAAGTGGAAGATCTCCTGCGGTGAGGGCGAGGACAAGCTGACCCTTATCGTCAGCCCCACCGGCTTCAAGCACACCGGCGTGTTCCCGGAGCAGGCTGTCAACTGGGCATGGTACGCCAAAAAGATCCGTGCCGCAGGCCGCCCGGTAAAGGTGCTGAACCTGTTCGGCTACACCGGCGGTGCCACGCTGGCCTGTGCGGCGGCAGGTGCCACCGTCTGCCATGTGGATGCCTCCAAGGGCATCGTGGCGTGGGGTAAGGACAATGCTGCGGCAAGCGGCCTTGCCGACCGGCCCATCCGCTGGCTGGTGGACGACTGTGCCAAGTTCGTTGCCCGCGAAAAACGCCGCGGCAACACCTACGACGGCATCATCATGGACCCGCCCAGCTACGGGCGCGGCCCCGGCGGCGAGATCTGGAAGCTGGAAGACTGCATCTACGACCTCATCAGCCAGTGCGAAGAAGTGCTCAGCGATACCCCGCTGTTCTTTGCGGTCAACAGCTACACCACCGGCCTGTCCCCGGCGGTCATGGAGTATATGCTCAAGACCACGCTGGTGCCCCGCTTTGGCGGCAAGACCAGCTGCGACGAGATCGGTCTGCCGGTGTCTGCCACCGGCGGCGTGGTGCCCTGCGGCGCCACCGCGATCTGGGAAGAATAAGGAAAGAACCCTCTCAGTCGCCTTGCGGCGACAGCTCCCCCGAAAGGGGGAGCTTTATAAGAGCTTACGGGAAGAGGATAAAAAGCTCCCCCTTCGGGGGAGCTGGCACGGCGTCAGCCGTGACTGAGAGGGTTATACGATTCAAGAATGGGGTACAGCCCCTTTCGGAGGGGCGCACCACCAGAAAGAGAAACAAAGCATGAGTGAAACGATTTTAACTGCTGAAAATTTGAAGTTCCGCTACGATGCCGAGCAGCCGGTCTACGCGCTGGACGGCGTATCCGTGCAGGTAAAGCGCGGGGAGTTCGTGGCGGTGCTGGGTGCAAACGGCTGTGGTAAATCCACGCTGGCGAAGCACTTCAACGCCATCCTGCTGCCCGAGAGCGGCAAGGTGTATGTGGAGGGCATGGACACCGCAGACGAAGAAAAGCTCTACGATATCCGCCAGACCGTGGGCATGGTGTTCCAGAACCCGGACAACCAGATCGTTGCCACTGTGGTGGAAGAGGATGTGGCCTTTGCGCTGGAAAACCTCGGTGTGCCGCAGGACGAGATGCGCCGCCGGGTGGACGACTCCATGAAGATGGCCGGCATCTACGAATACCGCGAGCGCGCACCCCACAACCTTTCCGGCGGTCAGAAGCAGCGCGTGGCCATTGCCGGTGTGGTTGCCATGCGCCCGGACTGCCTGATCTTGGACGAAGCCACCGCCATGCTGGATCCGCGCGGCCGCGAGCAGGTGATGCAGACCATCCACTACCTGAACAGGAACATGGGCATCACGGTGGTGTCCATCACCCACTATATGGAAGAAGCCGCACAGGCCGACCGTGTGCTGGTGATGAGCAAGGGTCATGTGGTGATGGAGGGCACCCCGAAAGAGGTGTTCAGCCAGACCGAGAAGGTGCGCGCGCTGCATCTGGATGTGCCGCAGGCCGCAGAGCTGCGGGACGAGCTGGCGAAGGCCGGCATCCCGATGCCGGAGGGCATCATCGACACCGGCGAGTGCGCACAGGCGCTGTATGAGCTGCTGCAGTAAAGGGGGACAGACGAAATGGCAGATATCATCAAAGTAGAACATCTGAGCTACGTCTACAACCCCGGCATGCCCAATGCGGTCACCGCGCTGGATGACGTGAGCTTTGCCGTGGAAGAAGGCGACTTTGTGGGCATCATCGGGGCTACCGGCTCCGGCAAGAGCACTCTCATCACCCATATGAACGGCCTGAACAAGCCCACCAGCGGTAAGATCTACATCGACGGCCGCGACCTGTGGGCCGACCCGGAAAAGATCCGGGACTTCCGCTTCCTCACCGGTCTGGTATTCCAGTACCCGGAATACCAGCTGTTTGAGGAGACCTGCTACAAGGACATCGCCTTCGGCCCGAAGAACATGGGCCTGGACGAGGCGGAGATCGACCGCCGCGTGCACGAGGCCGCAGACTTTGTGGGTCTGGACCCGGCGTTGCTGGAGCGCAGCCCCTTT
The DNA here is from genome assembly GCA_905215595.1 of uncultured bacterium. Taxonomy (GTDB): domain Bacteria; phylum Bacillota; class Clostridia; order Oscillospirales; family Ruminococcaceae; genus Faecalibacterium. Next base: position 5,296 of record CAJMQZ010000099.1, read on the forward strand.
GAGCTGTCCGGCGGCCAGAAGCGTCGGGTGGCGGTGGCAGGCGTCATGGCCATGCGGCCTCGCATCCTGGTGCTGGACGAGCCCGCCGCCGGTCTGGACCCGGAGGGCCGGGACGACATCCTCTCGGAAGTGAAGGAGTACCACAAAAAGACCGGCACCACCGTGCTGCTGGTGTCCCACAGCATGGAGGACATTGCCAAGTACGCCAACCGGGTGCTGGTGATGAGCAACAAGAAGATCGCCATGTACGACACGGTGGAAAAGGTCTTTGCCCGGGCTCCGGAGCTGCTGGGGCTGGGCCTGAGCGTGCCGCAGGTGACCAAGATCTTCCTCAAGCTGCGGGAAATGGGCGTGGATGTGCCAGCTGATGTGTACACCATCCCCTATGCCGTCAAGATGATCCTGGAGGCCAAGCGCCGCCGGGATGCCGGGGAGACCCTTGTGCTCCCGCGCGCAGACAAGCAGGAAGGGGGCGCTGACAAATGCTGAGAGATATCACCATCGGCCAGCACTTCCCGGGCACGAGCCTTGTGCACCGGTTCGACCCGCGCATGAAGCTGGTGCTGACCATCGTTTACATCGTGCTGCTGTTTGCGGCATCCAACCCGCTGGGGCTGACCCTTTCCATCCTGTTCCTTGCGCTGATGTACAAGGTGGCGCAGATCCCCTTCAAGATGATCCTCAAGAGCCTGAAGCCCATTCTGCCCATCGTGGTGTTCACGGCGGTGCTCAACCTGTTCTTTGTGTCGGGCGAGGGCGACCCGCTGGTAAAGCTGGGCTTTCTGACCATTTACGCCGAGGGCGTGCGCTACGCGGTGCTCATGGCCGTGCGTGTCATGGCACTGATCGCGGGCACCAGCCTGCTCACCTATACCACCAGCCCCATCGTGCTGACGGATGCCATTGAACAGCTGCTCAAGCCTTTGGGCAGGCTGCACTTCCCGGTGCACGAGCTGGCCATGATGATGAGCATCGCCCTGCGGTTCATCCCCACCCTGATCGAGGAGACCGACAAGATCATGAACGCCCAGAAGGCCCGCGGTGCCCAGCTGGACACCGGCAAGATGCTGGACCGGGTCAAGGCGCTGGTGCCGGTGCTCATCCCGCTGTTCATCTCGGCCTTCCGCCGCGCAGACGAGCTGGCCATGGCCATGGAGTGCCGCTGCTACCGCGGCGGCACGGGCCGCACCCGCCTGAAGGTGCTGCGCTGCGAAAAGCAGGACTATATCGACCTTGCAGTCTGCATTGCCTGCTTTGCCGTCATCCTTGCCTCCCGGCTGGTGTTCCCGAATTACTAAGGAAGAGAACCCTCTCAGTCAAGGCCTGATGGCCTTGACAGCTCCCCCGAAAGGGGGAGCTTTTGGTACGGAACCTCTCTGATGGGAGAAAATGCTGCTTCCCGCTGCGGCCCCTCCGGTGAAAATGTGTTTGTCGCGGCCCGCAGGCCGCGACAAACACGAAATTAAAAACGCTTTTCCGCTGAATATGGCCAGAGCAAAGCGGAGGCCATTCTAAATATTAACTATGAACTTTTTACTTACCCTTGCCTACGACGGCACAAATTACTGCGGCTTTCAGGTGCAGCCCAACGGGCGCAGCGTGGCTGCTACCTTTCAGGATGCACTGGAAGCGGTGCTGGGCTCACGGCCCGATATCAAGGGCTGCAGCCGCACCGATGCCGGGGTGCACGCGCTGGGCTTCCGGCTGAATTTTCACGCCGATACCCGCATCCCGCCCCAGAAGCTGCCGCTGGCGCTTAACCAGCATCTGCCGCCGGATATCCGGGTGCTTGCGGCGCAGGCCGTGCCGGAGGACTTCCACGCCCGGTACGCCGCCCATACCAAGACCTACCTGTACCGCATCCATAACCACCCCATCGACTCGCCCTTTGACGCCGCCTACTACACCCGGGTGCCCCGGCGGCTGGACGAAGCCGCCATGCAGGCGGCGGCGCAGCAGTTCGTGGGCACCCACGATTTTCTGACGCTGTGCGCGGCGGGCAGTTCTGCCGCCGCCCACGGGGATACTGTGCGCACCATCACGGACTGCCATGTCACCCGGCGCGGGGACGAGGTGGACATTGAAGTGACCGCCGACGGCTACCTGTACAACATGGTGCGCATTCTGGCGG
>CAJMQZ010000100.1 GCA_905215595.1 uncultured bacterium
TTGCTGTTTGGCGGCGGCGCATACCCTCGGCTGGAGTTGCTGCGGGCGTGGAGCGGCGGAAGCTTTTCCCGCATGGATGCGTTGCTTTTGCTGCTGTGGCTGCTGTGCGCTGTCTACCGGGCAGCCATGCTGTGTGCCACTATCCGCTTGCTCTGGCAGCAGCCGAAGGCGGAGGTGCAGCCATGAAAAACGCAAAAACATACAAACCGCTGCTGTATTTGCTGCTGACAGGATGGTGCCTTTTATTCCTGCGCTGTGAAAGCACCGAGAAAAGCATGGTGCGGGCGGTATATCTGGCACAGACAGGGCAGGGGTATCAGGCAGGGCTGCTCTATCAGGCACCGCAGGCCGCCGCCGATGCCGCCGAGGCCTCTGCCGCGTTACAGTTTGTGCAGGCAGAGGGGCAAACGATGGAGCAGGCACTGGCTGGGGCAGAGCAGGCACTGCCCCAAACCGCAAGCTACCGCCTGTGTGACTATCTGCTGCTGTCAAAAGCGGAAGAACCATTATTAACAGAGTACGAGCAGCTGGTGCTGCGGCGCGGCTGCGGACGCACGGCGGCAAGGCTGCTTTGCGCAGAAGGAAAGACAGACCACCTTGCCGCACAGGCCGCTTTACCGGATGCCCTGATGGCACAAATAAAGGTCGCAGCACCCACCGCACCCCGGCTGTATCAGCATACAGAGCCGGGGCTTCTGCCCATTCTCCGGTGGAGCGCGGAAGAGGTGACGATACAGGAGGGCGGCGTTCTGCATACCGTGGCGGGCGATACGTCCTTGTCCTCGGAGCAGGCCGAGGTCTACCGGCTGCTTACCGGGCAGGGCGGTATCCGGCAGCTTTGGCTGGAAGGGGAGCGCATCGGCATCCGGCGCTGCACCGTTTCGGTCACCCTGCAAAAGGGGCAGGTGCTTGTGCGGCTGGACTGCCAACGTGCCGCCCACAGCCCATTGCCCACGCAGGCGCAGCGGCAACAGCTTGCGGCGCAGTGCACCGCACTTTTGCAAAGCTGCTGGCAGCAGGGCGTGGATGTGCTGCACCTGCAAGCCCGGGAAGCGCTGCGGAGCGGCAGCGGCGCAAGCTTTGACCCAACAAAAAACGCCTGCCCGCAATGGCGGACAAACGTGCATTTCATGCTGTATTAAGAGGCGGTAGGAAAGGTGACAGTGATGGTGGTGCCAACGTTCACCTGACTTTCCAGCTTGATGCGGGCGTTGTGGATGCGGGCAATGTGCTTGACGATGGCAAGCCCAAGCCCGGTGCCGCCGGTGGCCTTGCTGCGGCTCTTGTCCACCCGGTAGAAGCGCTCGAACACGCTGGCCTGTGCTTCCCGCGGGATGCCGATGCCGTTGTCGACCACGGTCAGGGAGCAGTGTCCATCCCGGTTGCAGGTGGTGATGATTTGTACCTTGCCGCCCGGGCGGTTGTAGCGGATGGCATTGTCGCACAGGTTCTGGCACAGTTCATCCAGCAGCGCGCGGCTGCCCAGCACCGGGGCGCTCTCGCCCAGATAAGTCAGGGAGATATAGGCGCGGCGGGCGTTCAGTTTCTGGCGCTCCACACACTCCTTGGCAACCTCCAAAAGGTCTACCGTTTCCATCACGGGGGCGTCCCCGGTCTCGCTTACAGTGTCCAGCTTGGAAAGCTGCAAAATATCGTTGACCAGCTGGATCATGCGGGTGGCCTCGCTGTGGATCTTGCGACCGAAATCCGGCACATCCTCCGGCTTTGCAATGCCGGTCTCGATCAACTCTGCATAGCCGGAAATGCTGGTCAGCGGTGTCTTGAGCTCGTGGCTGACATTGGCGGTAAACTCCTGCCGCATTTTCTCGTTGTTTTCTCGCAGAATGCGGTCGGAGTGGATGCTCTCTGCAAAGGGGATCAGCTCCCGGTAGGGCACATTTTCCTGAATGTGATCCAGATCCTCGGTCATGTTCAGCACCGGCTGTACCAGTGCTTTGGTCAGCAGGGCAGCCAGCACTGCTGCGGCCAGCATCAGTGCCACACAGCTCAGCACGATGGCCGGAATGGTGGCATCATAGATGGACCACACGGTCTCGGCGTCCTGTGCCACGCGCAGCACATCCCCGCCGGAAAGCCGGAGCGCATAGTAATAGGTCTCATAGCCCATGGTCTGGGAATCGCGGATGTCCCGACCCTCGCCGTTTGCAATGGCATCGCGGATCTCCGGGCGGGTCAGATGGTTCTCCATGGGCTGGTCGGTGGCAGATTCAAACAGCACGCTGCCGTCCTGACTGATCAACGTCACGCGCAGATCATCGGTCACAAAGGCGCTCAGCTGCGCGGGGTCTCCGGTCTGCTCGTACCCGGCGCGCACAAGGTCGGTCTCGCGCTCCAAAGCCGACCATGCCTGCGTCGTAAAGGCTTTATGGAACACAAAAATGCACAGCGCTGCGGTGAATATAAGCCCCAGAAAGCCCATCAGGAACAACCGGTAGCTGATTTTTTCTTCCATGCTGCGCAGCTTCATTCTTCTTCGGCCTCCTCATCGGTCAGCTTGTAGCCCACTTTGCGCACAGTGCAGATGTAACGCCCCGCATCGCCCAGCTTTTTGCGCAGGGTGCGGATGTGCATATCCACGGTACGGCTCTCCACCGAGATGTCGGTACCCCACACCACCTGCAAAATGGTCTCGCGGGTCACCACCAGACCGTTGTTTTCCAGCAGCAGCCGCAGCAGGCAGTATTCCTTGTAAGTCAGCTCCACGGGGGTGCTGTTTACCGTAACGCTGTGGCGGGCATTGTCCAGCTGAATTTCATGAAAGGCCAGCACGTCCGGTTTTACCTCCGGGGCAGAGCGCCGCAGCGCCACACGCACCCGGCTGAGAAATTCCATAATGCCAAAGGGCTTTGCAATGTAGTCATCCGCGCCGCAGTCCAGCCCGCGCACGGTGTCCAGCTCGCTGGATTTTGCAGTGACCATAATGATGGGCAGCTTGCGCAGGGAAGGGGTGTTGCGCAGTTTTTTCAGGATGGAAAAGCCGTCCTCGCCGGGCAGCATCACGTCTAAGATCACCAGCTCCGGCTCAGCGGCACGCATGGCCTGCCAGAAGGGCTCGGCGCTTTCAAAGCCCTGCACCTCGTAGCCGTTGGATTGCAGGGCGTACTGCTCCAGTTCGCGGATGGAAGCGTCGTCCTCTACAATATAGATCATAACTCAATTCTCCTCAGCAGTCTGTCCGTCCGGGAACAGATACCGCTCACGGTAGCGGCCCAGACGGCGGTGGAATTCTTCACTTTCCTTGGTGTCGTTGCCGTGGCGCAGATCGTTCAGGTAGGCGTGGGTGTCAAAGCTGTCCTGTGCCACCTCGATCTGTGCAACCGCCACATTGCTGCAATGGTCGCAAACCCGCTCGTAGTTGGTCAGCAGATCGTCCAGCACAAAGCCGTACTCAATAGAGCAGCTGCCGGCCTGCAGGCGGGCAACGTGCCGCGCCTTGATGGCACGCACCAGCTCGTTGACCACGGCCTCCAGCGGCTCAACCTTGGAAGCAAGGTGCAGATCCCCCTTGCGGAAGGCATCGGTGGTGCGGCTCAGGGTGTCCTGCACCGCATCCTCCAGCACCTGCAGCTCCTCCTGTGCATCCTTGGAGAAGTGGATCTCCTTCTGGTGCATCTCCTCGGCGGATTCCAGAAGATTGACGGAATGATCGCTGATACGCTCAAAATCGCTGATGGTGTGCAGCAGGGTGTTCACGCTCTGGCTGTCGGTGTGGTTCAGTTCCCGGCCGGACAGCTTGACCAGATAAGTACCCAGTGCGTCCTCGTACCGATCCACCCGGCACTCCTCATCCCGCACCTTCTGGGCAAGTTCGTCGTTCCATTCATGGGTCAGGCTCATGGCCTGCACAACGCCCACCCGGGCAAGCTCGGCCATTTCAGCGGTAGCGGCGCGGGCACGCTCCACAGCCACGGCGGGGGTATTCAGCAGACGGTCATCCAGCAGAGCAAACTCCTCTTTTTCCGGGGAGTCGGGAATGGTCAGGATGGCCAGCTTTTCCAGCCCGGTGGCGAAGGGCAGCAGAATGACGGTGGCCAGAATGTTGAACACCGAGTGCACGATTGCAATGCCCCAAGCCTCGATGGTGGTATTCACAAAGGCAAAGTGGCAGACGGCGTTGAGCCCATAGAATCCGAACAGGAAGATGCTTACACCGATGATGTTGAAGTACAGGTGCACCATGGCAGCCCGGCGGGCGTTCTTATTCGCACCCACCGAGGACAGCAGTGCGGTCACACAGGTACCGATGTTCTGACCCATGATGATGGGAATGGCACTGCCGTAGGTGATGACACCGGTGGCGCTCAGCGCCTGCAGGATACCCACGCTGGCGCTGGAGCTCTGGATGATGCCGGTGACCAGTGCGCCCACCAGAACGCCCAGCAGGGGGTTGGAGAAGCGGGTGAACAGGCTGGTGAACCATGCCTCATTTTGCAGCGGCAGCACCGCGTTGGACATGGTGGTCATGCCGGTCATCAACACAGCAAAGCCGATGAGGATGGTGCCCACGCCCTTTTTCTTCTCACTCTTACACATATACAGCAAAATGCCGATAAATGCAAGCACAGGGCTAAAAGAAGTGGGCTTGAGCAGCTGGATGAGCAGGCTGTCGCCCTGCAAACCGGAAAGGCTCAAGATCCAGCTGGTCACGGTAGTGCCCACATTGCTGCCCATGATCACGCCAATGGCCTGATGCAGCTCCATGATGCCGCTGTTGACAAAGCCTACCACCATAACCGTGGTAGCGCTGGAACTCTGGATGACGGCAGTCACACACAGACCCAGAAAAAAGCCCTTGAGGGGGTTATCGGTCAGTTTGCTGAGAATTTTTTGCAGCTGGCCGCCGGCCTGCTTTTCCAGTGCCTTGCCCATGATGTCCATACCGAACAAAAACAGGGCCAGACCTCCCAGCAGCGAAAAGACATTAAAAATGGTCATAAGTGTTTTCCTCACTTTTCTTGACGTGTTTTTCTCCTGTGCTTTAAGTATAGAAAAACAATGTAAAATCTGAAATCGCCGAAATGTAAAACCCATGTAAAGTAAGAAAAATGTAAAAATCCTGTGCACACGCTGCGATGCAGCGTCGGTTTCCAGACGCGGGCACAAAAACCGCATCCCGGGCGTTGTATTTGCCGCCGAATTTTATTATAATAAGAACAAGAGTGCCCGCAGCACAGCGCGGCAAAAGGATACAGGAGGAACCAGGATGGGTACGTTCAATGTTTCGCTTAAAACGCTGACCGACCGCGTCAGCATGGAAGTGGTATACACCCCCCGGGCGCTGGATGAGATCAGCGTGGAGATCGCCGAGGTCAACCGCCCGGGTCTGTTTCTGGCGGGCTATTATGATTACTTTGATAAGCTCCGCCTGCAGATCATGGGTCTGGCAGAGATGAACTTTCTGTCCGGCCTGACGGCAGAAAAACGCTACGAGGCACTGGAACAGCTGTTCCGGCAGCAGCCCCCGGCGGTCATCGTCTGCCGCAGCGAGGAGCTGGCGCCATTCCCGGAGATGCAGGAACTGGCGCAGAAGCACGCGGTTGCCCTGCTGCGTTCCAACGAGACTACCTGCACTTTAATGGGCAGCCTGATCAGCGTACTGAATCTGGAGCTTGCGCCCCGCATCACCCGGCACGGCGTGCTGGTGGAGGTGTACGGCGAAGGCATCCTGATCCTTGGCGACAGCGGCATCGGTAAAAGCGAGCTGGCCATTGAGCTGGTCAAGCGCGGCCACCGTCTGGTGGCAGATGATGCCGTGGAACTGCGCAAGGTGTCCAACCGTCAGATCATGGGCACTGCCCCGGAAAATATCCGCCACTTCATCGAGCTGCGCGGCATCGGCATCGTCAATGTGGCCCGCGTGTACGGCGTGGGTGCCGTCAAACTGAGCGAAAGTCTGGATCTGGTGGTGCAGCTGGAGGCGTGGGACCCCACCAAGAACTACCAGCGCACCGGTCTGGAAAGCGAATACTACGACATTCTGGGCGTGAGCATTCCCAGCACCAGCATCCCGGTCTCTCCCGGCCGCAATCTGGCTGTGGTGCTGGAGACCGCAGCCATCAATAACCGCCAGAAGAAGATGGGCTACAACGCAGCCAAGGAGCTGCTGATCCGGCTGGGACTGGATGACAAAATGGACTGAACCTCTCTATAAAAAGGAGCCTGACCCTATGGAACAACTCAAGCAGCTGCTCACCGCAGCAGGCATTGCTTATAAAGAAAATGAGCCGCTGGCGGCGCATTGTACCTTTAAAATCGGCGGCCCAGCGCGGCTGTTCGTGCAGCCGGTGGACCATGCACAGCTTTGCCGCACCGTTGCCCTGTGCAAGGCGCAGGGCGTTCGGTATTATTTGCTGGGCAACGGCAGTAATATCCTGTTTGCCGACGAGGGCTACGATGGTGCGGTATTGGATATTTCTTCTATGCAGGACACCGTGGAGGTGCACGGAACACAACTCACCGCCGGGGCGGGCGTGCGGCTCTCGGCGCTGTGCAAAACGGCGCTGGAACACGGCCTGACCGGACTGGAATTTGCTTATGGCATCCCCGGCACGGTGGGCGGCGCGGTCTACATGAACGCCGGTGCCTACGGCGGCGAGATGAAGGATGTGCTGACCACGGTGCAGTACCTTACCGCCGAGGGCAAAATAAAAGAGGCTGCGGCGGCAGAACTTGACCTGCGCTACCGTCATAGCATTTTTGAGGAAAACGGCGGCTGTATCCTCTCGGCGCAGTTTGCTCTGACTCCGGGCGAGCCAGAAGCCATCCGCGCAAAAATGGACGAGCTGATGGCAAAGCGGCTGGATAAACAGCCGTTGGATAAGCCCAGCGCAGGCAGTACCTTCAAGCGCCCGGTGGGCGCTTTTGCCGCAGCCCTTATCGACCAATGCGGTCTGCGGGACTACCGGCACGGCGGTGCCGCCGTCAGCGAGAAGCACTGCGGCTTTGTGGTGAACCTTGGCGGCGCAACCTGCGCAGACGTGCTGGCACTGTGCGAGGAAGTACGAACCATCGTAAAGGAAAAGACCGGTTACGATCTGGAAAAAGAGATCCGCGTAGTCCGCTGAACTGCGCAAATAGAGGGAGTGTGGAACACAGATGGAGTTGTTGATCGTCAGCGGACTTTCCGGCGCGGGAAAGTCTGTGGCTATGAATGCGCTGGAGGATATCGGATTTTTCTGCATCGATAATGTCCCGGCGGGGCTGCTGCCCAGCATTACGGCGTTTTCCAAGGCGGGCGACAACCAGCTGGAGCGGGTGGCGCTTTCCATGGATGTGCGCGGCTGCCGCAGCAGGGAACAGACCGAGACTGCCCTGCAGCAGCTGGACGAGCAGAAAACACCCTATAAGATCCTGTTTCTGGATGCGCCGGACGATGTGCTGATGCGCCGTTACAGCGAGACCCG
>CAJMQZ010000101.1 GCA_905215595.1 uncultured bacterium
CTGCACCCTCGGCCACCAGCTTCTGGTTCTCCATCAGGGAGAGGATGGCCGCTGCCGTCTCGTCCTCGGTCACGGTGACGATATCGTCCACATACTGCTCGCACAGCTGATAGGTCAGCTCACCCGGAGTCTTGACCTGAATGCCGTCCGCGAAGGTGGAAGCAGATTTCAGGGTCTGGTACTTGTGCTCGTGCAGGCTGCGGTACATACTGGGAGCACCCTCGGCCTGTACGCCGTACACCTTGACCTCCGGGCGCAGGGTCTTGATGGCAAAGGCAATACCGGAGATCAGTCCGCCGCCGCCCACCGGCACCACCACAGCGTCCACATCCGGCAGCTGGTCAAGGATCTCCAAGCCGATGGTGCCCTGCCCGGCGATGACCTGCTCGTCATCGTAGGGGTGGATAAAGGTCATGTCGTACTCCTTTTGCAGCTGCACGGCCTTATCGTGGGCCTCGTCGTAGGTGCCGGGCACAAGGCAGACCTCCGCACCCAGATTTTTAGTGTTCTCCACCTTCATCAGGGGTGCGCCGTCCGGCATACAGACGATGCTGCGGATGCCGCGCCGGGTAGCCGCCAGCGCCACGCCCTGCGCATGGTTGCCCGCAGAGCAGGCAATCACGCCCTTGGCGCTCTCCTCCTCGGAAAGCTGGCTGATTTTATAGTAAGCGCCCCGCACCTTAAAGCTGCCGGTGGCCTGCAGGTTCTCGGTCTTGAGGTACAGCTGGCAGTCCTTGGACAGCTTGGGGGCTTCGATGAGGTCGGTCTTGCGCGCCACGTCCTTCAGCACAAAGGCGGCGTGGTAGATCTTATCCAGAGTCAGCATGACAGATACTTCCTTTATTTTTCGTGATGTCATCCAGTATAAGTTACAAAAATTGTTTTGTCAAATGAATTTCATTCACGATAAAAGGCGTAAAAAAGAGAAAGGCAGTGGTAAAGCCACTGCCTTTCTCTTTTTATTCTCATTATCGCCCACGGCCACCACCGCCGCCGTGGAAGCTGCCGCCGCCCATGCCCCCGAAGGAGCCTCCGCCGCCAAAGCTGCCGCCGCCGAAACCACCGCGCCCGGCACCGCCCCCGAAGGAGCCGCCGCCCATGCCGCCAAAGCCGCCGCCGCGCGGAGGCCGGGGCCCGCGGGAGCCGCCGTAGAAGCCGCCCGGCGGGGGCGGCGGGTTGTGCGGGCCGCGCCGTCCGCGGGGAGGACGGGGTCCGCCGAAGCACCACAGCCAGCCGCAGGGGCTGGCAAAAACATAGGCCACCGACCGGATAATGACGATGAGCAGCACAACGCTGACCACAAGGGTCAGGATGTCGGTCAGGGCGCTGCCGCCGCTGCTCTGGCTGCCCTGATGCCCGGGCTGCACGGTGCTGCCGGAAAGGCTGACCCCGTAAATATCTGCGATGGTGTTTGCCACATTCCGGGCACAGGTGGTCACTGCGCCGTCATAATCCTTTGCGGCAAACTGATCTTCCATGGTCTGGGCAATGGCGCTGGCCTGCTTTTCCAAGGTAGTGTTGCGGAAGCCGTCACCTGTGGCAATATAGTAATCGCCGTCGGCGTACTGCTGGGTCTCCATTACCAACAGGATCAGCACACCATTTTTGCCGGTAGAAGAACCAATGCCCCAGGCATTGGCCGCCTGCACAGCGTAATCCTCCGTGGAATCATTGCCCGTGTATTCTACTGTTAGTACACCGATCTGTGCGCCGCTGCAGCTGGATTCCAACTGGGCGTTCAGTTCGGTGATGGTCTGCACGGTGCTGCTGCTCAGCACACCGGCATCGTCCACCACGCACTGATCCTTGGGAAGGCTGGGCAGCTGGGCGGCAAAGGCCGCCGGGCACAGCACTGCCGCGCTGACCACCACGGCCAGCACCAGTGCGCTGATGCGTTTTGCAAAGTTTTTCATGCGAAGGGTTCAACCTCCTTCACGCCGGACAAAGCTCCCAGCACACCGGCCGGGAAGCCGCCGACTTCCTTCTGATATTCATACACCGCCGTATTGTACTGCAAGGTACCAATGATGGTGGCTGCACTGTTGAATTGGCCGTACTGCCCCTGCACCGCACCCATCTTCATGGGGTCTGCGGCCTGCTCCTGCAACTTTGCATACAGCTGGTCGATGGCGGTGCCCAGCGCCTGGTCGGCCTGATACAGCGCGTGCATCGTGCTGCCCTGATAATAGGGCAGCGAGGTCAGCGACTGGCTTTTGCCGCCGTTCTGCACCGCCTGCAGACAAGCGGAGAAATCGTTCAGTGCAGTCTGTGCAGACAGCACCTCGGCGCTGTCTGCGCCAAGGGTGTTGGAGGCGGTGGTCAGAATGTTCGCCGCCGTATTCTCCCGGGTGGTCAGCTCCTCGCTCAGGTTATAGCCGTTGTCAGCGGCGACCCCTGCAGTGAACCACTGGCGGGCGGTGTTGTATTTGCCGCGCAGCTTGGCGCTGCCAAAGCCGAAAAAAGCGGCCAGCATCACCACCACGCTTAAAGCCAGCGCCGCCGCCCGGGTGGAAAGCGCTGCGGGCAGCTTTGCTTCCAGTGCGGCCAGCTTCTGCTGTCGGGGCGTCAGCGTTACGGCCTGCTCCGGCTTTGCTTTTTCGCGGTAGCTGCCCGCGTCAAAGCCGCCGGGAGCGGTTTGTTTGTTCTGAGAAAAATCAGCGTTTGCCATTTCAGCTCCGGATCTCCATCATTTTGGTTTTCAGCTCGTCCTCGATGCGGGTCAGCTCCTGCTCGGCGGCGGCGCGCTTTGCGCGGCCCTCGCTCTGGATCTTGTTCAGCTCGTCCAGCGTCTCGATCAGGCTCTTGTTGGTCTGCTGCAGGGTCTCGATATCCACCACGCCGCGCTGGCTCTCCTTGGCGGTCTCGATGGTGCCCATCTTGAGGGCATCGGCGTTCTTCTTGAGCAGGTCGTTGGTCATGTCGGTCACGGCACGCTCGGCCTGCATGGCCTGCTGGCTGTGGGCCAGACCCAGTGCCAGCACCATCTGGTTCTTCCACAGGGGGATGGTGTTGACGATGGTGGACTGGATCTTCTCTGCCATCATGGTGTCGTTGTTCTGCAGCAGGCGGATCTGCGGCCCCATCTGCAGGCTGATGTTGCGGGTCAGCTCCAGATCATAGAGCTTCTTCTCAAAGCGTTCGCACTGGTCGGCCAGATCACGAGCCGCCTGTGCATCCTCCGGCAGGCCGGAAACCTTGGCCTTATCCATGGCCTGCTGCAGCTCGTTTGCGCGCACATCGGCCAGCTTCTTTTTGCCGGCAAGGATATACATGCTCAGCTCCTTGAAGTAGGCCATGTTCAGCTCGTACATCTTATCCAGCATGGCGATATCCTTGAGCAGCTGCACCTGATGGGCTTCCAGCATGGACTGGATCTTTTCCACATTAGTCTCGGTCTTGTCGTACTTGGTCTTAAGGGCATCCAGCTGGCTGGTTTTCTTTTTGAAGAAGCCCATAATGCCCTTCTGCTGCTCCTCATTGGCATCAAAGCTCTTCAGCTCGCCAATGAGGTCGGTGATCATATCGCCCACCTCGCCCAGATCCTTGGTGGACACCTTGGAGAGGGCTGCTTCGGAGAAATCGCCGATCTTTTTCTGGCAGGCAGAGCCGTATTGCAGCACCTGCTGGCTGTTGGTAATATCGATCTTCTGGGCAAACTGATCCACCATGGCCTGCTCCTCGGGGGTCAGGTTCACCTGTGCCTCCGGGGCAGGGGCAGCGGCGGGCTTTTTCTCCTGCGGCACAGCAGCGGGGGTGGGGTCCAGCGTCAGGGTGGGCACTGCGGGAGCATCCAGATCAAAGTTCAGAGTATTGTCAGCCATAAGTGATTCCTTCCTTTCAAAATCCCGAGGGGATATTCTGGTTTTACTTGCTCAGACCCTGCCCTTTCAGCATATTCTGCAAAACGGTCAGGTCTGCGGACAGGTCCATGCTCTCTGCCGCGTACAGGGCATCCAGCTGGTTTTCAAAAGCCGTGGCAATGGAGGCGGCGTTGTGTTCCACCTCGGCGCGAATAGCGGCGGCGTTCTCGCCCCGCACACCCTGCTTTGCAAGCTTTGCGTACTGCTGCAAAACGTTTACGGCGTCCGGCAGATAGTAGTTGGCAAACCGGCGCACCTGCTTTGCCTTGGCGGGGTTTGCTTCCACCGCTTCCACGATGGAGCGTCCCGCCTTTTCCATGCGGGTCATAGCGGCGGACAGCTGCGGGTCGGGCAAAGCCTCGTTCAGCGCGTGCAGAGTGTCCAGCTTCTGCTGGATATCGGTCAGCATCTGGTCCACATCCTCCACACCGGTGTGGAAGGGTACCTCGTGCTCCACCATCCGGGGCGGGCAGGTCTTTTTTGCCACGCCAAAGGAAACGGCGGCACCGCCCAGCGCCACCAGCAGCGCCCATAATTTGTATACCGGCAGCACCGCGCACAGTACCACGAACACCAGCGCCGCCGCATAAAAGGGCAGCACGCTGGGCTTTTGGGTGCGGATGATCTTGCTCATGGTCATTTCTCCTTGTCCGGGGCAGTGCGCCCCTTATGATATCCATAATACAACGTCCGCAAAAAAACGCAAGTATCCCGCAAAAGAATTTACAGCCTTGTCATCATTTTACGATCCAGTCCGCCAGCGCAGCGCCCCAAAGCTCCTCCAGCCGGGCGGGGCTGCAGGCGGCGTTGGCGGGGCTTGTACTTGGCAGACGGACAGCCGGGATGCCGGTAAGCGGCTGCTGATATTTTGTGTAGATACGGTAAGCTGTGGCACCGTTGCAGAACACCGCCCGGATGGGTGCTTTACGCAGCAGCCCGGCGATATCGTTGGGCACCACATCCCGGATGGAGGCATCCGATGCGCCGGTGATGGTGCAGCTTTCCAGCGTATCCCACAGCGCCAGCCCGTGGCGCAAAAGCAACTGCTTTTTGGCGGCGATATCCTCCCGCACGGGCAGCGGCTCCCCGGTCAGCGCCGCCAGCAGCGGCCAGAACCGATTTTGCGGATGGCCGTAGTAAAAGGCCATCTCCCGGCTTTTGGGGCTGGGCCATGTGCCCAAGATCAGCGCCCGGCTGTGGTCATCGTACACCGGTGCAAAGCTCATAAGCTGCCGCCTGCGCTTTCAATATTGCCCCATGCAGAGCCAAAATCTTTGCCGGAGGGCTCCGCGCGGGGGCCGTCGAACCACAGCTCCTCGATCAGCGCCGCCACGCCATCCTCCCGCACATCCCCGATGATCCGGTCGGCAGCGGCCTTGGCGTCCGGGGTGCCGTTTGCCATGCAGGCGCTCAGGCCGGCTACCTTCAGCATCCCCACATCGTTGGCAGAATCGCCCACAGCCACGGCATCGGCCAGCGTAAGCCCCATCTGCCCGCACAGGTCGGCAAGCCCTACGCCCTTATCCATACCGCCGCGCACGATATCGTAGTAGCAGTAGCCGTCCGCGTTCTGCGCGCCCACCTGCATCCAGTGCAGGCCAAGGTAGCCGTATTTTTCGTGGAAGCGCTCCACTTCCTGCGGCGGCATGGCGGCAAAGGCGGCGTGGGGCATATCCACCAGATGCCTGTCCTGATCCTCGCCGTCCACGCAGTCCAGCCCGGGGCTGTTCATCATCTGATAGCCCGCGTGCAGATACTCGTACTCGCAGTAGGCGTAATAGGCATCCCGGAAGTTGAATTGCAGCGGGTAGTTATAATCCTCGCAAAAATCCACCAGCACATACATCTCCTCACTGGTAAGCGGATGCTCGGCTATTACGTTGCCCTGCCTGTCCACCACGCAGGCACCGTTGCAGGTAATGGCGTAGTCGTATCGGATGCCGCCCAGCTGGTTTTTGTCCCGGATACCCGGGTAGGAGCGGCCGGTGCTGAGCACGAACTTGCCCCCGGCGGCTTGCAGCTTTTTTACCGCCTTTACCACCGCCGGGCGGGGCTTTGCCTCCCCAAAGGGCATCAGCGTGTTGTCGTAATCGCTTGCCAGAATCTTATATTGCATGGTCATCTCTCCTGTGCGCATCGTTTTCTCCCAGTATAGCACATTTCAAAGTCCAGCGGGAGAGGGGGAAAAGAAAAATGGGACAGTAGAATGTCCGCAGGCATTCCACTGTCCCGAAATCCAAAATATTTTACCTGTCAGGCAAACACCGCCACGACCACCTGCATTGCCACGCCCACAAAGGCACCGGCAGCCCATGTCAGGCCGGTAATGAAGAGGTTCTGCTTCCACGAGGGGTTGGCGCGCCACAGCACAGCCAAGCCCACACCGGCACCGGTGCACAGCCCCGCCACAAGGCTGGAAAAGCGCAGCGCACCCTCCACATACAGCTGGGTCAGCAGCACGCTGGCGGCACAGTTGGGGATCAGCCCCACCAGAGCCGCCACCACCGGCTGGAAGAAGCCCATGCCGCCCAGCACCTCGGCAAACACGTCCTCGCCCACGCCCTCTACGATCATGCCGAACACCAGACTGAAAGCGAAGATGAACACAAAGATCTCCAGCGTGTGGCGCAGCGCCGCCTGCCAGATGGGCTTTTCGTTGCCCTCGGCATCGCTGTGCTCCTCGTGGCAGTCCACCTCGTCCGCATGGCCAGTGTAGCCGCCCCGCAGCCCTTTGGGCAGCACGCCCCGCAGCACAAAGTCCAGCACAAAGCCCACCGCGATGGCGTACACCACCTTGATGACCATCAGGACGGCCAGCTTATCCCAGTAGGCCGGCATGGAGACCAGCAGCGGGATGGCCTCATCGCTGGTGGCAAGGTACACCGCCATCAGCGTGCCCAGCGTGATGACCCGGGAGGCGTAGAAGTTGGACGCAATGGCGGAGAAGCCGCACTGCGGCACACAGCCCAGTACCGCGCCCGGCACAGCACCCCAGCGCCCGCCGCCCGCCAGCAGCGCCTCGATGCGCTCGCCGTGGCGGTGCTCGATATACTCGATCAGCAGGTAGGCCAGAAACAGAAAGGGCAGCATCTTGGCGGTATCCACCAAGGTTTCGCCCAAAACATCCAGAAACAGTTCCATAAATAATCGCTCCAAAGACCCGCAGAGGGTCGTCTCTCAATAATTTGCAATCAGTTTGCATTTTCGTGCAGGGAAGATTATACACGATATCCTTCCCAATTGCAACACCAAATTGCAAATTGGTTGCAATTTTATGTTATGAAACGTTTCTGCGTGCAAAAATCGTGAAAAAGGGGTTCTGAAAAGCCCGCAGGCTTTTCAGAACCCCAAATTAAAAA
>CAJMQZ010000102.1 GCA_905215595.1 uncultured bacterium
CGCTCTGTTCCATTGTAGTACATCCTTTCCGTCCGCGGCTGGTTTGCCGTGTCGTATCGTGTTGTGTGCCGACGGCTTTCCCACCGCCGGGCGTGCTTGTGGCTTGCGCAAGCACAGTATATTTACTGTACCATGTTTTGCCCCGCTTGTAAAGCCCGGCAAACGGTTCAGCTGCGCTCTGTCAGGTATTTTACCAGCAGGCGGTACAGGGCATCCGGGTCGATGGGCTTGGGCAGGTGTTCATTCATGCCGGATTCCAGCGCTTTACGGTGGTCCTCTGTAAAGGCGTTTGCCGTCATGGCAAAAATGGGGATGGTCTTTGCGTCCGGGCGGTCCATGGCGCGGATGGCGCGGGTAGCCTCGTGGCCGTCCCGCACCGGCATCATCACGTCCATCAGAATGGCGTCAAAGCCGCCCACCGGCGAAGCTGCAAAGGCTTCCACCGCCTGCTGTCCGTCGGCGGCTTTGGTCACCTTTATGCCCACATCGTTCAGCAAAAATTCCATGATTTCCATGTTCAGGGCGTTGTCCTCGGCCAGCAGCAGCAGCCGCCCACGCAGCACGGTAAGATCTGTCTGCTGCCGCTCCGGCTCTTCGGTTGCAGTATTGTCGATGGCAAAAGGCAGGGTGATGGTGTAGGTGGTGCCCACGCCCTGCTTGCTTTCCACCCCGATGGTACCGCCCATCTTATCCACAAGACTTTTGGTAATGGACATGCCAAGGCCGGTGCCGCCGTATACCGAGCGTACCCCGGCATTCTCCTGTGCAAAGGGTTCGAACATCCGCTTCTGGAACTCCTCGCTCATGCCGATGCCAGTGTCCGCGCAGACAAAGCAGATCTGCGCCTTGTCCCCGTTGCTGCTCAATTCAAAGCAGTCCAGCATCACCCGGCCCTTTTCCCGGTTATACTTGATGGCATTGCTGAGCACATTCATCAGCAGCCGCTTGACGTGCAGCGGGCTGCCCACCAGCCGTGGATGCGGCAGCCTGCCGTATTCCCGGTGCAGAACGATCCCGCGTTCTGCCGCCTGTTTTTCCAGCACATCCGTGATCTCATGTATCAGCTCGGGCAGATCAAAAGGCACATTTTCCAGCACCACCTCGCCGGATTCCAGCTTGCCCATGTCCAGCACCTCGTTCACCAGCTCCAGCAGCAGGGTGGAAGCCTCCCAGATCTTTTTGCGGCAGTCGGCCTGCCGTGCCATATCCTCCGGGCAGCGGTCGCCGATCTCCACCATGCCCCGGATGCCGTTGATGGGGGTGCGGATATCGTGGCTCATGCGCTGCAAAAACTCGGTCTTGGCAAGGTTTGCGCCCTCCGCCTTCAGCGCAGCCGCCTTGAGGGTCTCCTGGTACTCCTGCTCCCGGCGCAGCTGCTGCTCGCGGTAGCGCTGGTCGGTCTTGCCGCGCAGCAATTGCAGCAGGAACAGAACGACCATGTAAGCAAAGGCAGCCATGCTCACATTGCGCATGGTAGAGACATATACCTCCTGCTCCGGGCGGTAAACATAGATATAAAAACTGCGTCCCTGCCCTACGATGCCGTAGGCGTACTGCTGCCCGGTGGTGCTGTGCACATGGATCATACCGCCATCGGTGCTGCGCGCCTTTAGGGCAGAAAGGGTGGGGTTTTCGTCCACAGTGATATCCAGCAGAGAAGTGTCATTGCTGGCCACGATGCGGTCACCACGGGTCACCACGATGGTGCCGTCCACGGCGGGGTTATAGCCCTGCACGCAGTTCTGGTAGGAAAGGCTGTAATTGTGCACATATTCCACTGTGGTGCGGTAGTACACCACGAGCACCCCGTACTCGCCTTTTCGGGCACAGGCTGCGGTGTCCACATAGGAGCCGTCCTCCTTTTCCGTCCGCCCGGCGTAGACCTGCTGGGGGTGGTCGGCCACCTTCAGCACGATAGAACCGGCCAGCTCCTTTTCCATCTGTGCCCGGATCTGCGGGTCAGCCGTCCGGCCATCCTGTGAGGCACCGCACAAAATTTTGCCCTCTGGTGAAAGCACAAGAATGCCGCTGAGGGTATAGTCCTGCAAATATTCTTCCATGGCGGCATCGTCCAGCACCCGCCCGGGGTTCTCCTGCTGGTCCCGGGCGATCTCACTGCGCAGGTGCTGGGCGTTTTCCATCATCCGCATCAGGCTTTTGGTCTCGGAGGCAAGGTTCAGGTTGTCGTAGCCAGTGCACTGCTCCTTAACATAGCTGATGGTATCCTCAAACTGCTTTTCTGCATTTTGCAGATCACTGTACGTCGAAAAGATCAGCACGCCGCTCAGTATCAGCAGCCCCGCAAGTGCACAGATCAGCATGTACTGCTTCCGGTTGATGACCGGTGCTCCTTTTTCCATTCCGTCACGCATGGGTGCGATCCTCCAGTCCATCCAGATAGTGTTCAGGGTCGTCCAGATAGCGGCTCACGACCTGCCGGACGGTGCCGTCCGCCAGCATCTCCTGAAACACCTCCGTCAGCTGCTGCGGCAGGTCATCACTGCGGTCTTTGGCAAAGGCAACGCCCAGCCGCGCCGTCATCAGCGGCTCGTCCAGAATGCGATATTCTACGCTGTAATCTTTCATGAACTGCCGGATGGCGCTTTCGTGGGCGGCCAAGGCATCCGCATAGCCCTTGATCAGGGTGGTGTAGATCAGATCCCGGTTCTGCAGGGAATACAGCCTGCGCAGCCGGGGCAGACCGTTCTGCTCTGCGTTCAAAAACAGCTCCTCCGGCTTTGTGGTGGACTGCACCGCCACCACCTTGTCGGTCAGATCCTGCAGGGTATAGATGTCGCTGTCGGAGCGCACCGCCACCACCTGACGGCTGTACAGATAAGGCCCTGCCCAGTGGTATTCTTCCTCGCGGCCATCCATGGAAAAGCTGCCCCAGATGCAATCGATGGTGTCGTTTTCCACCAGTTCCTTCTTCTTTTCCCAGTCGATGGTCACAAATTTTGCCCGGTAGCCCAGCCGCCTGAACGCTTCTGTTGCCAGTTCCACGTCAACGCCGGTGGGTGCGCCGTCCGTGCCCACATAGTTGAAGGGCGGGTAGTTATCGCTGCCCACCACGATGACCGGCATTGCAGCCGTATAGCTGTCGGCTTTTCCGGTATGCAGGCAGCTGCAAAGCAGCGCCGCACACATTGCCAGCGCCAGCAGACAGGCCGCCAGCCGCAGTTCTCTTTTGTGTTTTTTCATGGTTCTTCCCTACCATTTTTGTTTCATTTTGTAACAGAATGATCCATGCTATCAGTATAATAAAAACTGCTCCAAAAGAAAAGCCAAAAATTGTTTTTTCGGCAGATTTTCCATGTTTCTGTAAAAATGGCTCCCGGAGCGCCTGCGAACGCTCCGGGAGCCAAAAAATGGTACTTTACTTATGGTACTTCATGCCCGCATTGATGGTGCAGGAGCGGTAGATCTGCTCGGTGAGCACCAGCCGCGCCAGCTGATGGGGCATGGTGATGCGTCCCATGCTGAACTTGAGGGCAGCGGCCTTTTTTACCTCATCGGACAGGCCGTGGGACGAGCCAATGACAAAGGCCACATCCCCTGCCCCGCTGCCGGCGCGCTGCGCCAGAAACTGCGCCAGTTCATCGGAGGAGATCTGCTTGCCCTCGATGCACATAGCCACGATAGCAGCCCCCTTGCGCACACTGGAAAGGATGGCCTTACCCTCCTTGTCCAGTGCCTTTTTCACCACGGCGTCCGAGGCGTTTTTCTCCTCGATCTTTTCCTCCGGCAGCTCAAGGATGCGGAAGGCGGCAAAGGCCGCCAGACGCTTCTGGTACTCTGCCACGCCCTCGGCAAAATATTTGGCGTTCAGCTTGCCCACACAGATCAGGTCGATATTTTGCATAACTGCTTCCTCTTTTCAGGATAAACGATTTAGAATTGTCTCCGCTTCGCTCTGACAATAACAGCAGAAAGAATATTATTGTTTTCGGGGAAACGGTGCGCCTGCGGGCGTTCCGTTTCCCCGATCTTCACAAGAGGGGACTTTTCGGAAAGGCGGCGGGGAGTTTCCTGAGCAAATTCCGGCGAAGTGGGGCTCCGGTGCGCAGCACTGGGGCGGAACAGGGGGTTCCGGACTCATTTGCGAAGGAAAGCTCTCCGCCGCCTGCCAATCAAAGCAGGCTCATCTGCTCGCCCTCGTCCTCGGCGCGGATCAGCGCACCGGTGGCGGGCAGGCTGCGCACACGGTAGCGGTGGGGGTTCGCCAGCTCCAGCGTGTCCGCCGGCACCACCGAAGCGATGGTCTGGTTCTTTTTCAAAGTAACCACTGCCACGCCCTGACTGTCGCGGGTGGCCTTGGCCGCGATCTGCGCCGTGCCAACCAGCAGCATCCGGCTGGCGCTGGTGCGGATGGCAAGCTCCGTTTCCTCCGGCAGGAAGAAGAGCTTTGCCAGCGGTTCCTTGTCGCAGTAGGCCTTGAGCAGCTTGCGGCGGTTCTGCTTGGTGGCATAGGAGCTGAGCGGAATTTTAGCGCACTTGCCGCTGGCAAAGAAGAACAGCATATAGCCGCTGTAGTCGCTGGTGATCACCATGGAGAGCACGTTCTCGCCCTCGTCCATGCCCAGACGGCCCGGGATGAAAATGCCCATCTGGGCCACCTTGCCGTCCTCCAGCTCTGCCAGACGCACCTTGTACACCTGCTGCTTGTCGGTAAAGAACAGCGCTTCCACGTTGTTGCGGGTCTCCAGCTGCTGGATGATCTCGTCCCCCTCCTTCAGCTTGTGGGCACCGGCGGTGCGCAGACTCTGGGGCGGGATCTTTTTAAAGTAGCCCTCCCGGGTAAAGAACACGGTCACCGGGTAGTCCGGCACAGCTTCTTCCTCGGCGGCGGCATCCTCCTCGGGCAGGTCGTACAAAATCTCACTGCAACGGGGCTTGCCATATTTTTTCGATACATCGTTTAGTTCATTGATGATGATGCGGCGGATGCGGGCAGGCTTTGCCAGCACATCGTTCAGGTCGGCAATGTCCTTTTCCAGCTGCTCGATCTCGCCGGTGCGCTTGAGGATGTATTCCCGGTTCAGGTGGCGCAGCTTGATCTCTGCCACATAGTCGGCCTGCACCTCGTCAATGCCAAAGCCGATCATCAGGTTGGGCACCACCTCGGTCTCCTCCTCAGTGGTGCGGATGATGCGGATGGCCTTGTCGATATCCAGCAGGATGGCGGCAAGGCCCTGCAACAGGTGCAGGCGCTTTTCCTTGCCGTGCAGGTCGTAGTAGGTGCGGCGGCGCACGCACTCGACGCGGAAGGCCGTCCACTCCTTCAAAATCTCCCGCACGCCCATGACCCGGGGCTGGCCGGACACCAGAATGTTGAAGTTGCAGCTGAAGCTGTCCTCCAGCGGGGTGGCCTTGAACAGTTTTGCCATCAGCTTGTCGGCATCCACACCGCGCTTGAGGTCCAGCGTCAGCTTCAGACCGTTCAGGTCGGTCTCGTCGCGCATATCGCTGATCTCCTTGACCTTGCCGGTCTTGACCAGCTCTGCGATCTTATCCATGATGGCCTCCACCGTGGTGGTGGGCGGGATCTGGGTGACCTCGATCATATTTTCGCCGGGCACTGCATTGTATCGGGCGCGCACCTTTACGCTGCCGCGGCCATTCTCGTAAATTTCACGCATCTGCGCTTCATCATACAAGATCTGGCCGCCGCCCACAAAGTCTGGGGCGGGCATGGTGGTGCCGATATCGTGGTGCTCGTCCTTCATCAGCGCCACGGTGGTGGCGCACAGCTCTGCCAGATTGAAGGAGCAGATGTTGCAGGCCATGCCCACCGCGATGCCCAGCGTATTGTTGGCCAGAATGGTGGGGAAAGTGACCGGCAGCAGGGTAGGCTCGGTGGTGGTGCTGTCGTAGTTAGGCACAAAGTCCACGGTCTCCTTGTCGATATCCCGGAACAGTTCCTCGCACACGCTTTCCAGCTTTGCCTCGGTGTATCGGGCGGCAGCGCAGGACATATCGCGGCTGTACGCCTTGCCAAAGTTACCCTTGCTGTCCACAAAAGGCACCAGCAGGCTCTCGTTGCCGCGGCCCATGCGCACCATGGTGTCGTAGATGGCGGCATCGCCGTGGGGGTTCAGGTGCATGGTGCTGCCCACAATGTTGGCAGACTTGGTGCGTGCGCCCTTGAGCAGGCCCATCTCGTACATGGTGTACAGCAGCTTGCGGTGCGCCGGCTTGAAGCCGTCGATCTCTGGCAGCGCGCGGCTGACGATGACGCTCATGGCGTAGGGCATATAGTTGGTTTCCAGCGTGCGGGTAATGGGATCTTCCAGCACGCTGCCTGCGTTTAAAATTTCAACGCCGTCACCCAGCTGCGGGCGCACCGGCTTTAAGGTTTTCTTGGTTGATTTTTTTGCCATTACAGTTCCTCTCCATAGGGAAAAACCCTCTCAGGCTGCTTGGGTGTATCTGAAAAGTCGAAAATTTAGCCTATTTCTGCAAACACAGCTGGATTTTGCGTGAATCAGCCTTGAAATCCACAAAGGATTCCTGCGGCTATTTGCCTTAAATCCCGCTTGTGCTTGCGAAATATTCGTCATTTTCTTTGTTTTCAGATACACCTTACGCAGCCAGCTCCCACGAGGGGGGAGCTTTTGGGGTCGTCCCGCAAAGTTTCCCTCTTGTGCCAAACCTCTCCCCTTCGGGAGAGGTGGCATCGCGTCAGCGATGACGGAGAGGGTTCTCAGCTCACGTCCAGATCATCCAGATACTCTGCGCCGTGCTGAGCGATATGCTCCTTGCGGCCTGCCAGATTGTCGCCCAGCAGGATATCGAACACCTGCGCGGTCTGCACCACATCGGTGGGCATTACTTTAATAAGGCGGCGGCTTTCCGGGTTCATGGTAGTCAGCCACATCATCTCGGGGTCGTTTTCGCCCAAGCCTTTGGAGCGCTGGATGGTGTATTTTTTATCCCCGATCTTTTCCAGAAAAGCGGCCTTTTCCGGCTCGGTATAGGCGAAATAAGTGCGGTCTTTCGTGGTGATCTCGTACAAGGGCGACTCCGCGATATACACATAGCCCTTGTTGATCAGGGTGGGGGTAAGGCGGTAAAGCATGGTCAGCACAAGGGTGCGGATCTGGTAGCCGTCCACGTCGGCATCGGTACAGATGACGATCTTATTGA
>CAJMQZ010000103.1 GCA_905215595.1 uncultured bacterium
GCCTGCGCGTGCTGGACGTGAAAAAGACCCCCAAGGGCTACTACGTCCACACCTGCGTGCTGGAAAGCGGCATTGTGAAGGTGGGCGATGTGCTGACCGCACAGGTGGACAAGGGCTACCGCATGGCCATTGCCCGCAACCATACCGCTACCCACCTGCTGCAGGCTGCCCTGCGTGAGGTGCTGGGCGACCATGTGCATCAGGCTGGTTCCTATCAGGATGCCTCCATCACCCACTTCGACTTTACCCACTTCAGCGCCGTGACCCCCGAGGAACTGGCACGGGTGCAGAAGATCGTCAACGATAAGATCTTTGACTCCATGAACGTCACCGTGCAGGAGATGCCGGTGGAGGAAGCCAAGAAGCTGGGCGCAATGGCTCTGTTTGGCGAAAAGTACGGCAAGGTGGTCCGCGTGGTGGATATCGAGGGCTGGTCTACCGAGTTCTGCGGCGGCACCCATGTCAAGAATACCGCCCAGATCGGCGGCTTCAAGATCGTCAGCGAGTCCTCTGTGGCTGCCGGCATCCGCCGTATCGAAGCTGTCACCGGTCGCAACCTGCTGATCCGTGCAAACCTGCAGGAAGCCATGCTGCATGAGGTGGCTAACACCCTCAAGGCCAACAACGTGACTGCCCTGCCCGCCCGCGCCGAGGCTGTGATGGCCGAGAACAAGGCTATGAGCCGCGAGCTGGAGGAGATGAAGGCCAAGATCGCCGCCTCCAAGGTGGACAGCCTGTTCGACAATGCCGAGGAAGCAGACGGCGTGAAGATCGCCTCCGCATACTTTACCGGTACCACTGGCGACACCCTGCGCGGTATGTGCGACAGCATCCGCGACAAGGCCGTGAACCCTGTGGTGGCTGTTCTGGTGGGCAAGGCTGAGGATAAGATCACCATGGCTGTTACCGTGAATAAGCTGGCACAGGAAAAGGGCCTCAAGGCCGGTGTGCTGGTCAAGGAGTTGTCTGCTATCGCAGGCGGCAAGGGCGGCGGCAAGCCGGACTTTGCAATGGCCGGTCTGAAGGACGAGACCAAGATCGACGAGGCACTGGCTGCTGTGAGCGCTATTGTCAAGAAGGCTCTGGGCTAAAAAAGATCCATGTCCCCGCCCGGTGCCGGATACGCGCCGGGCGGCGGGCTTTTGTAGAAGCAGGAAGGAGTGTTCCCCCATGGAAGATTGTCTGTTTTGCATGATCGCAGAGGGCAAGATCCCCTCTAAAAAGCTGTACGAGGATGACCAGGTAGTGGCATTCTACGACATCAACCCGCAGGCAAAGGTGCATTTCCTTGTGGTTCCCCGCAAGCACATCTCCTCTGCCGCTGTGCTGACCGAGGAGGATGGTGCTCTGCTGGGCCACATCTTCACCGTCATCGCAAAGCTGGCCAAGGAGCAGGGGCTGGAAAACGGTTACCGCATCATCTCCAACGTGGGCGAGGACGCAGGCCAGACCGTGAAGCATCTGCATTTCCATGTTCTGGGCGGCGAAAAACTGCCTGTCTGATTCCAATACGAAAGGGAGATTTTGATTATGGCTGAAACTTATACCCTGCACGTCGCAGGCCTGACCCGTGAGCTGACCATCTGCAAGGTGAACGACCACATGGACATTGCAGCTTTTATCATGCTGGGTGATGCCGAGCTGACCGTGGCCGCTGCTGCGGAGCTGCTGAAGAAATGCCCGGATTTTGATATCCTGCTCACCGCCGAGGCCAAGGGGATTCCGCTGGCACACGAGATGAGCCGTCAGAGCGGCAAGCCCTATATCTGCGCCCGCAAGGGTGTCAAGCTGTATATGCCGGACCCCGTGGTGGTGGAGGACCAGTCCATTACCACTGCCGGTAAGCAGAAGCTGGTCATCGACCGCAAGGAGCTGGAAAAGATGAACGGCAAGCGTGTGCTGGTGGTGGACGATGTCATCTCCACCGGCGGCTCTCTGAAGGCACTGGACGCGCTGGCAGAAAAGACCCAGTGCACCATTGTGGGTCAGGCCGCTGTTCTGGCCGAGGGCGACGCTTCTGAGCGCAAGGATATCATCTTCCTTGAGCCGCTGCCCCTGTTCTTCCACTAAGCCGGGATGCGCCGCCCGCTCTGCGCTTTCTGCGCCGGAATGATGGGCCTTAGTTTCCTGTGGACTTTTTTGCCGCAAACGGAGCTTTTTATGCCGTTTGCGGCATTTTTTGTTGCCTTTTTGCTGCTGCTCTGCATCCCGGATGGCAGCCGCAAGCTGGCGGTCTGCCTGCTGCTGGGCGCGCTGGCCGGGCTTTGTGCGGTGCATACCACGAGCGCCCGGCTGGAGCGTGCCCGGGCAAATTACGCCGGGCGCACCGTGCTGCTGACTGCTGAGGTGGAGCGCGCGGACAGCAGCTATCTCCCGGACACAGTGGACGCGACCTTGTGGGTAGAAAGCGTGAACGGCAGCCCGGCGGGTTTCCGCATAGCCTGTGCGGAGCTGCCCGCCTGCACGGCAGGGCAGCGGGTGCAGGGCTGGTTCGCGCTGCAACAACCGGACATGGAAGAACAGACGGCGCAGTACGCGGATGGCATTGCCTTGCAGGCAGAGCCCTTGGCAGAAAAGCCGCAGCTCACCGTACTGGGTGAGAGCGGCAGCTTCCGTGCCCGCACCCACCGCTTGCAGCAAAAACTGAGCGAGAGCCTGCGCCGTGTCATGAATCGGGACACCGGCGGTGTGCTGGCCGCCATGACGGTGGGCGACCGCAGTGGGCTTTCGGCACAGCTGCGCAGCGCCTACCGGGGCGCGGGGCTTTCCCATGTGCTGGTGGTCAGCGGCATGCACGTTTCCATCCTGTGCGGGGATATCCTGAGCGTTTTGCTGCCCTATCGCTGGGAGCAGAGCTACCGCAGCCGCAGACGGCGCACAGTCTGGAAAAGCCTGCTGGCGCTGGTGCTGATGGGCGTGACCGGCTTTACACCCTCGGTGCGCCGCGCTGCCGTGGCGGTGTGGGTCAGCGCCTTGGGCGTGTGGGTGTGGGGACCGCCGGACGCCCTCACCTCGCTGGCGGCGGCAGGCATCCTGATGACCGCCGTCAACAGCTACGCGGTGTGGGATATCGGCTTTGAACTTTCTTTTGCGGCAGTGGTGGGCACGGTGGCAGGCAACGCCTGCATCCGCCGGATGCGGGACGCCCACGACAGGCGCTTCTGGGTCAAAGCAGGGGAAAACCTGCAAAAGCCGGTCAGGCGCCCGTGGTTTAACAGGCTGCCGGAGCGGCTTCAGGGTCTTGCAGAGAGCGCCTGCATTGCCGCCTGCGCCTCGGCGGCTACCTTCCCGGTGCTGGTGCTGCGGGGGTTGAGTGTCAGCGCGTGGGCGGTGGTTTCCAGCATCGCGGTGCTGTGGATGGTGCAGCCGCTGCTTCTATTGGGGTTGGCAGTAGCCTTTGTGGGACTGGTGCCGTGGCTGGCACCGGTGCACGGGGTGCTTTCCCGGGCGGCAGACCTGCTCACCGGGCTATTGAACGGCTGGGCGGTCTGGCTCAGCACAAAGCCCGGGGCATCCATCTACTTTGATACCGCCTACGCGGCGCTGGTCTGTCTGCTGCTGTGCGGGCTTGGGGTGCTGGCCTTCCGCTGGCGGGTGCGTCTGCGGGTGGCGCTGCCGGGCATTCTGCTGGCGGCAGCGGTGGGCATCGGGCTGGGGAACGCCCTCAGCCGGGACGTGGTGCACATCGACCTTGTGGGCAGCGCACAGGCACCTGCGGTGGTGATTGCCCAGAACGACCGGGCCGTGGTGCTGTTCCGGGGCGGCAGCGCCGCCCAGCGTGCAGTGGAAAACCAGCTGGCGCGGCGGGGCGTGCGCACCGTGGAACTGGTGGTAGACCTGCGCATGAATGCAAAAACCGCCTGCACTCTGCCCGCGCAGCAGGGGATAAGGGCAGAGCGTCTGCCGGTCAATGCCAGCCGCAAGCTGCGCTGCACTCCGGCGGCGGTGGAACTGCTGCGCACCCGGGAAGGGTGTCTTGTGCGGCTGAGCATCGGCAACCGGCAGTTTGTGACTTTAAGCGGCAGGGCAGAACTGGCGCAGCCGCTGCAAACGGAGTGGCTGATTGCCACACCGAAAAAGCCGGAGACGGTGCAGTACCAAAAACTGCTGGCGCTGCGCAGTTACAGCTGGATGCCGCCGGAAACGCAGTACACAGCCTCCCTCAGCCTGCGCCGCACCGGCGGCGAAAGCTAAGGTGTATCTGAAAACAAAGAAAATGACGAATATTTCGCAAGCACAAGCGGGATTTAAGGCAAATAGCCGCAGGAATCCTTTGTGGATTTCAAGGCTGTTTAACGCAAAATCCAGCTGTGTTTGTAGAAATAGGCTAAATTTTCGACTTTTCAGATACACCCTAGGGTAGCGCTTTGCAATCCGAGCCGAGTGTGGTACAATACAAGGAGCATTTTATAACAGGAAAGGGGCATTTGCATGGCCACGGAAGCAAAACTCCGGCAGCTGGCCGACAAGGGCTGCCCGGTCTACTATTTTTATTCCAGCGAGCGGTATCTGGTGCGGCAGGCAGTGGCGGCGGCGGTGCGGGTGCTGTCGGCAGACAGCGACGAGGACGCCACCATCCTGGACGGCGCTGCGCCGGAACTGGAACAGCTTATCATGGCAGCGGGTACCATCTCCTTTTTCGGCACCAGACGTGTGGTGGTGCTGCCGGAACTCGACCCCGCAGCCTACGGCAGCAAGGACATGGACGAGTTGTGCAGTACCCTTTCCAGCTTGGAAAACGCCGTGGCGGTGCTGGGCAGCGTATTCCCGCTGGAACGCGGAAAGATCAAGCTGGGCAAGCAGGCGCAAAAGCTGCAAGCCCAGTGCAAAGCCATTGGCTACACCGAGGAACTGGCAAAGCCCCGCCCCTTTGAACTGAAAAATCTGATGATGGAGCGCGCAAAGGCGCAGGGCGCAACCCTGCCGGACGGCGCAGCCACCGCATTGCTGGAGCGCTGCGGCGAGGACCCCTTTCTGCTGGAAAACGAGGTGGATAAGCTCTGTGCCCTGTCCGGCTACCAGACCGTGAGCGCCTCTATGGTGGCAGAGATGGGCACAGTGAGCCTTGAAGCGGATGTGTTCGAGATGATCCGCATGATTACAGCCAAAAACGCCACCGGAGCCTGCAAAAAGTTACAGACCCTGCTGCGGCTGCAGCAGGAGCCCATCGCCATTACGGCGGCGATGATCGGCAGCTATGTGGACCTGTACCGGGTCAAATTGGGGGCGGCAAAACGGAAAAATTACAGTGCAGTGCACAAGGATTTTGGCTATAAGGGCAGTGACTACCGGCTGAAGCGCTCGGCAGAGACTGCCGCCCACTACACCCTGCCCCAGCTGGAGGCCTGCTTGCAGGTGCTGCTGGAGCTGGACCAGAGCCTGAAAAGCCAGCCTGTGGCGGCGCAGACACTGCTGGAAACAGCCCTGTGCCGTCTGGCGCTGGCGGGGAGCGGAAGATGATGCAAAACGAGATGATCCATACCGACCGGGTGTTGATCGTGGAGGGTAAGTACGATGCCGTCCGTCTGGCGCATCTGACCGATGCCATGATCCTGCTGACGGATGGTTTTGGCATTTATAAAGACAAACAGCGCCAGCAGCTGTTCCGAGCGCTGGCGCAGAAAAACGGTCTGATCTTACTTACGGATTCGGACGCGGCAGGCTTCCGCATCCGCAACTACATCACCAACATGGTGGGTGCGCAGAACGTGGTGCAGGCTTATGTGCCCGCCATCCACGGCAAGGAAAAGCGCAAGGCGCAGCCCGGCAAGGAGGGCTTGCTGGGGGTAGAGGGCGTGGATGACGCCCATGTGCGGCAGGCACTGCTGGACGCCTTGGGCGCGGAAGCCGGTGCCGCGCCGGCGCGCCCGGCGGGGCGGCAGATCACCTATACTGATTTGTACGAGTGGGGGCTTTCCGGCAAGCCCGGCAGCGCCGAGCGCAAGGCTAGACTCTTGAATGCGCTGGGGCTGCCGCCGCGCCTTTCCAAAAAGGAACTGGTGGAGGCCTTCAACCGCCTGTACACTTTTGAACAACTGGACGAATTGCAGTTAAAAATTTTGCAGGAGTGAAAAACTAACTGTTTTTGCCCCACGCCTGCCGCAGCAGTTCCAGCGCGTGGGTCTCCAGCCGGGAAACATAACTGCGGCTGATGCCCAGCAGCCCGGCGGTCTGCAGCTGGGTCAGGGGCGGCTGCCCTGCCAGCCCGTACCGCAGCAGTAAGATCTGCCGCTCCCGGGCGGGCAGAGTGTCCAGCAGCTGCCGCAGCCGCCGGACATCCTCCTGCCGCTCACAGCTGTCCTCCATGCAAAAGCCGTCCTGTATCACATCTGCTAAGGTCAGCACAGAGTCCCCGTCTGCCTCCAAGGATTCTTGCAGGGAAACGGTCTGCCCGCTCTTGCGCTCCCGCCGGAACTGCATGCGGATCTCGTTTTCAATGCAGCGGCTGGCATAGGTGGAAAACCGCGCCTTGCGGGTGGCATCAAAGGTATCTACCGCTTTCATCAGCCCGATGGTGCCGATGGAAACAAGATCCTCTTGGTCGCCCGGCAGGGCGTAATATTTTTTTACGATGTGCGCCACCAGCCGCAGATTGTGGCGGATCAGCCTTTCCCGGGCGGCGGCATCCCCGGCGCGCAGGGCGCTGAAAGCGGCGGCTTCCTCCCGGGCTGTGAGCGGACGCGGAAAACAGCCGCTCTCCAGATGGAGCGCCAGAAACAGAAATTTTGTGGCGAAAAATTGCAGCAAGGTCAGCAGCACACGATATCCCTCCCGGTACATAGTTGTTAGATGGTATGAGTAAGGGCGCGGATAGATGCCGGAGGGCGCGGCAAGGGAGCGCCTGCAAGGAACAGGCAGAAGCTATCGTGAAGTTTGAGCTGATCTATGATTGATGCCGAGACCGCCCGGACGAAAAATGTTCGGGCTTTTCTTATATATTCTAAAGTTGCGGTAGAAGTGTACACAAGCTTTATGGTATAATTTGAATACGAAAACTGAGCGATAAATTGGAAGTTGTGGAGGTAATTATCAATGAGAAATATTTACGATAATAGTGAATTTTT
>CAJMQZ010000104.1 GCA_905215595.1 uncultured bacterium
TTCGGGCGTTTGTATAGGCTTTTTTGAGAAACTCCGAACTTTCTTTCCATTTTGTTACCTGAAATGTGGTCTGTGCAACTGCAAAAAGGGGTTTTTGGGGGTCAGAAGGGCCGTTCCACGCCTCTAACTCGGCTAAATCGGCAAAAACGAACACCTCGCCCCGGGTGTGTCCCACGATGCCCTGCACCTCCGGGTGGGTCTTATCCCCCGCCACCAGCAGCACCGCGCCCTCTTTTTCGGCCTGCGCGGCAATGCGCTGGATCTTCTGCACAAAGGGGCAGGTGGCGTCATGGTACGGGATGCCGCGCGCTTCCAGTTCATCGTATACGCTGTGGGGTACGCCGTGGCTGCGGATGACCACCTCGCACCCGGCAGGCACATCCTGCACGGTGTCCACTACCTGTGCACCCTTGCGCCGCATATCCTCCACCGCCTGCGGGTTATGGATCAGCGGGCCCAGTGTTGCCACCTTATGCCCCT
This sequence comes from uncultured bacterium, assembly GCA_905215595.1. Lineage (GTDB taxonomy): Bacteria > Bacillota > Clostridia > Oscillospirales > Ruminococcaceae > Faecalibacterium. The sequence continues at coordinate 481 of CAJMQZ010000104.1, forward strand.
CGGCCAGCAGGCCGTAGGTCAGTTCCACGGCACGGTTCACGCCAAAGCAGAACCCTGCCGTTTTTGCCAAACGGATCTCCATCTCTTACGCCCCCATCTTTTCCCATGCTTCCAGCAGCGCCTGCTTGTTGGCACGGAGCTTTTTGGTGTCCCGGCGGCCCTCCATGGCAAACTGTGCTGCGGGCATCGGCTCGCCATAGATTACCCGCACCTTGCAGAACAGGTGCATCCTCCCGTCCGGGGTATCATAGAAGATGCGGCAGGGCACAACATCCACCCCTGCCTCGGCGGCAATGACGAACAGGCCGCTCTTGGGGGGCAGGAGCTTGCCCTCCTTTTCGCGGGTGCCCTCCGGGAAGATAAGCAGCGTCTTGCCCTGCTTACAGGCCTCCACCGTCTGGGAGATGACCGCCATCTCGTCCTTGGTGCCGCGGACGCACACGCCGCCGCAGCAGCGGAAGAACCACGTCAGAAAGGCGTTGATCTCGAACAGTTCCTTTTTGGCGAACACCACCATCCGCCTGCCCCACCGGGTGACAACGATGAACACCGGGTCGATGGCAGACACATGGGTGGGCGCAAGGATGCAGCCCTTCGTCTGCACCTTTTTCAGGTTTTCGCGTCCCTCCACCCGGATGCGGAAACCGATGTGCCACACAAGCCATGCAAGGGGCACCAGAATATAATATAGTACCATTTTTCTATTCCTGTCCTGTTTGTTTTATCCGCCGATCTTTTTGGCAATGATCTGCTTCATGGCGTCAAGGCTCTGCTCAAAATCCAGTTCCGAGGTATCCAGCAGCACGGCGTCCTCTGCCTGCTTCAGCGGAGCGGCGGCGCGGTGGGTGTCCTGATAGTCCCGCTGCTTCACATCTGCCAGCACTTCCTCGTAGGGGGTGTCGACGCCCTTGGCCTGATACTCCTTCCAGCGGCGGGTGGCGCGTGCCTCCGGGCTGGCGGTCAGGAAGATCTTCACCGTAGCGTCCGGCAGCACCACCGTGCCGATATCCCGGCCGTCCATCAGCACATCCTGCTTTTTTGCCATGCTGCGCTGCAGCTCCAGCAGAAATGCCCGCACTGCGGGGTTTGCGCCCACGGCAGAGGCCGCCATGCCCGCGGCTTCGGTGCGGATGGCGGCGCTCACATCCTCGTCCTTTAAGTAGATGTGCTGCTCGCCCGCAATGGAGGCCAGCCGCAGCTCGATCTCGGGCAGCAGGGCGTCCACCGCTGCGTTATCCTTGGGGTCCTTGCCCGCGCGCAGGGCGTACAGGCCGATGGCGCGGTACATTGCACCGGTGTCCACATAGATATAGCCCAGCTCCGCCGCCAGACGGCGTGCCAGAGTGGATTTGCCTGCACCCGCAGGCCCATCAATTGCAACAGATACCATGATATGTTCTCCTTATTTATATATAGTACACAGCAAAACGGACTGCACTGTTTTTACAGGTTGTTCGCAAAGCTTTGTGCGGTGCAGAAAGCGATCTGCAGATTGTAGCCACCGGTGTAGGCGTCCACGTCCAGCACCTCGCCCGCAAAGTACAGTCCCAGCGCCTTTTTGCTCTGCATGGTCTTGGGGTCTACCTCCCGCACTGATACGCCGCCGCTGGTGATCACCGCGTGGGCAAGGTCGCCCCGGGCGTCAATGGGCACCTGCCAGTGCTTGATCAGCTGCACCAGCTCCCGCTTCTGCTCCCGGGTGATCTGGTTTGCCTTGGTGGCGGGGTCAATGCCCCAGCGCGCCACCATCACCGGCTGCATACTGGAGGGCAGCAGCTTGACCAGCGCGCCCTGTGCCGCATGGTTTGCCAGCAGGGCAAAATCCCGGGTGATGCGGTCGTACAGCTGCTCCTCGCTCAGGGCGGGCTTCAGGTCGATCTCCGCGATGTACCTGTGCTTTTTCATATCCCCCAGATGGCTGGACGCACTCAAAGTCAGCGGCCCGCTGATGCCAAAGTGGGTAAACAGCATCTCGCCCTGCTCGTCAAAGATGGCCTTGCCGTCCTCCAGCAGGGTCAGGGTGACGTTTTTCAGCGCCAGACCCATCATCTTTTTGCAGTCCGGGTCCCGGCTGACAAGGCTGACCAGACTGGGCACCGGCTCCACAAGGGTGTGTCCCGCCTGCTGCGCCAGCTTGTAGCCGTCGCCGGTAGAGCCGGTGGTGGGGTAGCTCACGCCGCCGGTAGCCACCAGCACCGCGTCTGCCCGGTATTCCCGGCCGGAATTGCCCCGCACGCCCACGCAGCGCAGCGCCGGGCCTGCCTTTTTCTTTTTGGGGTGGCGCGGGTTTTCCGCTGCCGCCGGGGCGGGCTCTGCCTCCGGCACGATGTCCTCCAGCAGCAGCTTTTTTGCGCCGTCGTAGACGATGTCGGCGTCCTGCGCATAGCGCAGCAATGCCTGCCGGATCTCCTCGGCCTTATCCGATACCGGGAACACCCGACGGCCGCGCTCCACCTTCAGCTCCACGCCAAGGTCTTCGAACAGTTCCATGGTCTTTGCCGGGGGGAACGCCCCCAGCGAGGAGTACAAAAAGCGCGGGTTCGTGCGCACATGGCGCAAAAACTCCTCTGCCGGGCAGTCGTTGGTCACATTGCAGCGCCCCTTGCCGGTGACAAGGATCTTCTGCCCGGGCTTCTCGGTATGCTCCAGCACCGTTACCTGATGTCCCTGCCGCACGGCGGCACCCGCCGCCATCAGTCCGGCTGCCCCAGCTCCCACGATCAAAACCCTTGCCATCTGTCATCCTCCCAAAATCGCCTGTTGATTCTATTGTATCATACCAGAAACCCCGCGCAAAAGCAATGCAGCGCCGCAGGAAATGAATGGATTTTCAGTTTCACACCCTCTTGACAAAGCCGCCGGGCTGCTGTATTCTTTTTACAGACCGTTAGTTTGTAAAAAGGAGCATCCGCCATGCCGCGCAACAAATACCCGGAACAGACCGTTGAAAAGATCCTGGACGCCGCCGCCCTGCTCTTCCTCCAGAAGGGCTACCAGAATACCACCCTGCAGGACATCATTGATGCCACAAAGCTTTCCAAAGGGGCAGTGTACCATCACTTCCGCTCCAAGGAGGAGATTGCGCAGCGCGTCGGTGACCGTTTGGGCGACCAGATGTGGGAGCCGCTGCGCCGTATCCGGGACGACCCCGCCCTGACCGGGCTGCAAAAGCTGCAGGCGGTGTTTGCAGCTTCCTTTGCCGGGCAGCGGCAGCAGCAGATTGCGCAGACTTTGCCGCACCTGTGCAGCAACCCGCAGTTCCTTGCCATGGAGCTGACCAACATTGAAGCGCATCTGGCCCCGGAGTGCATTGCACCCATGATTCGGCAGGGCATGGCGGACGGCTCCATCCACACCGCCGATGCCAATGCGCTGGCCGAAGCGCTGTTCGTGCTGGCAGACATCTGGCTTTCTCCCCAGACGCGCCCCACCACACCGACCGAGCAGCGGGCGCGGAACCTCGTGTTTCAGCAAATGACCCATGCACTTGGGCTGGATCTTTTGACGGATGCACAGGCCGAACAGCTGGTGCAGCTGTGCACACCGGTCAAAGACTGAATTTCCCGGGCGGAACGCTCCGCCTTTTTTTGTATGTAAATACAGACCAAAAGTCTGTAAATAAAAAGCAGGAGGTTTCCATGAACACTTTTATCCTTATCGTCCTCGGACAGATCGTCTCCCTGTTCGGCAATGCCGCCCTGCGGTTTGCGCTGCCGCTGTATCTGCTGCGGCAGACTGGTTCTGCCGCGCTGTACGGCGGCATCACCGCTCTGGCCATGCTGCCCGCTCTTGCTGGAATGCTGACCGGCGGCGCGCTGGCAGACCGCTGCCGTAAAGCCCGTCTGATGGCACTGCTGGATCTGGTGACCGCCGGTATTGCGGCTGCAGCCGCTGCCGGACTGCCGCATCTGCCCCTGCTTCCGCTGGTCCTGACCGTGCTGGGCAGTCTGTACGCCATTCAGGGGCTTTACCAGCCCGTGGTACGCGCCTGCCTGCCTCTGCTGCTGAACGGCACCCAGCTGCTGCGCGGCAACGCAGTCATCCAACTGGTGGATACCGTGGACGAACTTCTCGGCCCCCTGCTGGGTGCTGTTCTGCTGGAGCACCTCGGCATCCGGGGGCTGCTGGCACTCTGCGGCGGCTGCTTTGCACTTTCTGCCGGGATGGAGCTCTGTCTGCGCATCCCACAGGATGTCCCATCGGACACAAAGCTCTCCGTCCGTTCTCTGTGGGCCGACCTGCAGGAAAGTGCGCAGTTCCTCACCGGGCAGGCTGCGGTGCTGCGGTTAGCTGCCGCCATGGCGGCTGTAAACCTGCTGGAAGTCCCCGCCCTCACCGTAGGTGTTCCGGTGCTGGTGGTACAGACCCTGCAGAAAAGTGATGCCTCCCTTGGTCTTGTGCAGGCGGTGCTGAGCGCAGGCGGCATTCTGGGCGGCGTGCTGGCCGGAACCGTCTTTGTCCGTCATCCCATCCGCAGCGGCACACCTCTTTTGCTGGCGCTCAGCGGCGTGTGCGCCGCGCTGGGTCTTGCCCTCCGAGTGTCAGTGCTGCAGTTCGGCAGCATTCTGGTGTTGGGGGCCGTGTTTATGGCCGTGGCAGCGCTGTTCAATGTATGGTTCTTTGCGCAGCTGCAAGTGCTGGTGCCGCAGGCACAGCTGGGCAAAACTACCGCCTGCTGCACCGTGCTGGCCTGCCTGACCCAGCCCATCGGACAGGCAGCCTATGGCAGTGCCTTCCAGCACTGGGCCGCACACCCCGCAGATGTACTGTTGGCAGCCGGGGTGCTTTCGGCGCTGGTTCTCTGGCTGCTGCAAACGCGCCGTACCGTCTGACACAGCAAAAAAGGAGCCGCTGCTGCAGCCCCTTTTATGGTTTGCTTACTCCGGCAGCTTTGCCGGGTCGAGGTAGCTTTCGCCCTGCTTTACCTCCACATGGATGTGGCTCTCTTCGGCGCACTCGCAGCCGACAGTGCCCACCGTGCCCAGCTTCTGCCCGGCGGTCACGGTATCCCCGGCCTTTACGGCAGGGTCAGCCACACCGCACAGCCGCCAACTGCGGCCAGCGGCATCCTCCAGCACCACCACGGTGCCCCAGTTTCCCTCTGCCCCGGCAGAGATCACCTTGCCCGCCACGGGTGCCGCCACCGCAGTACCCTGCGTGCAGGCGTAGTCCACGCCGTTGTGGGTGCGCCAGTCGCCCAGCGTTTTGTTATACACCAGCTCATCGCCGCTGAAGGCGTTGAGCACGCGCCCCGGCATAGAGGGCGCGGCGGCAGGCTGTGCCGAACTGCTGGCAGGCGAGGATGCGCCTTGCAGTGCCGAGGGTTCGCGCAGCGAACCAGAGCCAGACTGCGCACCAGAGGATGCCACAGAGGGCGTCTGCTGCGGCACATCTGCCTTGCTGTTTGCAACGTCGGTCACGGGCTGCTGCCATGTGGTGTCCTCCTGTGCGTCCCAGTCCGGTTCTGTTTCCGGGGTGGTCTGTTGGGTGGTGCCGGGGGCGTTTAGTCCATCCAGACTTTTTTGCAGTTCTGCCCGCAGGGCGCGCACCGCCCACACCCCTGCCGCAGCCGCAGCCAGCAGGCTTGCGGTCAGCAGCAGAGCAAAGCCCTTGCCGTGCAGAAATTTTTTGATCTGCTCCATGCTTGTTACTCCCATCTGTTCGTTTTGTGTACGGGAACTTTTCTGGGCTTAGTGTGGGACAGCGGCGGGCAGTTTATGCAAGGGGACAAAAAAGACACGCAAAAAGGCTGAGCAGCCGCTTTTTTGCAGCTGCTCAGCCTTGCTGTATCCCGTTTTTGGTTACTTCCGTGCTATCATTTCGGTATAAGCCAGCACCAGCGGGCCTACGCCCTTGGCATCGTTGCAGACCACCGGCTCGCTGAAGTAGTAGGCCAGAGAGCCGTCACGGTGATCCTTGCCGCCCAGACCCGCCACAAGGCAGATGCCGTCCAGCTGCAAGCTGCCGTCCGGGTTCTTGGACAGATACCGGTCGCAGGTGCCGTAGAAAGCCTTCTCCGCCCATGCAGCCATGCGTTTGGGCAGATAGCCCAGACGCACGCCCTTGAGCACTGCGTAGGCGAACAGGGCGGTGCCGCTGGTCTCCAGATAGTTGCCCTCGGCCTCCGGGTGGTCGATGACCTGCCAGAACATCCCGCTCTGCTCGTCCTGGAACTTGTGCATATCCTCCACGGTCTGCTTGAGCATGGCCATGATGCCGCGATACTCGTTGTACAGCTGCTCGTCCATGCGTTCCAGCACATCCACCATCGCCACAAGGAACCAGCCCATGGCGCGCAGCCAGAAGTTGGGGCTGCAACCGGTCTCGGGGTCTGCCCAGTACATCTGGCGGCTCTCATCGTAGCCGTGGTAGTACAGGCCGGTCTTTTCGTCCCGCATGTGCTTTTTGATGTTCATGAACTGCTTGTAGCTGTCGATGCAGCCCTGCATCTTGTTAAAGCGGGTCTCGTACTCCATGTAGAAGGGCTGCGCCATATAGGTGCCGTCCAGCCACACCTGCCACGGATAGATGTCCTTGTGCCAGAAGTTGCCCTCCTTGGTGCGGGGCTGGGTGAGCA
>CAJMQZ010000105.1 GCA_905215595.1 uncultured bacterium
GGAGGGGGGAGTCGGAACACCCCTCCCTGCCTCTGGCCCAGCGGAGCGTCCCTGCGCGCTTGCGGCAAGCAGAAAGTCTCCCCATCACCCGCCATTTTCGATCTCTTTTTCCACAAACATTTTGGAAGATGTGGAAAAACCGCGCGGCGGGTGTATCTTTTTGCGCAAAAACGTGGTAAAATAAGCTGTAAAATCAGAAAGTGTGCGCTGCGGCGGGTCTGCCGTGCCGGGCGCACGAGCAGCGCATCCGCAAAGGGCGGTGCGCGGAAAGGATGCAGTATGCAGGGAACGACCATTGCCGCCATCGCGACGCCCCCCGGGGCGGGCGGCATTGCCGTGGTGCGCCTGTCCGGCGCAGAGAGCTACGCTGTGGCTGCCCGGGTGTTCTGCCCGGCCAACGCCGCAAAAAAGGTGGAAGAAGCTAAGGGCTACACCGCGCTGTTCGGGCATTTCGTGGACAGGGAAGAAGCCTTTGACGAGGGCGTGGCCCTGTTTTTCCGTGCGCCCCACAGCTATACCGGCGAGGATGTGGTGGAACTTTCCTGCCATGGCGGCAGTGCGGTGGCGCGGCGGCTGGTGGAAGCCTGTCTTGCCGCCGGTGCACAGCCTGCCGCCCCCGGCGAGTACACCCGCCGTGCCTTTTTGAATGGCAAGCTGGGTCTGACGCAGGCCGAAGCGGTCATGGACTTGATTGCGGCAGACGGGCGGCAGGGGGCAGCGCTGGCAAACGCGGCGCTGGGCGGTGCGCTGGCGAAAAAGATCAACGCCCAGAAAGCCCAGCTGACCGCCCTGCAGGCGCATCTTGCCGCTTGGGTGGACTTCCCGGAGGAGGATGTGCCGGAGCTGGACCTCGCCCATCTGCGCACCGTGCTGGGCGCAGTGCAGCAAGAGCTGGACGCCCTCATCCGCAGCTACGATGCCGGTGCGGTGCTGCGCGAGGGCGTGGACTGCGCCATCGTGGGACGCCCCAACGCGGGCAAGTCTACCTTGCTCAATCTGCTGGCAGGGTTCGACCGCGCCATCGTCACCCCGGTGGCGGGCACCACCCGCGATGTGGTGGAGCAGGCGGTGCAGCTGGGGGATATCCGGCTGAACCTCTTTGATACCGCCGGTCTGCGGGAGACCGAGGACGCCATTGAAGCCGAGGGCATCCGCCGCAGCTGGAAAAAGCTGGAAGAAGCCGGGTTGATTTTAGCTGTCTTTGACGGCTCCGAGCCGCCCAGCCGGGAGGACTTGGCGCTGGCGCAGCGCTGCGCCGGTCGCCCCGCCATCGCCCTTGTGAACAAGGAGGACAAGCCCACTCAGTTCGATGCGGAGCTCATCGCCCCGTATTTTGCCATGGTGTTGCCGGTCTGCTGCCGGGAAGAGGGGAGCCGCAAGGTCATCGCCGCTGCGGTGGCGCGGCTGCTGGGCACGGGCAGCATCGACCCCCACGCCGCCAGCCTGTCCGGGCAGCGGCAGCTTTCCGCTGCCCTCCGCGCCCGGGACGCCGTAGCCGGTGCACTGGATGCCGCCGCAGGCGGCTTTGGCCTGGATGCCGTTTCGGTCTGCGTGGATGATGCGCTGGATGCGCTCTGCGACCTGACCGGCGAAAACGCCTCGGAAGCCGTCATCGAACAGGTGTTCGAGCGGTTCTGTGTGGGGAAATAAGGGCGGGAATGTTCTCTTTTGACACCAAAAGAGAACCAGAAAAGTGTGGCGCTTCGCGGGGAAAGTTTTTGCTTGCCTTCAGCGTGCAAAGACGCTCCGCTGGGCCAGAGGCAGGGAGGGGTGTTCCGACTCCCCCCTCCCTACCTCTGGACTCCACCCACCCCGCAACGGGCCAAGGGCTGCACGCCCTTGACAATCCTAAAGAAGAAGTCGAAGCACAAAAAAGCTAGCGCTGCGCCAGTCGGCGCTATCGCTTTAACTCTTTTTTCGCTTCTCCATTTATAGCCCCTCAGTCGCTGCGCGACAGCTCCCCCAAGGGGGAGCAAGCGCAGCAGCTGCCGTTTTCCGTTACGACCCCTCCGGTGAAAAGGCAAATCTGGAAAATCCGCAGATTTTCCAGATTTGCGAAATTATAAATAATTTTTCCGCTGAAAATGCGCAGAGCGAAGCGGAGCGCATTCTAAACCATTTGATAGAGGAAACCCGAAAGTATATGAACCACTTAGGAGATTATGATGTCATCGTCATCGGCACCGGCCATGCGGGCATCGAAGCCGCCCATGCAGCTGCTGTGCTGGGCGCAAAAACGGCTGTCTTTACCATGAGTCTGGACGCCATCGGCAATATGCCCTGCAACCCCAGCATCGGCGGCACTGCCAAGGGCACGCTGGTGCGGGAGGTGGATGCGCTGGGCGGCGTGATGGGTCTGGCGGCAGATGCCACCTATTTGCAAAGCCGGATGCTGAACAAGGGCAAAGGCCCCGCCGTGCACGCGCTGCGGGTGCAGACCGACCGCCGCCGCTACAACGAATACATGAAGCACGCGCTGGAACAGACCCCGGGGCTGGCCATCCATCAGGCCGAGGTGGTGGCGCTGGAAGTGGAAAATGGCCGCGTAAAGGGCGTTGTCACCCAGCTGCACGGCGAGTACACCGCCAAGTGCGTGGTGCTTGCCACCGGCACGAACCTCGGCGGCAAAATTTTTGTGGGCGATGCGTGGTACGCTTCCGGCCCGGACGGCATGCACGCCGCCAACGCCCTGACCGACAGCCTGAAAGCCGCCGGTCTGCCGCTGCGCCGGTTCAAGACCGGCACCCCTGCCCGGGTGCACCGCCGCAGCATTGATTTTTCCAAGCTGGAATGCCAGCCCGGCGACCCGGACAGCGAATTGCAGCCCTTCAGCTTCCTGACCGATGCACCCATGCACAACAAGGTAGAATGCTGGATCGCCTACACGAACCCCGAGACCCACAAGATCATTCTGGACAACATCCAGCGCAGCCCGCTGTACGGCGGCATGATCGAGGGTGTCGGCCCGCGTTACTGCCCCTCCATCGAGGACAAGGTGGTGCGCTTTGCGGGCAAGGACCGCCACCCCATTTTTGTGGAGCCCTGCGGGGAGAACACCGAGGAGATGTATCTGCAGGGAGCCTCCAGCAGCCTGCCGGAGGATGTGCAGAACGCCTTCTACCGCAGCATCAAAGGGTTTGAGAACATCGAGATCATGCGCCCGGCCTACGCCATCGAGTACGACTGCGTGGACCCCACCAGTCTGGAAGCCACGCTGGAAAGCAAGGTGGTGCGGGGACTGTACGGGGCAGGGCAGTTCAACGGTACCTCCGGCTACGAGGAAGCTGCCGCGCAGGGTCTGCTGGCGGGTCTGAACGCCGCCCGCAACGCGCTGGGCTTAGAGCAGCTGGTGCTGCCCCGGCACACCAGCTATCTGGGCACGCTGGTGGATGACCTTGTCACCAAGGGCGTCATGGACCCCTACCGCATGATGACCAGCCGCAGCGAGTACCGGCTGACCTTGCGGCAGGACAACGCTGACCAGCGCCTGACCCCCATCGGCAGGGAATACGGCCTTGTGCAGGATGACCGCTGGGCAAAGTACCAGCACACACAGCAGATTTTGGAAACCGAGCGCCGCCGCCTGCACGAAGCACATCTGCGCACCGCAGACCTGCGCGCCGCCATGGAAGCCGCCGGTCTTGCCCCTGCCGCCGAGGGCGGCATTGCCGAGGAGCTGCTGCGCCGTCCCGAAATCAGTTACCCGCTGGTGGCGGGCATCATCGGTTGGGGAGAGGAGATCACCCCCATGCTGGCGGAGCGGCTGGAGACCGAGATCAAGTACGCCGGTTACATCGCCCGGCAGGACAGAATGATCCGGGAGGTGGCACGCCACGAAAAGACCCTCATCCCGGAGGATTTCGAGTACGCCGCCCTCACCGGCCTGACGCTGGAAGCCCGGGAAAAGCTTGCCCGCATCCGTCCCCGCAATCTGGGGCAGGCGGGGCGCATCCCCGGCGTTTCGCCCTCCGATGTGGCGCAGCTGAGCATCGCACTGGCAGGAAAACGATAAGGTACCCCCTCAGGCACGGCATACGCCGTGCCAGATTCCCCCTTTTGTCGCTACGCGACATCTTCCCCCGGCGCGGGGGGAAGTCTTTCCTCAAGGGGACGCCTTTGTGCACTACCGGAAAGTTTCCCGCCACCGCCAAAAGCCGTCCCCTTGGGGAAGGTGGCTTGACGCGAAGCGGCAAGACGGAAGGGGTACTCCCGGGCGAGCCTGCTCTAACGATGTGGTTGTACTTGAATGGAATGATAAGCACGATAATTCGTGAATTGCTTCTCTTGACATAAGAAATATTTACCCCAACCACCTGATAGAAAGGACAACACTATGATCGACAAACAGCGGTTGGAGGAAAAGTGTTCCACATGGAACATCACCCTCACCGGCACCCAGCTGGATCAGCTGGATGCCTTTGCCCAGATCCTTATAGACTACAACCAGAAGGTCAACCTGACCGCTATCACCGACCCAGAGGGCATCGAGGACAAGCATTTCCTCGACAGCCTGCTGTTTGCCAGCCAGCCGGAGGTTGCCGGGCGCATGGTGGACGTAGGTGCCGGGGCAGGCTTTCCGGGCATCGTGACTAAGATCTTCAAGCCGGAGCTGGAACTGACCCTGATGGAACCCACCGGCAAGCGGGTGGAGTTTTTGAAGTACGCCTGCGCCCAGCTGGGGCTGACCGGGGTGGAGTTTGCCAAGGAGCGCGCCGAGGAAGCCGCCCGCAAGGTGTGGCGGGAGCAGTTTGATCTTGCCTCTGCACGCGCTGTGGCAGCCCTGCCCATGCTGGCAGAATACTGCCTGCCGCTGGTGAAGGTGGGCGGCAACTTCCTTGCCATGAAGGGCGCATCCGGGGAAGAGGAGCTGACCGCCGCCCGGGGCGCTATCAAAAAGCTGGGCGGCGAGTACCGCGAGACCCGCACTTTGCACCTGCCCGGCGGCGACACCCGCACGCTGATTTTGTGCAAAAAGATTTCGCAAACTCCGACAGCATACCCCAGAAACGGCGGTAAAATTGCAAAAAGTCCGCTGAAATAACGCATAACTTGACGCAATCTGTAAGACCCTGCCGAACGAAATTTCTGGCGGGGTCTTTCTTTGTGTGCTACACTGAAGCTGAACAGGTTTTCCACGATTTCCCGGAGAAATGTGGAAAAACTGCATCGCACAAGGAAAGGGGCAGCATCATGTTTGAACGCAAGAAAACGTCCGGGAAATTACTCTCTCTGCCCATCGACCAGATCCACCCGTCGCCCTTTCAGGCGCGGAAAAGCTTTGACGAGCAGGAGCTGACGGCACTGGCGCAGAGCATCCGGGAGAACGGTCTGCTCCAGCCGGTCACGGTGCGCAGAGCGGCAGAGGGCTACGAGCTGGTGGCAGGGGAGCGGCGGCTGCGCGCCTGTCAGCTGGCAAAGATGACCACCATCCCCGCCATCCTGTGCAGCTACGCCGACGACCGCACCGCCGCGCTGGGTCTGCTGGAAAATATCCAGCGCGCCGACCTGAACCCCTTTGAGCAGGCGCAGGGGCTGCGGGATGTGATGGTGCTGTGGGACTGCACCCAAGCCGAAGCCGCCAAGCGTCTGGGCATGGCGCAGCCCACCTTTGCCAACAAGCTGCGGCTGTTGCAGCTGACGGCAGACCAGCGGCAGTTCGTGCTGGACAACAACCTTACCGAGCGCCACGCCCGCGCGGTGCTGCGTCTGCCGGAGAACCGCCGCAGCGAGGCGCTGATCACCATCGCCAAGCGCCGCCTGAACGCCCGCCAGACCGACAGCTACATCGAGCAGCTGCTGAACAGCCCGCCCAAGGCCGGGCACCGCATCTCTATGGTGCGGGACGTGCGCATCTTTGTCAACACCATCGACCACGCCATCCGGCTGATGACCGACAACGGCGTGCCCGCCACCGCCCACCGGGAAGAAAAGGACGGCTACATCGAGTACACCGTACGCATCCCCACCGCAGCCGCGGAGAAGTGAAGTGTTCCATGTGGAACAGGGGAGACGCCCAAACGACCCCCTCAGTCTGCTCACTGCGTTCGCAGCCAGCTCCCCCAAGGGGACGCCTTTCAGCATTGCCGCAAACTTTATCGCCACCACCAAAAGCCGTCCCCTTGGGGAAGGTGGCATCGCCGTAGGCGATGACGGAAGGGGTTCTCCCGCAAGTATAACCCTCTCAGTCTGCTCACTGCGTTCGCAGCCAGCTCCCCCGAAGGGGGAGCTTTTGGCATCTTCCGGCCAGCACGAATAAAGCTCCCCCTTCGGGGGAGCTGGCATCGCGCAGCGATGACTGAGAGGGTTTGCCGTCCCCTTGGGCAAGACGGAAGGGGTAATTTCCACTTTTCCACCCTCAAAAGTTAAAAATCCAGCCGAAAAACGCTCCAGATGGTTCAAAAAACAATTTGGATGTGTTATACTAGAAGCCAAGGTGCCTGTCGGACGGGGAAACCGGCGGGCACGACTGCGTGTTCCATGTGGAACAAATCTTTCCCCGGGAGGAAGAAAAGCGCGTGGCAAAAATTGTAGCGATCGCAAACCAGAAGGGCGGAGTGGGCAAAACCACCACCGCCGTCAACCTTTCGTCCTGCGTAGCGGCGCTGGGCAAAAAGGTGCTTATCGTAGATCTTGACCCGCAGGGCAACACCACCACAGGCTATGGCATCCCAAAGCGCAGCGTAGAAGCGGGCACTTATGAGGTGCTCATCGGCCGTGCAACGGCGGCGCAGGCCATCCGGCACACCGAGTACCGCACCGATGTCATCGGCTCCAACACCCGTCTGGCCGGCGCCAGCTTGGAAATGATCGACCTGCCCGGCCGTGAAGGGCGTCTGCGCAAGGCGCTGGCTGAGGTGCAGAAGGACTACGACTTCATCTTTATCGACTGCCCGCCCAGTCTGGATCTGCTCACCCTCAACGGCCTGAGCGCCTGCGACAGTGTGCTCATCCCGGTGCAGTGCGAGTACTATGCGCTGGAAGGTCTGTCGGAGCTCATCAGCACCCTCAAGACCATCCGCAAAA
>CAJMQZ010000106.1 GCA_905215595.1 uncultured bacterium
GCATTTTCTTTATCTCCGTTGATAGGGAATATATGCACTGGGTCCATCTCCTAAGCGGAAGGCCGTGTGTTCGAATCACATCGGGGACGCCAGTGCAAAAACCAAGCCCGGAAGGTCTGTGAACCCTCCGGGCTTGGTTTTTTTATTGAAAGCGCCGCCGCAGCGCTCACACCAGCTTTGCCCCGGCGTGGGGCAGGCTTTCTGCGCCAAGGCTTTGCAGCTTTTGGGGCAGGGCGGCAAGGTCGCCGCCGGTATAGTACCAGCCCGCAGCCAGTGCTGCCAGTGCCAGCAGCAAAAGCACCACCAGTGCCTTGCCCAGCCGGTGATGCTTCGGGCGTGGCGATGCAGACTGTTCCGCCGCAAGGGCGGCAGGGGTCAGGGCTGCATCCGGCACAGCTCTGCCGTAGGGCTGCCAGTTTGTGCCCCCAGCCTGCGGCAGACCGCAGGCGGCGCGGCGCAGCATATCCAGCAGCCATAGCCCGAGGTTCTCGTCCGGCGGCACGCACCGCAGCCAGCAGCCCTTTTTGCCGCCCACCAGCAGCAGACGGCTTTGGGGCAGCTCCGCACAGCCCGCTACCAGCGCGGCACTGGTCATCCGCTGCATGGCCTGCACCCGCGCCAGTGTGCGGGCCGGCTCTGCCTGCGGGGCTTTGCGCAGCTTCCGACTGAGCCGGGCGGTGAGCGCGGTATTGGCGTAGCTCATGGCACCAAAATCGAACACCTTTTCCGCGCCGGAAAGGTTTTCCAACCGGCTTTCCAGCAGCATCCCGGCGGCGGCATCGCTGCACACCAAAAGCTTGCGGTGCTGTTCCAGCGCCTGCACTGCGGCAGCGGCAAGGGTCTGCTCCCCTTCCCCGTACAGCGCTGGGGCAAGGCTTGTCCGCAACTGCTGTACCGCCCGGTGCAGCTGCTGCGGGGTGCTGCTTTGCAGCGCCACCAGCGTTTCCGCACCCCGGCTGCGGCAGTGCACCGTGCCCTGCCAAGTGTCCGGCAGGGCTTCCACAGCCTTTTGCACGGTCTGCTCCGGCGCACCGAACAGCCGCAGCACGCAGCCCGCCGGGCACTTTTCTTCTTTTGTCATGACGCATCCCCCCTGCGGCCGCAGGGGCCGCCCTTACTCTGCCCGCAGGGTCTCGTCCAAGGCGGTCAGGGCGGATGGGTCATGCTGCGCGCTCTCGGCCAGCACCTGCGTACCGGCAGGGGTCTTGCCCTGTGCCAGCCGCAGCGCCAGTTCTAGCGCAGTCTGCGCGGCGCGGGCGCGGATGAGCGCACGGTCCGGGCGGGAGACGAACAACTTCTTCACATAGACCCTGTCTCCCCGGGCAGCGCCCAGATACACCGTGCCCACAGGCCGGACGGCATCGCCGCCGCCGGGGCCCGCCAGACCGGTAACGCTGACCGCGATATCCGCACCGGCGGCTTTTGCCGCGCCCAGCGCCATCTGCGCCGCCACGGGAGCCGACACCACATTATATTGCGCAATGACCGCCGGGTCCACCCCGACAAGCTTCGCCTTGGCCTGCTCCCAGTAGGTCACAAAGCCGTAGCCGAACACCTCGCTTGCGCCGGACACGTTGGTCAGGCGCTGAGCGATCATGCCGCCGGTGCAGCTTTCGGCGGTGGCAACGGTCAGGCCGTTGGCCTGCAGCGTGTGCACCACCGTCTCTTCCAGTCCGGCGACATCCTCATCATACACCGCATCGCCCAGCAGATCATAGAACTTTTTGGCGTAGGCGCGGCACATGGTCTGCGCCTCGGCGTCGTTCTGCGCCCTGGCGGTGATGCGGATCTCGCACTCGCCGGTCTTACAGTAGATGGCAGCGGTGGGGTTCGGATTTTCCAGCAGCGGACGCACCCGATATTCCAGATTGCTCTCGCCGCCCAGTACCCGCAGCGTCAGGCTGTGCAGGGCGCAGCTCTGCCGCGCCAGCAGCAGCGGGCGTACGCTTTCCTCCCACATGGCCTTCATCTCATGGGGCACGCCGGGCATCAGCACGGCACAGTGATCGTCCTGCTCGAACCATGCACCCGGCGCGGTGCCGTGGTGGTTGACTACCTTATGCCCGAGCACCGGCACCATGGCCTGCTTGCGGTTGTTGGGGGTGGTCTCGCGCCCGGTGCGGGTAAAGAAATCTACGATCTTCTGCCACTCCTCCGGGTCAAAGGTAAGGGTGTCGCCAAAGCAGGCAGCCACCGTCTCCTTGGTCAGGTCGTCTGCCGTGGGGCCCAGCCCGCCGGTGAACACCAGCAGGTCGCACCGCTGCTTTGCCTCGTTGACAAAATCTGCCAGACGGCCATGGTTATCGCCGATGGTGCTCTGCCGCCGGACGGTGATGCCCAGCGCGGCCAGCTCCCGGCTGAGATACTGGGCATTGGTGTTAAGAATGTTGCCGAGCAGCAGCTCGGTACCCACACTGATGATCTCTGCTGTCATGGACAAATCAACCCTCGAATTCTACCTGATCGGTGATACGCACCCGGATGCGCTCGGTCTGCTCTGCAGCTTCGGCTTCCAGCGCGGCAAGGCCGGGCATGGCGGCTTCGGCGGCAAGGATCTCCTCCAGCTCAGGGCGGATCTTCGGGTGCGGCGGGGTGAAGATGGTGCAGCAGTCCTCGTAGGGCAGGATGCTGGTCTCAAAGGTATTGATATGGCGAGAAATCTCGATGATCTCGGTCTTGTCCATACCGATGAGCGGGCGCAGGATGGGCAGATCCTGTGCGGCATCGGTGCACTGTAAAGCCTTGACGGTCTGGCTTGCCACCTGTGCCAGACTTTCGCCGGTGACCAGCGCCTCGCACCCCTGCTTTTTAGCGATAACGTTTGCGATGCGCATCATGCTGCGGCGCATCAGCACCGTGAACAGCACATCCGGGGCGTTATCCCGGATGTACTCCTGGGGTTTGGTGTAGGGCACCACGAACAGGTTGGCGCTGCCGGTATACACGGTGATGAGCTGTGCCAGAGCCTTTACTTTTAGTTTTGCACGCTCAGAAGTATACGGAGGGGACGCAAAATGAATGTGATCCAGTGCCAGACCGCGCTTTGCCATACGATAGGCTGCCACCGGGCTGTCGATGCCGCCGGAGAGCATATTCAGGGCACGGCCACTGGTGCCCACAGGCAGACCGCCCTCGCCCTGTATTTTCGGGCCGTGAATATACGCACCGTAATCGCGAATCTCCACGATGACCTTGAACTGCGGGTTATGCACATCCACCTTCAGGTAGTTGTGCTTGCCCAGCAGGTAAGCGCCCAGTTCCCGCATCAGTTCCGGGCTGGTCATGGGGTAGGTCTTATCGGCGCGGCGGGCCTCCACCTTGAAGGTACGGATGCCGTGCAGCGCGCTGCCCAGATAATCCTCGGCGGTCTGGCAGATGGTATCAAAATCCTTTTCGCACACCACGGCGCGGCTGAGCGCGGCAAGGCCGAACACCTTGCTGACCCGCTCAAAGGCCAGGTCCATATCCACGTCCTCTTCCTCGGGCTCCATATAAAAGGTGGACTGGGTGCAGTACACCTTGAACTTGCCCACCGTCTTAAGGCGGTAGCGCAGGATCTTCATCATGGCTGCTTCAAACTGGTTGCGGTTGAGGCCTTTCAGGGACATTTCGCCCTGATAGCCCATAATAATTTCCTTCATAAATGTTGCATCTCCTGATGTGGGATTTATAATGGCCTCCGCTTTCGCTCTGGCCATATTCAGCGGATGAATTATTTTTATCTGTGAGTGGAAAATGACTGCGGTCATTTTCCATTCACTCTTTCACAAATCGGGGTCGTGCAGGCAAACTACATTTCCCCTTAAAACAGCTGACGGCTTTCTCTTCGGACACGAGTTCGGGTTGCGGCACCCAGCATCCGCATCGTACCTTGGGCGGCACTTGCGTCTTGCTGGCCGCTGCCCCAACAGCAACTCTCTGTTTCCGCCGCTGGCGGCGGTCGTTGCTGTTGCAAGCCATTCCATCGCCCGCCCTATTGCCCTGCGGGCAACAGGGTCCCACCCCAGCGGACGGTCCTCAGAGAAACCGCCCGCTGTTCTGCAGCTTCCGGTTTAGACTTTTTACTTCCGAATCTTCTGCAAATGCTTCATGCCGTCCTCGAAGCGGTTGAGGAAGTCATCCACATCCTCCGGGGTGTTGTCGGCGCAGAAGGACACCCGGATGGCGGTGTCGATGGCCAGCGGGTCCCGGCCCATAGCCGCCAGCGTGTGGCTGGGCTGGCCCCGGCCGCAGGCACTGGCCGAGGAAACGTAGATCTGCGCTTCGGCCAGGAATGCCAGCATCGTTTCGCTCTTAATGCAGTTTTCACTGAAGTTCAGCACCTCCGGCACGGCATCCGCCGGGCTGTTGAGCACCACTTCCGGGAAGGCCGCCAGCCCGTCCCGCAGGCGCTGGTTCAGCGCCCGCATGGCGGTGTCGCGGCTCTTCATGGTTTTGGCAAGGCGGGCGGCCGCGGCGGCAAGGCCCATGGCGTAAGGCAGGTTCTCGGTGCCGGGGCGCAGCCCGCGCTCCTGCTCGCCGCCCAGATACGGCGGCTGGAACGCCTGCACCAGCCGGTCGGACAGGTACAGCGCACCGATGCCCTTGGGCGCGTGGATCTTATGGCCGCTCACCGCCAGAGTGTCGATGTTGTCCAGCTTGATGGGCACCCGCATCCACGCCTGCACGGCGTCCACATGCACGATGGTGCGGCTGTTGCGGCGCTTGACCTCGGCCGCCAGACGCTCCACATCGTTCCGGGTACCCACCTCGTTGTTCACCATCATGCAGGCCACGAGGATGGTGTTTTTGCCCACATGCTCCAGCATCTCGTTGATGTCCAGCGTGCCGTCAGCGCGGGGCTTCACCACGGTCACGTTGTAGCCGCGCTTTGCCAGATCTTCCAGCGGGCGCTGGACGCTGGGGTGCTCGAAGCCGGACACCACGATGTCCTTGCCAAAGGTACGGGTGCGGGCGGCCCCCAGCAGGGCCAGATTGTTGCTCTCGCTGCCGCAGGAGGTAAAATACAGCTCCTTTGCCTTGCAGCCCAGCGTGCGGGCCACGGCAGCGCGGGCGGCGTTCAGTGCTTCCTCGCTGCGGGCACCGGGGCCGTACAGGCTGGAGGGGTTGGCCCAGTGCTCCCGCATGGCCTTGTCGATGACGTCTGCCACCTCCGGTGCCACGATGGTGGTGGCGGCATTGTCCAGATAATGCAATTCAGGATTTTGCAGCATAAAGGGATTCCTGCTTTCTGTTTTCATAATAATCCAGTTTAATTATAGCACAGAAAGCTGTAGAACGCAAAATATTCGCGTTTGCGAGCGCAGCGCAGCAACCCTCTCAGTCAAAGCCTGACGGCTTTGCCAGCTCCCCCGAGGGGGGGAGCTTATAAGTGCTTTCGGTCCAACACAAAAAAGCTCCCCCTTTCGGGGGAGCTGGCGAGGAGCAAAGCGACGAGACTGAGAGGGTCAAGTTCGTATATGTTTTTCCTTGACAAACACCCTGCCGGTGTGCTATCTTTACAGCATAGAGACCGCATCCCTGCTGACGGAACGTTGTGGAGCACCACAGTGCAGGGCTGCGAGGATGTCAATGCCGACCGTCTGGGCAGCCTTGCGCAATTGCTGCGCAAAGCTGTCCTTTTTTTGCTATCAAGGAGGATGTCTGTATGAAGACCGATATCGAGATCGCGCAGGAAGCTAAAATGAAACCCATCACCGAGATCGCCGCCCAGCTGGGTCTGGCCGACGAGGACGTGATCCCCTACGGCCGCTACAAGGCCAAGATCGACCACCGCCTGATCCACAGTGCCAAAAAGCAGGGCAAGCTGATCCTTGTCACCGCCATCAGCCCCACCCCGGCCGGTGAGGGCAAGACCACCACCAGCGTGGGCCTGGCCGACGCCATGAACGCCCTGGGCAAAAAGACCATGCTCTGCCTGCGCGAGCCCAGCCTGGGCCCCGTGTTCGGCATCAAGGGCGGCGCAGCCGGCGGCGGCTACGCACAGGTGGTGCCCATGGAGGACATCAACCTGCACTTCACCGGGGACCTGCACGCCATCGGCACCGCCAACAACCTGCTGGCCGCCATGATCGACAACAGCATCCAGCAGGGCAACCCGCTGAACATCGACCCCCGCCGCATCACATGGAAGCGCTGCATGGACATGAACGACCGCCAGCTGCGGTTCATCGTGGACGGTCTGGGCGGCAAGGTGAACGGCACCCCCCGCGAGGACGGCTTTGATATCACCGTTGCCAGCGAGGTGATGGCAATTTTCTGCCTTGCCACCAGCATTTCTGATCTGAAGGAGCGTCTTTCCAAGATCGTATGCGCCTACACCTACGACGGCAAGCCCGTCACTGCCGGTGAGATCGGTGCTGCCGGTGCCATGACCGCCCTGCTGAAGGACGCGCTGGACCCGAACCTTGTGCAGACGCTGGAAAACAACCCCGCCATCATCCACGGCGGTCCCTTTGCCAACATTGCCCACGGTTGCAACAGCGTGCTGGCCACTAAGCTCAGCCTTTCGCTGGCAGACTACACCATCACCGAGGCCGGCTTTGGTGCCGATCTGGGTGCGGAGAAATTCTTGGATATCAAGTGCCGCTATGCCGGTATTGCCCCCTCTGCCTGTGTGCTGGTGGCTACCGTGCGCGCCCTCAAGAGCCACGGCGGCGTAGCTAAGGCAGACTTGAACCAGCCCAACCTCGAGGCTGTCAAGGCCGGTGCTTCCAACCTGATCCGCCACATCGACAACCTGAAAAACGGCTTCGGTCTGCCGGTGGTGGTGGCTATCAATGCCTTCCCCACCGACACCGCCGAGGAGCAGGCTTATGTGGAGCAGGTCTGCGCCGAGCAGGGCGTGCCCTGCGTGCTGAGCGAGGTGTTCGCCAAGGGCGGCG
>CAJMQZ010000107.1 GCA_905215595.1 uncultured bacterium
GCAGAATATCCGTGCCGTCCATGATGCCGTCCATACAACAGACCCGGATGTTTCCATTCTGGAAGTCAGCTCTGCATCCGTTCAGCCGGAGGGTGAGGCTGTTTCTTCTCTGCGGCTTCTGCTGCGTCTGGATTCTGCTGCGCAGGATGTGCCCATCAGCACGGTTTTTGAAGCCGCCAAGGTATTTGAACATGGTGGGCCATTCGCTGACCTTCTGACCTGTGCGCCCTCCAAAGTCCATAAGGACACTCGGCTGCGAACCAATGGAAAGTTGCTGCGCTACTCTCTGGAAGGAAGTGAGTATCCGATAGAGCCGCATCCGGATTCATTTTTTGAGTGGCTCTACTGCCGTGCGTTGAAGCAGTTCCCGGAAAAGGCTGCGCAGCTGAGCAGACATCATGCCTTTTCTGATATTGCTGCCGCAGCGGATTCTAAAAAATATTATGGCGATTCCTCGCGGGCGGCTGCAATCTATGTAGGACTTGCAGCGGCTGGAAAACTTCCGTGCATCGATTCCTATGAATCATTCATTGCGGAAGTTTACACAGAGCCAAAGCCTTTGCCCAAGTCTGGAAAATCTGAGATTGCTTCAAAAAAGACACCCGAGGTTTCTGCACCAGCAAAGGAGATTCCGGCAGACGAATCGTCGCAGTCCGATAATGCAAATATTCCGGACGGTGCGCAGATGGAACATATCCTTGAGCTGCCCAAAGCGACCTGTCTGCTCCTCTCTTTGGCAAAAAATGCTGGTCTTTCTGCAAATAATTCCACTGAGCTGGCGTATAAGGGAAAGGAATTTTTTCTTGACGCTTATCAGAAAGCACTAAAAAACAAAACGCTCCAAATCAATGTTCATAAGAACAAGGTCACTTTTCCGATGGAGGATCATGACAGCGGATTTCATGCGGTCGGAGTACTGACCCGTTCGCCTGCTTGGGAATACGGATGGAAGTTCAACTATCTGCCCGAGAATACACCCGGAGCAGAAAAGCCCGAAGTCAAAGCAAAAATCCAGAAGCCTTTGACCGCATTGGAGCATCTGGAACGCTGTGGGTATAAAATCGTTCAGCAGGTCGTGCCGGAGAAGCTCCCACCGATTGCTGTTCAGCGGATGGCATGGAAAACAGGCGAGGCTCTTTGCGACCCGGTGGTGGTGGATTTCTTGCAGTTTATCCGAACACATATGCAGAGCGACGGCTCTTTTTCGTTCCGTATCCCAAAGGGTGCATCCAAAAAATCGTTTGCCACACTTTCAGAGATTGCTCAGACATGGGACAAAATGGGACTTTTTGCAGCCATTGTGATTTATCCGCAGAATATCGTCTATGAACTTGCACAAAATGAAACCGTCCGGCATTTTTTGAGCGGAAAGTGGCTGGAGCTTTTTGTAGAGCATCAGGTTCAGCAGATTTTGAACCACTATCAGGAGGAGCAGGGCGCAGAAGTTTCGGTTTGCTCCAATGTGGTCCTTTCAGAAACGGCATCCGTAGGGAGCACGCATGAGCTGGATGTCGTGTTCTCCATCAATGGAAAATTTTTCTGGGTAGAAGCCAAATCCTCCAGCCGAAGCATTGATTATGGAAAATATGCTTCTCTGTGCGAAAAGCTGAACGTGACACCAGAAAGCTTGCTTTTGGTCAACAGCGATTTGTCCGTGGAAGAGTGCGAAGGTGTTTCTTATTTCTGGAATTACCGTGTTGCAAATTGTGCAACGATCACACAGGAGCTGGAAAGCATGATTGCTAAACAACTTGAAAGCACCGGAAATGCTGTTCTGCGTACAGACTGAGCAATAAGCAAAAATGATATGTACCCCCAATACTGGACACCCAGTATTGGGGGTACATATCAAAACCAAAAAGCAGAAGCTGCCGCACAAAACTACGGTGCGGCAGCTTCTGCTTTTTTATTTGCTGTGCCCCCGCGTGTGCCGACAGTTCCATCCCACCTTATTCTGCCCCCGCAGAAGGTCGTTTTTGCCCGCTGTATTTGTACCCGTAGGGCCGCCCGGCTTTCCCGAGAATGGCTGCCTGTTTTGCCGAAAGGTCGTACTATGCCCGGAAAAAAAGCATTGAAATCCTGCTTTGGTCATTTATTCTGCTGTTTCTTTCCGTTTTTACAATGTTTTTTGCAAAAAAGGCTTTACAAATGAATTTTAAAAACATATTATATAATTATAAGTTCAACATCTTTACGCAAATAGTTTCGTACCAGTTCGTATGAGGCAGTTGGGTCTGTGCTTCCCGCGCCGCTTCTGCCTTGCGATAGATCATTGGAGTCCGCCGGTGCAGCCCCGCTGCACCAGATCAAATACAGAAGGAAGGTTATGCATCATGCCTGAAAAGAAAGTTTCTGCTCCCGCAGCCGAAGCTCCGGTTGCCGAGGGCAAGACCCGCAAATCCACCAAGGCTCCCGCCCGCCGTGGCCGCCCGCCGCTGGCACCTGAGCTGTATGTAGAGATGGGCGGCGAGCAGTACAACATCACCGACATCATCGACCGCGCCAAGGCAGACTACCGCACCACCCACAAGGTCGGTGTGCAGTCCTGCAAGGTGTACGTCAAGCCCGAAGAGGGCGCAGCTTACTACGTCATCAACAAATTCTCCGGCAAACTGGATCTGTAATTTTTCACAGGGTCACAGGCAGCACCGCACTGCTGCCGCGCCCGCCATTCCCACAATAAGGCTCCATCAACAAAAAAAGACACCGCACAGTTGTGCGGTGTCTTTTTTGCATAGGCAGCGGCTCAGAACCCCAGCATCTGCCAAAGGGACTTACGCTCTTCGGCCGGTGTCGGGTCCGGGATCTCGAACACATAGCGCTCGGTGGCGTTGATAACGGTGGTGTTGCCGCGGGTGCATACCCGGGGCAGCTTTGCATCGTAATTCAGGTGTATATGCCCGTGGATGAACCATTTAGGCTGGTACTCGTCCAAAATCTCGTTGAAGCACTCAAAGCCCCTGTGGGCACAGTCGTCCCCATCGTTCAGTCCCTTGGCCGGGGCGTGGGTCAGCAGCAGGTCGATGCCGCCCCTTTTGTGCGCCTGATGCTCCAGCTTGTGCACACGGCGGCGCATGGCCTTTTCGGTGTACTGGTAGGTGTCCTCTTTATTATAGCGCTGACAGCCCCCCAGCCCCATGATGCGCAGCCCCTTCCATGTGTACACCTGATCGTCCACGCAGATGCAGCCGCCGGGTTCACCCTGAGTCTGGTAGCTGCCGTCGTGGTTGCCGTGCACATACAGGATAGGCGCAGCGGTAAAGTTTGTGAGATATTCCAGATACTTTTTGGGCAGATCCCCGCAGGAGAGGATCAGGTCGATGCCTTCCAGCCGGGCGCGGGTGTCATAGTCCCACAGCGCCTTGGACGGGACATCTGAGATGGCAAGAATTTTCACGTTCGTATGCTCCATTCTGTTTCCGGTCAGGCCGGCTCATTTCTCCAGACCCTTTACGTTGTCCAGTCCGTTGATCGCCAGCACGGTACGGGTCTTGACGTCCAGTTCATCGTAATGGGGCAGCTTGCCGTGTACGCAGGCATCCAGCCAATCCATCTCCATCAGCTCTTTGGGGCTGTAAACTCTATTCTCCGGGGAGTGCAGGTTGTCCTCGTTATCATACAGCTTTTCCGGGAAGATGTGCACATTATCCGAGCCCTGCAGCGTTTCCAACAGATCCAGCAGCTGCCGCGTACCGCTGGGCAGCGCTTCCTGATACTCCAGATCCTCTGCGCCGCTGCGCAGACCCCACCAGTAGTTCACTGCGCGGGTGGTGGCTGCATTGTCCCAGCTGCCGTCAAAAATGGAGCGCACGATCTGCACATAAAAGGTATCCCACCGCCAGATCGGCAGCCCCAGCGGCTGCAGGCTGCCGTCCGGCAGTTTGCGGCACAGGCCGTAGTCCCGGTTGGTGTCGGCAGGCTCCCGACTGTCCCGGGCGTAGACCATGTCGATCTCCGGGCAGTCAGCAAAATCCAGCGGATGGGCGGTATCGGGCTGGCAGGCCCAGCGCAGCCAGATACGTCCTGCCGGGCGTACGCTCTTCAGTCCCTGCGCAAAAGCGTTGATCGCAGCGGGCACGCCGTACACGGGGTTTGCCGCCACATAGCCGATGTGCCCTGTCTTGGTCATGATACCGGCCAGCATGCCCAGCAGATAGGTCACCTCATAGGTGCGGGGGTAGTAGGTGCGCACCAGCGGGTGCGGCGCGTTCAGCGAGCAGTTCAGGATGCGGGTCTTGGGGTGCTGCGCCGCCACCTTCAGGCAGGCGTTGTACATCCGCACGCTGGTGGCGAACACCACGTCCGCATTGTTGTGGGCTACCTCCTCCAGCACCTGCTCCGCATCCACCTCCGGATTCACATCCTCGTAGCAGCTGATATGCACCTTATCCGGGAAAACCTTGGCCAGCGCATCGCGCCCTTCGTCATGCGCGCGCACCCATGCGCTGATCTTGGCGTTGTACTCGTGGATAAATGCCACCCGCAGCTCACTGGGCTGTTTGCTGGGGCTGAAGATATTCAGCTTGGACAAAAGCGGCTCTGCGGGACTCTTGGGCGGGTCCAGCGAAAGCTCCACACCGTGGGGCTCGGTGAGCACCTTCACCTCGTTCCACAGCTTTTCCAGGTTCTGCCGCACCTGTGCAGGGGTGGCATCGTAGGTGTCGGAGTAGCGGTACACCGACAGGTACACCAGCAGCGCATCACCGGTGGTCAGCCCCATGGAGGTGCCACCCAAGGCTTCGAACTGCTGGTGGAACATGGTGTAGAAGGCGGCAAAGTTCAGCCGGTCGTCCTCCGACCACGTCTCGCCGCTGGCCTTGCACACCAGCGTTTGCAGTTTGTTATAGCCGCCCAGCTTGGAAAAATGCACATAGTTCACCTTGGACAGCTTATAGAAATCCAGAAACTCGTAGTAGATCTTATTTTCCAGATCCTCGGTGCGGGCGGGGATGAGCCGGGTGACTGTGCCCGGGATCTTGACGGCACCGTAATACTTGAGCACCGAGACCCGCTTGTTGCCCTCCTGCACATAGAACCGGTTCATGTACTCAAAGGCAATGATGGGGGTCTGGATGCCCTCTTCCAAGTGCGCGTCACACAGGTTCGACCACTTGACAGCAAACTCGGTATCCGGCTCCAGCAGAGGCATAAAGTCATACGAAAAGGCAGTGTGCCGTCCGCTGGTCTTGGTGCCCACAAGGCTGTCCGACGGGATCTCCACCAGCCCCAGCGGCTCCTGCGCCACGATATCCACGCCCTTGAGCACATCGTCCAGAACAGCCAGATAGGGCGACTGGCCGCGGGCTATGCGGGCACGATAGGCGCGCTGCCCTGCGCGCAGTGCACTTCTATAATCTTCCAGCATAAGAACTCCTTCTTTATCATAACCGCAGTGCCGCAGTCCCCCTGCCGCACCGGAACACCCCCAGTATACCACAAAAACAGAAATAAGGCAGTATTTTAGGGTTAAAACTGTTGATTTTCCCGGTAGATTCAGGTACGATAAGAATGCTATTCAAAACCGACAGGAGTTTACGATCATGCATACCGTTTCTCTGCCCGTGCTCAAGGCGGGCGAATACGCCGGCGGCGTCTGGTATTACGAACCACACACCTACCAAAACTACCGTTATGTCCTTGGCCGCGTGGGTAAGCACCCACTGGTGTGCATCGGCATCAACCCCAGCACCGCCCAGCCCGGCGCGCTGGACCCCACCTTAAAAAGCGTGGAGCGTCTGGCCGCCGCCAACGGCTTTGACAGCTGGATCATGTTCAACGTCTACCCCCAGCGCGCCACCGACCCCAACGATATGGATAAGACCCCCGACCGCGCCCTGTGCGATGAAAACCTGCGCTGGCTGCGGGCGGTGCTGGCACAGACCGAGCCCACCATGTGGGCAGCATGGGGCACCCTGATCGAAAAGCGGGACTACCTGCCCGGCCTGATGCGGGAGATGGTGGCCCTGACGCGGGAGCGGGAGATCCCGTGGGTCACCTTTGGCAAGCGCAGCAAAAAGGGACACCCGCACCACCCGCTGTATCTGCGCAAGGATTCCACCCCGGAACCCTTTGATGTGGAAAACTATCTGGACACCTGTTTCTGATGTCCGACCCGACAGGAGGAGAGCTGCTTTGACCGCAGAACAGTATAAGCCCATCTATCACTGGTTCAGCGACCATCCGGCCGTAAAGCGGCTGGTCGTTTTTCTGGACCGGTGGCTGCCGCTGGTGCCCTTTGTGTGCTATCCGGTGCTGCTGTGCCTGCTGAACATCCGGCTCTCGCGGCTGTTCCTCACCCAGAATCAGGCCGCGCTGGACTTTATGGTGCTCATCGCCCGCTCCGTCTTTGTGCCGGGGCTGGTGTTCTGGGGCGGCACGTTGCTGCGCAGTCGGCTGCACTTTCCCCGCCCCTACGAGCAGCCCGGCTTTACCCCGCTGGTGGCAAAAGAGAGCCGTGGACACTCCATGCCCTCCCGCCACGCGCTGAGCGCCGCCGTGCTGGCGGCGGTGTGGCTGTATTTCTACCCCGCTGCGGGCTGCGTGATGGTGGGCATTGCCCTGCTCATCTGCTGCCTGCGGGTGCTCACCGGGGTGCATCATGTGCGGGACGTGGTGTGCGGCTTTGCACTGGGCTTTGCGCTGGGCTGTGCCGGAATGTGGCTGCTGTAAGGCCGTTCCTACACGCCGGAACGGCCATTTTTGCCCGCAGCGCAAAAAAGTTGAAACTTTTTTCAGATTTTCCTTGACAGAATGCGATGGGTATGGTATTATTTCTCTCGCAGCCTGTGCCGACACAGAGCTGCCGCCATAAAGGAACCCATTGGGATAACAACGTGCGCCCGTAGCTCAGGTGGATAGAGCAACTGCCTTCTAAG
>CAJMQZ010000108.1 GCA_905215595.1 uncultured bacterium
ACTCAACCCGAATCTTTTTCGAGTCGACCTCACCCTTGGAAAGCAAGACAACCGCCTCCACATGTTTCGTCCTCGGGAAAAGATCCACCGGCTGCACCTTTTCTGCATGATATCCATTCTGCTCCAGCCATGCGGCGTCTCGGGCGGCGGTGGCAGGGTTGCAGCTGACATACACCACCCGGCGGGGTGCCATGCGTACCACGGCAGACAGTGTGGCTTCGTCGCAGCCCTTGCGGGGCGGGTCCAGCATTACGATGTCCGGGTGCAGGCCCTCGGCGGCCAGCTGGGTGGCAGCCTGGCCGGCATCGGCGCAGAAGAAGCGGCTCTTGGCAGCTACGGCCTCGCCCATGCGGGCAGCGTTGGCCTTGGCGCTCTCGATGGCCTCCGGCACGATCTCTACGCCGATCAGCTCCCGGCATTGACCTGCCATGGAAAGGCCAATGGTGCCCATGCCGCAGTAGAGATCCAGCAGTGTGTCGTCCGGGGTCAGCTGCGCGTACTGCGCGGCAACCCCGTACAGCCGCTCGGCGGCTAGCGTGTTGACCTGATAGAAGGACAGCGGCCCCAGACGCACCGGTACGCCGCAGAGAGTGTCCTCAATGTAGCCCGGACCGTACAGGATATGGTTCTCGCTGCCCAAAATGACGTTGGTGTTTTTGGCATTGACGTTGAGCAAAATAGTGCTGATAGCCGGAAACTGCTCCCGCAGCACGGTGCAAAGCTGCTCTGCGTGGGGCAGTTTTGCCCGGGTGCATACAAGGCACACCATGATCTGCCCGCTGTGCGCACCGCGCCGCAGGAAGATGTGCCGCACCAGACCTTTGCCGCTCTGCTCATCGTAGGGGCGGATGCCCTGCTGTGCAAAAAAGGCGCACAGCGCATTGCCGATCTCGTTCAGCACGCTGGGCTGCAGCTTGCAGTCCGGGCAGGGGACGATGCGGTGGGTGCGTCCGGCGAAAAAGCCGATGCAAGGCGCACCGCTCTTGTCCACGCCCACAGGGAACTGCACCTTGTTGCGGTAGCGGTCCACCTCCGGGGAGGGCAGGATATCCAGCACCGGAACCTCCAGCCCGCCGATACGGCGGAAGGCATCCAACACGCTTTCCTGTTTGGCGCGCAGCTCTGCGGCGTAGTCCAGATGCCGCAGGCTGCACCCGCCGCAGGGGCCTGCTACCGGGCAGTCCACCGGAATGCGGTCCGGCGAGGGGGTGAGCAGCTCGTCCAGAATGCCAAAGGCATACCGGCCGCAGTCCTTTACAATGCGCACCCGGGCTTCGTCCCCCGGAGCAGTGCCGGGTACGAACACGGCCTCGCCATCGGCACTGTGTGCAACGCCGCTGCCGTCGCTGGAAAGGCGCTCAATGCGCAGGGTCAGGATCTGGTTTTTCTGTAAAGGCATGGTTTCTCCTTGTGTGATGGGCTCAGGTTACAGTTGGGCAGGGCCTGCCGGGTCGGCGTCCTGCTGGGCGGCAAAATACTTGCTGG
Organism: uncultured bacterium; assembly: GCA_905215595.1. GTDB lineage: Bacteria > Bacillota > Clostridia > Oscillospirales > Ruminococcaceae > Faecalibacterium. The sequence continues at coordinate 1,486 of CAJMQZ010000108.1, forward strand.
GCGGCACGCCCTTGGCGCGCTTGAACACCCGCGAGAAGTAGAACTGGTCAAAGAAGCCTACCGACACCGCCACCTCCGCAATGGAAAGGTTGCCTGCGCGCAGCAGCTTGCAGGCTTCGTTGATGCGGTACTCGGTCAGGTAGTCGATGGGGCTTTTGCCCACGTTCAACATGAACACCCGGTACAGGTGGCTGCGGGAAACCCCCACACTCTTGGCTACATCATCAATGGAGATGTCGTGGGAGTAGTTGAACTGGATGTACTTGATGGCGTTCAGCACATACTGGCTGGAAGAGGAGGCCGTGTGAGGCTTGCCTGCACTGGTCTCCCGCATCAATGCGGCGATGAACAGGTACAGATACCCCACCATGGCGGCCTCGTCCTGCGGCTGCAATCCGCGGGAGGAATAGATGTTGTTCAGGGCTGCCCGCATCCCGTCCGGGTCGCTGGTGTGGTGCACGGGGGCATCGTCCGTAAAGGGCAGTTGCGCAGCAAGCTTGTGGGCACAGGCACCGTTAAAGCCCACCCAGCTGTACTCCCACGGCTGCTGCTCGTCGGCGGTGTAGCGGATCAGCTGGCTGGGGCGGGCGAAGAACAGATCGCCCTCGCTTACCTCCCAAGTGCGGCCGCCTACCTCAAAGATGCCCTTGCCGGATACCACCAGATGGATCAGGTAGTGGTCGCGGATACCGGGACCCCATGTCTGCCCCGGAGCGCAGCGCTCCAGGCCGCAATTGAAGATGGACAATTCAATGTTGTTGGTATAGTTCTGCTTAAAGGATTGCTTATAAACGTCTGGCATGGCAGCTTTACCTCCGTCCTGTCACATTCTGCACCCAGTATACCATAGAACGCCCTGCAAATTCAACAAAAGTACATCTTATTCTTTGCAACTGACGCCGAAATTTGGATTTTTAGGTCAAATAAATTGAAAAAAAGCCCGAAATGCTTTACAATAGGCAAAAAGAGCAGAATCGTTCATTCTGGAGGGGAGGAGCTGTCATGGCCACCAGTGCACAACTCAGAAAACAGATCCTGCAGGGCAGCTGGGACGCCGCACTTGCTGCACTTTACGGGACAGACCCGGCGGTGCTGCACCGGCAGCGCGGGCGCTATGCGGCCGCGCTGGAGCAGTTCGAGCTGTATTTCGGCCCAGGGCGGCAGGTGCAGGTGTACTCTGCACCCGGGCGCGCAGAGCTGGGCGGCAACCACACGGATCATCAGGGGGGCTACGGCCTTGCGGCGGCGGTCACGCTGGATCTGGTGGCGGTGGCGGCCCGCAACACAGATGGCTATGTGCGGGTCAAGTCCCGGGGGTTCAACAAGCTGGATGTCATTGATCTTGCCACCGCAGAGCCGCAGGCAGGGGAGAGCACTCACTCGGCCAGTTTGATCCGCGGCATTGCCGAGGGCTTCCGCGCGGTGGGCAAGCAGATCGGAGGCTTTGATGCCTATACTGCCAGCGATGTGCTGCGCGGCTCCGGGCTGTCCAGCTCGGCGGCGTTTGAGATGGGCATGGCCTTCATCTGGAACGAGGTATACAGCACCGGGCTAACCCCGGCGGAGCTGGCAGGCATCTGCCAGTATGCGGAAAACACCTATTTCGGCAAGCCCAGCGGTCTTTTGGATCAGCTGACCAGTGCGGTGGGCGGCATTATCTTTGCGGATTTTGCAGAACCGCGCACCCCAAAGATCGAAAAGCTCCATGCAGACGGTCTGCTGCCGGAAGGAATGTTCCTCTGCGTCACCGATACCCGGGGCAGCCACAGCGAACTGACCGGCGAGTTTGCAGCCATCCGGCAGGAGATGGAGCAGGTGGCCGCCTGCTTTGGTAAGCCGTTGCTGGGTCAGGTGGAACAGACGGCATTCTGGGCGGCACTGCCTGCCCTGCGCAGCCGCTGCGGAGACCGTGCGGTGCTGCGGGCGATCCATTATTTTGAGGAGAATGCCCGCACGCTGGCACAGCGGGATGCGCTTTATGCAAAGCAGTTCCCCGTGTTTGCAGGTCTGGTGAAGCAGAGCGGACAGGCTTCCTTTGCACTGTGCCAGAACGTGTACTGCACAGCGGATGTGCGGCATCAGGGGCTGTCGGTGGCGCTGGCTTTGAGCCAGAGCATTCTGGAAGGCACCGAGGGCGCGTGGAGGATGCAGGGCGGCGGCTTTGCAGGCACCATCCAAGCCTATGTGCCCGGGCGGCTGCTCGGGCGGTATCATGAAGTCATTGAGCGGGTGTTCGGGCAGGGCAGCTGCCATGTGCTGCGCCTACGGGAGCAGGGTGCAGTCCGTGTGATCTGAACAAAACAAAAAGCCGTGCATGGCCGGAATACTCCGGGATGCACGGCATATTTTTATGGCTTACTGTTGCAGCGAAAAAGGCTGAGGAAGAGAGTTCTCGACCGGCTGGGTGTTTCTCTGCTGTGCACTATCCAGATACTGGACGGCAGTGACGGTAGCCTCGCGGGTGATGCCAAGCAGGCGGCCGATCTGCTGAGAGAGCTTGATCCCGGTCTGCACACCTGTCTTGATCATGCGGAAAAGCAGCATGGGCACAAAGGTGAAGGAAAACGAGATCAGCCCACCGTTCCAGAAGAAATCATTCAAGTGCAGATTGTCAAAAAAGCTGCCGACAGCATCGCCGAATTCGCTGCCGCCAAAGGCAGCGCGCTGCTCCTCGGGGGAGAGGGCTGCGTAGGAAGAGGGCAGCTGAAGCTTTTTCATAAATAAGAACACTCCTTTCCGGGTCGATCGAAGATCAGCACAGAGCTACCAGTGTGGGCAGGCAATTTTGCTGATCGGCCTCCTGTGCGGCCTGTTTGTCAGCCTTATACTGGTCAACGGCATCCTTGAGCTCGGTCACAAAACCCTTGAGGGAAAGATAAATGCTACGTGCCTGAATATAGGCGTAGTAACCGCCCAGACCGGCCAGACCGACCGTGGCGACCTTGCTCCAAGTGTTCAGCTTGCCCCAGTAGTGCCCAATTGCATCACCAACACCCAAACCATCGTTCAGGGCATTCTGCATACCGGAAACTGCAGCCTGGAACGCATAGCGGCCCATCATGCCCAGCAGGTTTACCGTGGCATTGATGCCAAAGGCCATCACCTGCTCCGGAGTGATGTTGATAGAAAGGGCACCGCCCTCGGTATAGGTCATCTCCTCGGCAGAGAGCACAGAGCAGCAGGCGGGCAGCTGCAGCGGGCGCTGATATGTATGATCCATGATGGAAAACTCCTTTCGCACACAGAACTCCCCAAGGGGCAGTTCATCTAGTAACTAAATTGTAGCATATCTGCACAAAAATGACAAGAGAGCGCGGGTTTGAAAATCATGATACATTTGTGAATATATTGTGACGATGCGCTATAAAACTGACTTGAATACGCTATAAACATGCAAAGCTCCTGCTTTTTTACGGCGAAAAAATGTTGTAGCAAAAACGCGCTGAAAAAGGCCAAAAATAAAGGCATCTGCCCGTGCCCGCTGTGCGGGACGCAGCAGCGGATAAAGCAGATGCCTTATGTATTTTACAGGTTGCTAGGTGAAAGGAAAGTGGGGTCACAGTTTTTCCGGCACGCGTTCATACAGCGTGGTCAGTTCGGCGATATGCCCGGCCAATGCAGCGGGCAGGGACTGCGTCAGCCGCCAGTGCCAGTTCGCACCCTGTGTGCTGGGGGTGTTGATGCGGGCCTCGCTGCCCAGATGCAGCCAGTCTGCCAGCGGGATGATGGCGGTGTCCGAAACGCTGGCAAGGCATGCGCAGATCATGCCTTCAGTCAGGTTCTCCGGTGTGCAGCGCAGATACCGGCAGGCGTAAGCCACATCCTCGGCGCTGGCGTTGTTGCGCCAGCCCTCGGTGGTCACATTGTCGTGGGTGCCGGTGTACACCACACTGTTGCGGGGGTAGGTATGGGGCAGATAGTTACCCGACTCCCGGCTGTCGAAGGCAAACTGCATGATCTTCATGCCCGGGTAGCCGCTTTCGGCCAGCATCGCCTTCACCTCCGGGGTCAAGTAGCCCAGATCCTCGGCGATGATATTGCCGCCGCCCAGCGTCTGCTGCATGGCGTGGATAAAGTCCCGGTCGGGACCTTTTTCCCAGTGACCGCCCGCAGCCGTGGTGCTTCCGGCAGGGATGGAATAGTAACTCTCAAAGCCGCGGAAATGGTCGATGCGCACCACATCGTAGATAGAGGTGGCGTGCTTCATGCGCCGCTTCCACCAGTCAAAGCCGGTGGCCTTGTGGGCGGGCCAATCGTACAGCGGGTTGCCCCACAGCTGACCGTCTGCCGCAAAGGCATCCGGCGGACAGCCTGCCACATGGGTCAGGTGCATCTGTCCATCGGTCTGGAACAGCTCCGGGTGGGTCCACAGGTCGCTGGAATCCGGGCTGACGTAGATGGGGATATCGCCCACCAGCAGGACACCCTTGCGGTTGGCATAGGCCTTCAGTGCGTTCCACTGGGTATAGAAGAAGAACTGCACTGCCTTGTGGTAGCAGATCTGGTCAGCCAGCCGTGCCTTTGCGGAGGCAATGGCTTCCGGCTCCCGGCAGCGCAGTGCGTCCGGCCAGTCGGCAAGACCGGCCTGTCCCTGCTCGGCCTTTACCGCCATGAACAGGGCGTAGTCCTCCAGCCAAAAGCTCTGTGCCGCACAGAAATCTTCATAAGCAGGGGAGGGGGCTGCCAGCAGCCGGTCAGCGGCCTTTTTCAGCAGCACCGGGCGCTGGTTGTACAGAGCACCGTAGTCAACGGTGCTCACCGGCTGCGCGGCGGGGATCTCTTCGGCGGTCAGATAGCCATCTGCCGCCAGCAGCCGAAAATCGATAAAGTAGGGGTTTCCGGCAAAGGCGGAAAAGCTCTGGTAGGGGCTGTCGCCATAGCCGGTAGGGCCGATGGGCAGGATCTGCCAATAGGTCTGTTTTGCCTCAGCCAGAAAATCAACGAATGCGGTCGCTTCACTGCCCAGCGTACCGATGCCAAAAGGCCCCGGCAGACTGAACACCGGCATCAAAATGCCGCTTGCACGCATACCGTGCACCTCCTTAGCCCTTTACAGCACCGGCCACGACACCCTCGATGATGTACTTCTGGCAGGTCATGTAGAGGATAATGATGGGGATGATCGCAATGATAATGCAGGCCATCATGGGAGCCAGCTCCACGCGGCCGTAGCCGCCGCGGAAATACTGGATCGCCATGGGGATGGTGCGGTACTTCTTGATATCCAGCACCAGCGTGGGCAGCAGATAGTCGTTCCACACCCACATGGTCTCCAGAATAGCGGTGGAGATCATGGTAGGCTTCAGGATGGGGAACACGATCTTGAAGAAGATCT
>CAJMQZ010000109.1 GCA_905215595.1 uncultured bacterium
GGGGGAGCTGGCATCGCGCAGCGATGACTGAGAGGGTTTTCCCGCTAAAGGCAAGCTCAGGCCTCCCCCGCTGCGCCGCCGCTTCCGCAGGAAGCAGGCGCTGCAAATGCCGTTTTCCTCCACGACCCCTCCCGTGAAAATGGAATACCGGAGCGTCCGCAGACGCTCCGGTATTCCGAACTTATAAATAATTTTTCCGCTGAATATGGCCAAAGCGCACGCGGCGGCCATTCAAAATCGTCCCGCTTTACGCCTTTTTCGGCTTCAGCCAGCCGTCCACGGCGGCTACCAGCGCCTTGCCCCGGCGGCCCAGCAGACGGGGCAGCAGCACCCGCGCCATCGCCCATACGCCCGCAAAGTTGTACAGGATGATAACCAGCGTGATCAGCCCCGTCCACAGCCCGTACAGCGGCGGCTCTGCCAGCAGCACAAAGGCTTCAAAAACCAGCACGGCGGCGTTTGCCAGCACCCGCGCCGGGTGGACGCGCATCCCGATCATGCGGCGGGCGTCCACCGCACGCAGGGTGAACACCAGCGCAAGACCAAGGAAGGACGCATAGGTCGCACCCACAGGCCCCCACCACTTGATGAAGAAGTAGTTCATGATGCAGTTGCTGATGGCACCCGCCATCATGGTGACCATGCTGCGCTGCGACTTTTTGGTCACAACGTACACGCTGTTCATGAACTGGTTGAAGCAGCTGCAGGTGGAAGCCAGCACGAGGAAGGGCACAAAGTGCCATGCGTAGTAATAGTTGGACTTCATGACGTGCATCACCGGGCGGCACAGCCAGATAATGCCCGCCGCACAGCAGAACAGCACACTGGAATAGGTGCGGAAGATCTGGGTAAAGAACCGCGCACGCCCTTCCTCCTCGGTGACGGCGGAAAGCTGCCACGCATCGTAGAAGATCAGGCCCAGCGTGGTCAGGATGGTGGGCAGGAAGTAGCCGGTGGAAAGCAGGCCGCTCCATGCGTTGCCGGTGCGGCCGTCCAGCCCTTCGCACATTTCGCGCACAAAGAACAGGTCGGACGCATTGATGATCCAGAAGCTGATCTGCGCCGGGATCATGGGCAGCGAGAAGTTGAGCATCTGCCGCCACAGCTTTTTGTTGATGCCCTTCAGCTCCACATAGTTCCACAGCTTGCCGGTGAACAGCAAGAACAGCACGCTGGTCAGGTCACCGCTGATAATGGCCAGCAGGTAGCCGTTTGCGCCCCACTTGAAGCCCACCAGATACAGCACATAGAACGCCATGGTCGCCACGGTGCACAGCACGCCGTCCACTGCCACCAGCTTATTCCACTGGCGGCTGCGCACGAACTGGGTGCACAGGGTGCGCAGACAGCTCATGAGCACATAAATGTAGATCAGCAGGCCGTACTGCGCCATATCCGGCAAAAACTGGGTGATGGGCCAGCACAGCACCAGAATGCCAAAACCACCCAGAATGGTGAGTAGGCCGTTGGTGAACACCTGTTTTTCGCTGTTGCCCTTGTCCAGACCAAAGCGGATGATGGCGTTGGACATGCCCATGGACACAAAGGGGATGAGCAGGTTTGCGTACTGGCTCAGGATCTTGGACAGACCCAGATCCGAGATCTCCGCCATGGCGTAGGTCAGAAAGGGCTGTACGATCAAAGTGAGCAGCTTGGACGAAAAGCTGGAGATCGCAAAGATCAGGGTGTTACCAGCAAGTTTGGAATATTTATCGCCGGTCTTTTTTTCGTTTTCCAAGGGAATTTCCCTCCGTTTTTACGATAGATTATCTTTTCAGCAGCTCCCGCCGGGCTTTCCAGTCCGGCAGCAGCTTTTCCACCTCTGCCCAGAAGGCCGGGCTGTGGTTCAACTGCAAAAAGTGGCAGTACTCGTGTACTACCACATAGATCTGCGCCGCAGGGGGCTGGTTATACAGCTGCAAGGCAAGGGTGATCTGCCGCTTAGCCGGGCAGCACACGCCCCAGCAGCTTGTCATGCTGCGCACTTTCAGGATGGGCTTCTGCCCGCCCAGCACCCCGGCAAAGGCCGGGTAGACCTTATCGCTCATGGCGGTAAAGTAGGCCAGTGCCGTGGCTTTATCCGGCAGGTCGGCGTTGTCCCTGTTCAGCTTGGTAATGTTTTTCACCCGGGTATCCCGGATCCACTGGGCGTTTTGCAGCACAAAACGGTCAGCCTGCTCCAGACTGGCCGTCAAAGGGATGCTTACCATCACGGTGCCGTTGCTGCGCACCCGCAGATGCAGCTGCTTTACCTTTTTGCGCACCAGCTCATACTGGATGCCCTCCACGCTGCGCAGCTGGGCGCACGGCTTTGCCGCCACGTCAGGCCCTGCTCCGCATCAGGCGGCCAAGGGGCAGCTGCGCCAGCACCACGGCGGCAAACAGCAGCACGCAGCCGGTAGACTCCCGGAAGGAAAGGTTCTGGTGCAGCAGCAGCCAGCCGCCCAGGGCGCTGAACACGCTTTCCAGACACATGATCAGGCTGGCCACGGCGGGGTTCAGGTCCCGCTGACCCAGAATCTGCAGGGTGTAGGCCACGCCGCTGGACATCACGCCGCAGTACAGGATAGGCCCGGCGTAGATGACAAATTCTGCCATGGCAGGCTGCTCGAACAAAAACGCCGCTACGGTGCTTTCCACCGACACCACAAAAAACTCCACAAGGCTCAGGCGCACGCCGTCCATCTGCGGGGAGAAATGATCCACCGCCATGATCTGGAAGCTGAACAGCACCGCGCACAAAAGCAGCAGCCAGTCGCTGCTCTGGATGCTGCCAAAGCCGTCCTTCATGCACAGCAGATACAGCCCCACCACGGCAATGGCCATGCTCACCCACAGCTGTGCGCTGCCCTTGCGGCCCAGAAACAGGCCGAACACCGGCACCAGCACCACATACATGGCGGTCAGAAAGCCCGCCTTTGCGGTAGAGGGGTCCAGCGTGATGCCCAGCTGCTGCGCCGCGCTGGCCAAAAACAGCAGCGTGCCGCACACAAGCCCGGCTTTCAGCAGCAGCTTGCGCTCGGCAGCGGTCTTGGGCTTGCCGTCCGGCCTGCCCTGCCGGTGGTGCAAGGCGTCAAACGCCTTGACCGTTGGGATCAGCACCAGAACCGCCATCCAGCTGCGCCCCGCCAGAAAGGAGAACGCGCCCATGCCGGAGCCGGCGCTCTGCGCCACAAAGGCTGTGCCCCAGATCAGGGCGCACAGCATCAGCAGCATTGAATTTTTCGTCTGGTTCGTCATCCGGCAATGCCCTCCACCTTCATCAGGCCGTACAGGTAGTACCGACTGGAATCATACGAGATGGTCACACGGTACTGCGCCGCCGGGTCCAGCCCGGAAATGGTGCAGCGGTAGTCGGTGCCATCGGTCTTGACATAGTAGGTGCTGTCCGGCACATACTCTGCGCCGCCGTCCACCTTTTTCCACAGTGCCACCTTGAACTTCTGGGTGCCCTCGGCGGTGCCGCAGGCCATAATGTTCAAACTGCCGCCCGGCACGGTAAAGTAGCCGGTGTTGCGGCTCCAGATCCCGTTGAATACCGCGTACAGGCAGCCGTCTGCGGTGGCGGTGGCATACTTTGCCGAGGCATCCGCAATGCCCTGAATGATCAGCGGGTCGGTGGTGGCTTCCGCCCAGCGGGTGGTGTCCTCCTCCTGCACTTCCTCGGAGTGGCCGGTCACCTTCTGCGCCACCTTTTTCAGGGTCTCCTTGCAGCCGGTCAGGCTAAACACCATCACCGCCGCCAGCAGCAATGCCAAAAGCTGTTTTTTCATCTTCATAGCTTTCCTCATAGAAACAAAGAAACTTTTCTTTTTCGTGCGTCTCTGCCAACGGGCAGATACAGGATAAGTATACCGCATTTTGCCGCTCTGCACAAGATACCTGCATTTATTTTGTGCGGTTTGCCGCCTGTTTCTGCACAAATTTTCACGTATTCAGCGCCCGCAGCGCTGCGCACTCGGCCTCGGCCAGCGCGGGAGCCTCCGCCCCGAACAGACTGCCGTAGCGGTACAGTGCCCAGCCGCCCGCCGCCTGCTGCCGTAAGTCCTTTACCTGTGCCGCCAGCGCACTGCCGGTGCTCCAGCCGGATACGCTGTCCGGGTTCGCGCCGCCGTCCCCGGTGCCCACCCGGTACGCACCCAGCCCGAAATACAGCGCCACATCCCCCGCCCGGGGGTAGCTAAGCCACGCCGGGACGATGTTTTCAAAGGCAAAGCGGGTGCTTCCGGATTGCAAGGTAAAGCCGTAGCCCCAGTACACCTGCGGGCAGAGGTAGTCGATGACCTTTTCCTCCCCGCCCGCCGCCAGCCATGCGGTCACATCGCTGTACTGCTGGTCAAGGTCGTTGTCCGGGTTGCCCTGCGGACTGATGCCGAACCGCAGGGTGGGGTCTGCCGCCTTCACGGTGCGGTACACTTTCGCCACCAGCGCGGTGACGTTCTGCCGCCGCCACGCGGCAAGGTCGGCTGCGCCGCTTGCCGCAAACTGCACCGCGTCCACAGCGGCGTCGGTGGTGGGGTAAAAGTAATCGTCAAAGTGGATGCCGTCCACCGGGTAGTTCTGCAAAAGCTCTGCCACCCCCTGCACCACATAGTCTGCGGCAGCGGGCACGGCGGGGTTCAGGTACAGCCCCTCCCCGGCGGTGCACAGCCAGTCCGGGTGGGTGTTGGCCAGATTATTCTCCGCCAGATTCGGCGGCATCGCCGCCGAGGAGCGCAGGCGGTAGGGGTTGACCCACGCCTCCACCCCGATGCCCCGGCGGTGCGCCTCGGTAAGAAAGACATCCAGCGGGTCAAAGCCGGGGTCCTTTCCCTGCACCCCGGTGCACAGATGGCTCCACGGGAACAAACTGCTGCGGTACAGCGCATCCCCGAAGGGGCGCACCTGCGCCAGTACGGTGTTCAGCCCCAGCCCGGCGCAATTGTCCAGCAGCTGCGCCGCCCCGGCGCGGAAGGTGTCCTCGGTGGAGAAATCCAGCAGCGCCCAGTCCAGATAGCTCACCCACACCGCCCGCCACTCTCCGGCGGGCAGGGCGGGGTTGGGTGCCGGGGGCGTATCCTGCCCGGAGGCAGCAGTGTGGTCTGCATCGCTTTTCTGCCGCAGATACCACCCCGCCAACCCGCAGGCGGCAACGCCCGCCCCGGTCAGAAAGGCTCTGCGGCCAAAGCGGCGTTTCGCCTTGGCTTTTTTAGACGTCCTGCGGCGCTGGGTCACAGGGTCTCCTCCTGCGTCTTATACAGGGTAAGCCCCGCCCAGCCCCGGGCGCAGGTCAGCAGCACGAACATGATGTTCGTCCAGAAGGCAAGGCCGCTCATGCCCGCGTACTTGGTCAGCATCCAGAACACCAGCCGCAGCACCTCGGCGGCGCTCACCAGCTGCAGCTGCCGCTGGATGGGTCTGCCGCGCTCGTACTCCGTTGCCAGCAAGGCAGGCCACACCAGCGCCGAGCAGATATCGCCCGCCCAGCCGCTGGCACCCAGCTTGCTGAGCATCAGCACCACGAACACACCGGTGTAGTTGCGCTTTTCCTTTGCCGGTGCGCCCTTCTGCGCCGCCAGAAACAGCACCGCGATGCCGGTAAGGCAGAACACGATCATTTCCAGCCCGGAAAAATCCATTCCGCCCAGCACGGCAAAGCCGCCCAGCATGGACACCGCAGCAGCAGCCAGCAAAAAGAAATACCATGTCTTGCGTGTAAATTTAAGCTTCATGAAGCCCTCCCCCGGGCGTTTGCGCCCGGCTTGCAGAAAAATTTAAAAAGAATTGTAAATATTATAGCACAAACCCCCGCAGGTTGTGTTACAATAAGGAAAACTCTTTTGGGGGAGGTCTTTCCATGAACGCTGTCGTTTCCGTCTGCCTTTTAGCCTGCGCGCTGGGCATCATCGTGTACCTGCTCTCCCGGCGGGAAACAACCCGCCGCAGCCAGTACGGCCCCGCCGGCCTGTCCGAGTTCCGTACCGGCCTTGCGCTGGACGAGTGCTTTGACCGTCTGGACACCCGCAGCGACACCGACCTCTTTGCCTACGAGTGCCGCCGGGAGAACGACGGCAGCTTTCTGCTGCACCTGACGCTGCATCAGCCCAGCCAGCAGCCGCTGGACACTTTGTACACCCTGCGGCTGGACCCCGGCCGCCAGACCGTGGTGACTTTGATCTTCATCCGGGAGGCTTTTGGCTACAAGGAGCCGCTGTTCCCGCCCGCCATGCTGGACGAATTTATGCTGCAAAAGCTGGATGCTCACCGCACCAAATGATTTTTGCGGAAAATGCTTTCCTTTTTGCGCGGTTTTTGTTATACTAGTGCGTGTTGCAGCAATGCAGCACCACATACGGGCCAGTAGCTCAGTTGGTCAGAGCTGGCGGCTCATAACCGCTTGGTCGCGGGTTCAAGTCCTGCCTGGCCCATACAGAAAAAAGACACCCTTTCGGGTGTCTTTTTTGTATTTCAGGCGCTTTTACTCCCCATCCTCTGCGGGCAGCTGGTTCCACAGGCGGTAGTAGACGCCCTGCTTTTCCAGCAGCTGGGCGTGGGTGCCCTCTTCCACGATGCCCTCCTCGCCCAGCACAAGGATACGGTCGTAGTCCTTGATGGTGGTCAGGCGGTGGGCGATGGTCAGGGTGGTGCGGCCATGGGCCAGCTTTTCAAGGCTCTGGCCCACCAGGATCTCGCTTTCGTTGT
>CAJMQZ010000110.1 GCA_905215595.1 uncultured bacterium
TCGAGCCTCGTCGGCCGCTCCAATACGAAGCCATCGTTGATGCAGAAATGCAAAAGCGATGGCTTTTTTGTTTTGTGTGGCAATGGCCGGAAATGTCCGCAGCGCCGCGCTTCTGTAGAAAGCGGCGCTGCAACTGCCGTTTTCCGTCACGACCCCTCCTGTGAAAAAAGGAGAAGCGGAACGCCCGCAGGTGTTCCGCTTCTCCGAAATTTAGAATACATTTTCCGCCGACTATGCCCAGAGCAAATGCGGAGGGCGTTTCAAATCATTCTTCTTACAATATAAATACAGCACCACTGCACGGCGTTTTACATCACCATGGTGATGATCAACGCACACAGCGGCAGGGTGATGATGCTGAGCAGGGTAGTCAGCACCACGCTTCCGGCGGCAAAGTGCTCATCGTGGCCGAACTGCACTGCAAATACCGAGGTGATGGCGGCCGCCGGGCAGCATTCCAGCAGCGTTACCACCTGTGCGGCAGTGCCGTGGAAGCCCAGCACCCCGAATAGCGCCAGCGTAGCCGCCGGGATCAGCAGCATACGCACGGAGGCAAGCTTCCAGATGTGCTTGTCGGTCACGATGCTGCGCACGTCACCGGCGGCGATCAGCATCCCGGTGATGAGCATGGACAGCGGCGTGTTCACCCCGGCCAACAACTCCAGCGGCTGGGTGATCAGGGCAGGCAGCGGGATCTGCAGCAGATAGATGCCCAGCCCCACCACAATGGCATACAGTACCGGGGTGCGCACCAGACTGCGGGCAACCTCTTTTACACTGGAACCTCCGCTGACAAGGCCATAACCCAGCGTCCACAGCAGGATGTTGAACACGGTAACGTAGGCACTGGCATACAAAAGACCCTCGGAGCCGAACAGCGCCGAAATGAGCGGGAAGCCCATGTATGCCGCGTTGGAAAAAATGCAGGCAAACCGAAAAATGGGCATCCGGCTGCCGGTCTTGCGTGCCGTGAGCAGCAGGGTGATTACGGTGCCCAGCAGCACGGACAGGACGCTCATACCAAAAGCCGCCAGCAAATTGCGCAGGATCTGGGCGCTGAACTCCATGCGGTAAGAGTTTACCACCATGGCCGGTACGATGATGTACACCAGCAGATTGGAAAGCGCCTGCTTGTTTTCCAGCTTGAGCACGCCGGTTTTGACCGCCACCATGCCTGTGCCGATCAGCAGGAACAAGACCGCGACCTGCTGCGCGGTGATGAGAGCCAGTTCCATAAAATTTCCTCCTCTAAGGTCGTAACGCGTATACTACGAAAGATACAACACTGGTATAGCACAAAACCCTGCGGATCGCAAGGCTAAACGCAGGGTTTTGCAAGATTTTGCAGTTACAGCTTACAAAATGACATTTTTGATCAGCAGGGAAATGCTGCCGTCATCGGCGTGCAGGAATTCTACCTCGGATTCGGCGTTCAACAGCTCAGTGGGGATCTTTACCTCAATGCCGTTGGCGGTGCGCAGGCTGCGACTCTCCATCCGGCGGATGCGGGCAGGGGTCACGGTCACCGGCTGGGCGGCGCTGTCAATGACATCGCTCTTTTCCACATAGTCGTCAAAGGGCACGGCGGCGAGAGGATATTCCTCTTCCAGCTGCTGGCGCACCTGCTGGATGGACACCTGATTGTCGTTGTCGGCGGCCTGATTGGCGATCATCATGGCCACCTGTGCCTCCACATGGGGCGTTTCGGCGTAGTTTTCCTGCACAGCCTGCACGGCGGCTTCCTGAATGGCCTGCAGTTTTTTCTTTTCCGGCTGAGCGGTGGTGTACTGGAACACCACGGTGGAGAGATAAAACTCCTTGTGGCCGTCAATATCGTACTTCTTTTCCAGCAGACGCATGGAGTAATCGGTCAGGTCTACCAGTGCGCCCTCCTCTACCTTGCCGCTCTGGGTGGGCAGGCAGGCGCGCTGCTGGATGATGGAGTTCACCGGTGCACCCTCTACGGTCTCCGTGTAGTGGGTGTAACCGTTTTTGTAGTTCAGCTTCAGAATGCCCAGCCACGGCGCACCGTCCCGGGTAAAATCCACCACGGCAAGGTCTGCCCCGGGGATGGTGGTGTGGGCGTGCATATAGTCGAACAACACCCCGGCAATGCGGCAGGAAAGATCCACAAAGTCCTGATTGTGCTCCAGTTCATTTTTAAAGGCCGAATCCGGCAGCGGGCGGCACTGGCGGATGTCGTCGCTGGCCAGCAGCTTTTCAATGTGATTTTGCAGGTAGGCGTTCTTTTCGGCTGTCAGCTCCATGGGCCCGCCGCTGAGCACCGGCGCATCCATGGTGGTATCCAGAACGTGCAGAATGGCCTGATGAATGATGATCTCCATTGTTGCTCCTCATTTCGTGACGTAGTGTTTGCGCCCAGTATAGCACAACCGCCGGAAAAAGGCGAGAGCCGCCCGGGGATTTTGCGGATTCTACAATTTACAAATCCCGACAAAAGGGCTATACTTATAATATCTGTGCAAAAGGAGGTGGAGCTGGTGGACGAGCAGCTGGAACAGCTCGAAGGCGTCGTGGAGGATATCATCTACGAGAACGAAGATAACGGCTATGTGGTGTTCGAGATCTCCGGCGGCGGGGTACTCACGGTAGTCTGCGGCATTGTAGGCGAGCTGCACGCAGGGGAAAGCGTCGTCTGCCGCGGCCGGTACGAAAACCATGCCACCTATGGCCGCCAGTTCCACGCGCAGGAATGCGAGACCGATATGCCCAAGGATCTGGAAGCGGTGTACGCCTTTCTGGCCAGCCGTTCTCTGCCGTATATCGGCGCAAAAACTGCGGATAAGATCATTGATATGTTCGGGGCTGAAGCGCTGGAGGTTATCGCCAACGACCCCGCCCGGCTGACCAAGATTCCAGGCATCTCGCCAGATAAAGCCGACCGCATCCAGCAGGAGTTCAAGCGGATGTTCGGCATGCGGGAGCTCATCGCCTATCTGGCGCAGTTCGAGATCAGTCCCCGCAAGGCCATGGAGGTGTTCAAGGCCTTTGGCGTGGGGGCAATGCAGGCTATTGCGTCCAACCCCTATCTGCTGTGCGGCGAGCCGCTGCAGCTGGATTTCCGCCACGCGGACAGCATCGCCCAGTATTACCACATGGAAGGGGACTGCGCCCAGCGGCTGGAGGCTGCCCTGCTGCGCACTTTGCGCCATAATGCGGGCAACGGCCACACCTGCCTGCCCCGGGCACAGCTGCTGGCCACTGCCTCCAACTTCATCCATCAGCCGCCGGAAAAGCTGGCCCGTGCACTGGATCATTGCATCGAAACGGAAGAACTGTGCGTGAAAATGTTCGATGCGGTACCTTATATTTACCTGCCGGATCTGTTGTCTGCGGAGCAGGACATTGCCGACCGGCTGAATCTGCTGGCAAAGCGCGGCAAGAATACCGTCCGGGATCTGGATAAAAACATCCAGATCTTAGAGTTGACGCAGGGCTTTGCCTACGCCCCCCTGCAAAGGGAAGCCATCCGCAAGGCCATGACCGAGAACTGCCTTGTGCTCACCGGCGGCCCCGGCACCGGCAAGACCACCACCGTCAACGCCATTTTGCAGCTGCTGGAAAATCAGGCCGAGCGGGTGGCGCTGTGTGCCCCCACCGGCCGTGCCGCCAAGCGGCTCAGCGAGCTGACCGGCCGCAAGGCCAGCACCATCCACCGTCTGTTGGAGGTGGACTACACCGGCGGCGTGGTCAGCTTTATCCACAACGACAAAAACCTGCTCAAGTGTGACGTGGTCATTCTGGACGAGATGAGCATGGTGGACGTCAAGCTGTTTCAGGCGCTCATTGCGGCGCTGCGCTACACCTGCCGTATTATTATGGTAGGCGATGCCGACCAGCTGCCCAGTGTAGGCGCGGGCAACATCCTCAGCGAGGTCATCCGCTCCGGCTGCGTGCCCACCGTCTGCCTGAACGAGATCTTCCGGCAGGCAAAACGCAGTCTCATCGTGGAAAACGCGCACCATATCATCTCCGGCGAGCCATTGCAAAAGGGCAGCAAAACCGACGACTTCTTCTTTCTGGAGACCGACGGCGAGGCTGCGCAGCGTCTGGTGTGCGACCTTGTTACAACCCGGTTGCCCCGGAGCTACGGCTTTGACCCCATCCGGGATATTCAGGTGCTGTGCCCCACAAAGCTTGGCCCCACCGGCACGCAGGCGCTGAATGTGGAGTTGCAGAACCTGCTCAACCCGCCTCAGAAGGGTAAACCTCAGCTGCAAAGCGCCGCCCGGGTGTTCCGGGTGGGGGACAAGGTGATGCAGGTGCGCAACAACTACGAGATCGTCTGGAACCGCATCGGCGGTGAGCAGGGCGTAGGTGCCTACAACGGCGATATCGGCATCGTGGAAAGCATCAACCTGCGGGAGCGCTCCATGGTGGTGCGTATGGACGACCGGCGGCTGCTCTACCCGGCGGAAAACCTGAACGAGCTGGAGATCGCCTACGCCATCACGGTGCACAAAAGTCAGGGCAGTGAGTTCCCGGCGGTGATCCTGCCGGTGGCGCAGGTGCCGCCAAGGCTGTGCTACCGCAACCTGTTCTACACCGGTGTCACCCGCGCGCGCAGGCTGTGCGTTGTGGCGGGCCGCAGGGATGTGGTGAACAGCATGATGAGCAACATCCGGCAGAATCTGCGTTACAGCGGCCTGTGCGCCCTGCTGCAGGCCGGACAGCCGCTGGAGCAGCTCAGCACAGAAGGGGAAAGCCCCTGATAAAACCGCGCAGAACAGCGGCAAAGCTTGTATACTTTTTGCCGCAACTATGTTATACTAAAGCAGTCTTTGTTTTTTGCCCGCCGCTGCGGGCGTTACATACATGATAGAGGAACGCAGAGAAAGGATTCAGGCAATTATGGCACAGAATGATATCGGCATCGACCTTGGTACTACTACCATCATCATCGCGCAGGAGGGCAAGGGCGTGGTGCTCAATCAGCCCAGCGTTGTGGCGATGGATACCCGCAAGAACACCGTGCTGGAAGCCGGCGATAAAGCACTGGCCATGGTGGGACGCACGCCCAACTATATCTCCGCTATCTTCCCGCTGAAGGATGGCGTCATCAGTGACCACACCATGACCCGGGAGCTGATCTGCCGCTTTGTCAAGCAGGTGTACAGCTCCCATATGGTCAAGCCCCGGGTGGCCGTGTGCGTGCCTGCCGCCATCACCGGCATTGAGAGCGACGCCGTGGTGGAGGCCGTGGTGGCCGCCGGTGCCCGTCAGGTGTACCTCATCGACGAGCCCATCGCCGCCGCCCTCGGCTCCGGCATCGACATCACCCAGCCGGACGGCCGCATGATCATCGACATCGGCGGCGGCACCACCGACATCGCCGTGCTGAGCCTGGGCGGCAAGGTCAAGGCCACCAGCGTGCGGGTGGCCGGCAACCACTACGATGAGGAGATCCTCAAGCATGTGCGCAACAAGTACAGCATCGCCATCGGCCAGCGCACCGCCGAGGAGCTGAAAAAGCATGTGGCCTGCTGCCCGCAAAAGACCGATTTCCACGAGACCATGGAGATCAAGGGCCGCAGCCTGCTCACCGGCCTGCCGGTGCGCGTGAACGTGTCCACCGATGACCTGTACGAGCCGGTGATGATGCTCAGCGAGCAGATCGGCACGGCGGCTCACCAGGTGCTGGAAAAGACCCCTCCGGAGCTGGCCGGTGACATCTACCGCAACGGCGTCATGCTCACCGGCGGCGGTGCCCAGCTGCACGGCCTGACCGAGTATCTGGCCCAGGAGCTGAAGGTGGAAGTGACCGTCTCGCCCGACCCCGTCAACTGCGTGGCCCTGGGCACGGCCATGAGCCTTGGCATCGGCGACAAGCTGGAGACCGGCTTCACCGACGCCACCCCGCGTATCGGCCGCCGGTAAGAATGTTGCGGGAAAAAAGAAAATTTGTCCATTTTTGTTGAATTAAATGGGAAAATAAGGTATACTATTCCCAAATCGTGTTTTCGCGGCCGGTGCCTGCACCGGCTGCGAATCGTTGAGAAACAGGAGGAAAAACCATGGATTTAGGTTTTGACGTCGTCGTTACCATTACCGGTATCGTGCTGGTGTTCTTGATCCTCGTGCTGCTGATGGCGATCATCACGCTGGAGGGCAAGATCTTCGACGGTCTGGGCAAGAAGAAGGCTGCCGCAAAGGCTGCTGCCTCCAAGCCTGCCGCCCCTGCAAAGCCCGCTGCCCCGGTGCAGCAGGCCGCTGCTCCGGCTCCCCAGGTGGAGGAAGGCATTCCCGGTGATGTGGTGGCTGCCATCATGGCCGCCATCCACGCAATGGGCAATGGCAAGTACACCCTTAAGGCGGTGCGCCGCGGCACCAACGGCTGGGGCAAGGCCGGTGTGAACGACACCACGGCCCCGTTTTAACACAGGAGGAAGAACATGACACAGTTTATTGATACTCTGGTCGGTATTTTCCAAAGTTCCGGCTTTGCACAGTTTGGCCAGCCCGGCGGCTGGCTGTACGCCGTGATGATCTGCGTGGGCTGCTTTCTGCTGTACCTCGCCATCGTCAAGGAGTTCGAACCCCTGATCCTGCTGCCCATGGCATTTGGCATGATCCTTGCCAACCTGCCCGGCA
>CAJMQZ010000111.1 GCA_905215595.1 uncultured bacterium
CAGCGGGGTGCGCAGGTCGTGGGAGACGTTGGCCAGCAGATCGCGCTGCATCTGCACCGCGTGCTGCACCTCCTCGGCCATGTGGTTAAAGTCCCGGGCAAGGTCGCCCAGTTCATCGTTGCGGCGGTTGTCCACCTGCACGGCGTAATTGCCCAGCGCCATCTGCCGTGCGGCGCTGGAAAGCTGGCGCAGCGGCTTTGTGAACCACTCGCTGAACAGCCACGCCGCCGACATGGCAAAGCCGAAGATCAGCGCCGCCGCCAGCGGCAGCAGAGTGCTGAGCACCTTGCCGGCCTCGGTAACGTGCACAAGGCTGGTGGTCACCAGCACGGTATAGCTGCCGTCGGCGGTAATGCGCCCTACCAATAGCTGCGCCGAACCGGAGAGCCGGGGCGGGTTGAGCGTCTGCACAAAGCTGCCCACGCTGCGGCACTTGCGGCGCATGGCAAGGGCAGTGGCAATGATCTTATCGTTGTTGGCAGAGTCTGAAAGATAGGTGCCGTGCAGGTTGCAGAAGGACTGGTTCTCGATCTTATAAATGGTGTGCAGGGTGGTGTCCGAGATATCCACGCAGAAACTGTTCAAAGAGCCTTTGGTGTACAGTTCCAGCGTGAGCTTATCAAAAAAATCACTGTTGACCGCAAGCTGCCCAAAAGACCAGCTGGACAGCACCTTGCCCTCGGCAATAGCATCGTCCAGCCGCGCTACGATGCTGTCGGCCTGATTGGTAAGCTGAGTCTCGATGTGCTTGGTGTACAAAGGCTCCAGCAGCTGGGTGGACAGCAGCCAGAACAGCCCCAGCAGAAACAGGCAGATGAAGCACAAAAACCACATCAGCTGCCCGCGGATTCCAAGGGTATGCCGTGCTTTGGTGGTTTGCCGCATGCTCCGCACGCTCCTTCAGTCAACGGGCGGCATCGGGGTCGAACTTATAGCCGATGCCCCATACCGTAGCAATGTAGCTGCGGCATTTGCCCAGATGGCCGCGCAGCATCTTTACATGGGTGTCCACGGTGCGGTCCTCGCCAAAGTAGTCGTAGTTCCACACCTTCTGCAAAATCTTTTCCCGGCTCAGGGCAATGCCCTTGTTAGAGGCCAGAAATACCAGCAGGTCAAACTCCTTGGGGGTCAGGGCGACTTCCTCGCCGGATACCCGCACGGTATGGCTGGCAGTGTCGATGGTCAGCTCGCCAAAGGTCATGGTATCGGCGGCCTCGGTGGGGCGGGGCATGGTGCGGTTCAGCACCGCGCGCACCCGCGCCACCAGCTCCCGGGGGGAGAAGGGCTTTACCACATAGTCGTCTGCGCCGCTTTCCAGCCCGGCAAGCTTGTCGTATTCCTCGCCCCGGGCGGTCAGGATGATGACCGGGGTGTTGATGTGGCGGGCGCGCATCTCCCGCAGGCAGGTCATGCCGTCCATAAAGGGCATCATCAGGTCTAAGATCACCAGATCAAACCCGCCGCCGGACAGCTGTGCCAGCGCCGCAGAGCCGTCCCCGGCTTCCTCGCAGATGTAACCGGAATATTGCAAATGCTCGTGGATCAGCTCCCGGATGCGGGGCTCATCGTCAACGATCAGGATCTTTGCCATAAAACAGGACTCCTCCTATCATATATCAATATACAACTCTATTTTAATGCAAGAATTGGAAAAAGCTGTGAATTTTAAGTGAATGGTTTGGAAAAACAAAACCGTCTGCTCCCAGTATACCACACCGGGCGGCGGGGCGGCAATCTTTTTACGGGAAGGCACGGAAAAATACGCTGGGGAAACTTGACAAGAAAACGGACGTTTTTATAAAATAGGGTCGTAGAGAACGGGGTGTTTGCGGTGAAAGAGGAGGAGCAGGCATGAGTATCCCCAAGATCATCCACTATTGCTGGTTCGGCGGCGGGGCCATCAGCCCGGAGAACCGCAAATGTATGAAAAGCTGGAAGAAATACTGCCCGGATTACAAGATCATCGAATGGAACGAGCAGAACTTTGATATCGGCACAAACCGCTACGCGCAGCAGGCCTACGAGGCAAAGAAATATGCCTTTGTATCGGACTATGCGCGGCTGGCGGTGGTGTACGAGCACGGCGGCATTTATCTGGATACAGACGTGGAGTTGGTGCGCCCGCTGGACGAGCTGCTGGAACTGCCCGGGTTTATGGGCTTTCAGAACAACAACGAAGTAGCCACCGGGCTGGGGTTCGGGGCACGCAAGGGCAACCCGGTGGTGCAGGCGCTGCTGCGGGATTACGATGCGCTGGATTTTTTAAAGGCAGACGGCAGCGTGGACCTGACGCCCTGCCCGGAACGGAATACAAAGGTATTGCAGGCGCTGGGCGTGCGCAAAGACGGCACAAGGCAGAGCATCGCGGAAATGGAGATCTTTCCGGCAGAGTATTTCTGCCCGATGGAGTTTGCCACCCGGAAGCTCCGGGTGACGCCCAAGACCTACTCCATCCACCGCTATGCCGAAAGCTGGAAGCCGAAGCCCAGCGCGGTCAGCCGCGTTTTGCGGCGGCTGCTGAAGAGGCACTACTATACATGGTACTGCCCTCTGCGCAACCGGGTCGAGAGACGGCTGAGAAAGAAGCCCTGAAAACCGGAGCTGCCGCACGATGCTGTGTAGCAGTTCTTTTTGTCTCCGCTTGCCCTTTTTGCGCAGGAATGCTATACTTTAGCGATAAAGGACAGTGCGCTGTCCGCAAGGTTTTTCAGAGATAAGGATAAGCGCTTATGCGAATCGGACTGATCGAATTTTTGCTCATACTGGCCATTGCGTCCCTCACGGTAGGGCCGCGGGTGGCTTTGTTCGTGGACCGGTGGATGCGCCGCGCCAACCGCGCCAACGCCATGGCGGCGCGCCGCCGGGCAGAGTATGCCGCCCAGATGGCCGCAGAACGGGACGCCATGCTCAAGCGGTTCCGCACCGCCAGCACCGTGTTCGGGGTTGGCATTTTGCTGGTGCTGGTGTACGCGCTGGGCTTCCGCCCCATCGACACCCCGCCGCAGGCCTATAAAGCCCCCGACCTCCGGCAGGAGACGGGCGCGATGCAGACGGCAGTTTCCACCGACCGCAAGACCCGGCTGGAACTGGGGGAGTATCAGGGCGTGGACTGCATCCGCGCCAAGGACGGCCTTTTGTATGCCGCCGCATGGAACGGTGCTGCGCTGAAAAAGCGCACCAGCGACCTTGTGCGCACCGATGGCGGCCACGCTGCCGCCATCCTGAGCGTGGAGGGCGAGCTGACCGGCTTTGCCTTTGATGCCGCCGGGGATGTGTGGCTGACCCAGCTGACCACCGCCGGGGGCACCTTGTGCCGTGCAAAGCACGACAGCTGGGGCGCAGCGGTGGAGCAGGTGGTCACCCAGCTGGACGGTGCGCCGCTGGGGGCGGTATCTGCCGTGGAGGTAAGCCCGGCGGGCAAGGTGTATTTTGCGGTGGCTGCGGCGGCAGGCGCGGAGAACGGGCTGGAAAGCGCCCTGCGCACCGAGCTGCTGGCGCACACCGCCACCGGCTGCGTGTATGTGTACGACCCCGCTGCCCGCACGGTGGAAAAGGTGCTGGGCGGGGTGGCAGGTGCTGCCGGTCTGGCGCTCAGCCCGGACGGCAGCACCCTGTATGTCTCCGACCTCGGCAGCCGCTGCATCTGGGCGGTGGATGCCGCTGCCCGGGAGCTGACCGCCGGGGGACGGGGCTGCACCGCCGCCTTTGCCGGTCTGCCGGGCTATCCCGGAGCGCTGGCCGCGGACACGGACGGTACGCTGTACATCAGCTACCGCTGGGCGCGCAGCGGCTGGCTGGAAAAGAACGCGGACAGCACCCTGCTGCGGGGCATCGCCCTGCGGGCGGGGCAGAATACGCAGGAACGGCTGTTCCGGTGCACCGCAGACGCCCCCTGCGCCGAGGCGGTAAGCCTTGCCACCGGGGCTTGGGAGCAGACCTTTACCGGCCTTGCACAGGACAGCTGCGCGGCGGTGTGTCCGGTGGAAAGTAAAGTATATTTCGGTGCGGCAGGGGCAGACAGCCTGCTGGCTGCAAACCGATAAGCGAGGTGTTTTTTGTATGACCGAAGCATTTGCAAAACAGATCGAGGCCGAAGCACGGCAGGCAATGACCGAGCTGGTGGCTGCGGCAAAGCTGAAAAAGGGAGATGTGCTCGTGGTGGGCTGCTCTTCCAGTGAGATGGTGGGCGGTCACATCGGCAAGGATTCCAGCATAGAAGCAGCCCGGGCGCTGTACGCGGGCGCTGCGCCGGTGCTGGCGGAAAAAGGCGTCTGGCTGGCAGCCCAGTGCTGCGAGCACCTGAACCGCGCCATCATCCTTGAGCGGGAAGCCGCAGAAAAATACGGCTGGGAGGAAGTGTGCGTCGTACCCCGTCCCCATGCGGGCGGCAGCTGGGCCACCACCTGCTGGAAGAACTTCAAAGACCCGGTGGCGGTGGAGGAGATCCGCGCCAACGCGGGCATGGATATCGGCGGCACCCTGATCGGGATGCACCTGAAGCGGGTGGCAGTGCCGGTGCGGCTGAGCCTTAATAAGATCGGCGAAGCAAATATTCTGTGTGCCTACACCCGCCCGAAACTGATCGGCGGCGAGCGCGCCCGCTATACCGAGGAGGACTGAGCCAGATGGCAGAAAAAACATTGGAAGAGATGCGGCAGGCTGTCGCCGAGATCCGGGAAAAGATGGCCGCAGCCGCCCGGGAAGCCGGGCGCGACCCGGCAGCGGTGCAGCTGTGCGCCGCCTGTAAGACCCGCACAGCGCAGACCATTGCAGCCAGTGCGGCTTTGCCCATTGATGTGTTTGGCGAGAACCATGTGCAGGAGCTGTGCGCAAACTACGATGCCGGTGCCTACTGCGGCAAGCCCAGCCATTTTATCGGCCATTTGCAGACCAATAAGATCAAAAAGGTGTTGGGGCGGGCAAGCCTGATCCAGAGCGTGGACAGTGAGCATCTGCTGCTTGCCATCGAGAAGGAAGCCGCCAAGGCCGGCATCGTGCAGGATATCCTGCTGGAAGTGAACATCGGCGGGGAAGAGAGCAAGACCGGCGCAGCGCCGGAGCTGCTCTGGCCGCTGCTGGATACCGCCGCTGCACAACAGCATATCCGGGTCAAGGGTCTGATGGCCATCCCGCCCGTGAACGATGACGATGCCCAGAACCGCCGGTATCTGGCACAGGTGTATCAGCTGTTCGTCCGGGCAGGGGAGCGGGGCTACCACAACGTGGAGATGCAGACCCTTTCCATGGGCATGAGCGGCGATTTTGAGAACGCTATCCGGGAGGGCGCTACCCTTGTGCGCATCGGCACCGCCATCTACGGCGCGCGGGATTACAGTAAAAAGTAAAAACGAACCCTCTCAGTCACCTGCGGTGACAGATTCCCCCTTTTGTCGCTGCGCGACATCTTCCCCCGGCCGGGGGAAGTCTTTCCTCTCAGGGGGAGCTTATGCGGGCTGACCGGCAGCCGCGTAAAACCTCTCCCTTTCGGGAGAGGTGGATTTGCGAAGCAAAGACGGAGAGGGCTTACAACGGAGGAACCATGTCTAAAAAGCCGAAAACCAAGACCAACGACCCCGGGGCGCACCACGCAAGCAGCGGTGCGCTGATCCGGCGTTTTCTGCCGTATCTGGCAAACTATAAGATGGTGCTGTGCCTTGATCTGTTCTGCGCAGCACTGACGACCCTGTGCGATATCGTGCTGCCCAAGATCATGAGCACCATCACCAACTCTGCCATGGGGGTGGGCATCACCCTGACGGCAGGCATCGTGCTGAAGCTGGCGGCGCTCTACTTTGTGCTGCGCATCATTGACGGCGCAGCCAGCTACTATATGTCCAGCATCGGTCATATCATGGGCGTGCATATCGAAACGGATATGCGCCGGGATGCCTTTGACCATCTTTTGCAGCTGGATCACACCTACTACAACAACACCAAGGTGGGCACCATCATGGGGCGCATCACCAATGATTTGTTTGATGTGACCGAGTTCGCCCACCACTGCCCGGAGGAGTTCTTCATCGCGGGCATCAAGATCGTGGCGTCCTTTGTCATTTTGTGCCGCGCCAGCATCCCGCTGACCTTGGCAGTGTTTGCCTGTGTGCCGCTGATGGGCGTGGTGTCGGTGTACCTGAACGGCCGCCTGCGGGCGCGGTTCCGCCAGCAGCGCGTCCAGATCGGCGAGCTGAACTCCACCATCGAGGACAGCCTGCTGGGACAGGGCGTGGTCAAGGCCTTTGCCGCCGAGGACGAGGAGCGGGAAAAGTTTGCCAGGGGCAACCGCGCCTTTGAGCAGATCAAGACCCTTGGCTACTACGCCATGGGCGCCTTCAACACCTCCACCCGCCTGTTTGACGGGTTGATGTATCTGGTGGTCATTCTGGCGGGCGGTCTGTCGCTGGTGTACGGCAAGATCACCGCCGGCGACCTTGTGGCCTATATGCTCTACGTCACCACCCTCATCGCCACCATCCGGCGCATCGTGGAGTTTGCCGAGCAGTTCCAGCGCGGCATGACC
>CAJMQZ010000112.1 GCA_905215595.1 uncultured bacterium
TGGTTGTCCGCTTTCAGCAGCACCATATTGCCGGGGCAGGGGTAGTACCCCGCCGGGACATCTGCCAGCAGCGGCGCAGCGGCGGTCTGGTTCACCTCCTGCAGGGCGAACACATCCGGCTGTTCCCTTCGGATAAACTCCACAAAAGCATCCCGCTTGGCCTCATATGCCGGTTCGATGAGACTGTGGGTATTCAATGTCAGCAGTTTCATAGTTTTTTTACAGAATATCGTTAATATCAGATTTCAGAACGTCTGCCTTGGGGCCGTACACCGCCTGGATGCCGTCGCCCTTGACCAGCAGACTCAGGGCACCCTCGGCCTTCCATGCAGCGAGGTCGGCCACCTTGGCGGGGTCCTTCACGGTGACGCGCAGACGGGTCATGCAGGCATCCACCAGCACGATGTTCTCCCGGCCGCCCAGCAGGGCGATGATGCGCTCGACCTGACCGTCGTCCGCCTTTTTGTTGGCCTTCTTCTCGGTCTTGGTGTCAGCTGCGGCATCGTTTGCGTTGTCATCGGTGTAGTTGCCCAGACGGCCCGGGGTAGCCAGATTGAGTTTGCCGATCATGAAGTAGGCCACGAAATAGCCGATGAGGAAGAGCGCCACCACGCAGAGCACAAAGTTGATGATATCACCGCCCAGACCGGCCTGCAGGGACATGGGGATGCGGGTGATGAATTCCAGATTGCCGAAGGAGTGCAGGCGCAGATGGATGATACCAGCCATGGCAAAGGCACAGCCCTGCAGGATGGCGTATACAATGTACAGCGGCATGGCGCAGAACATGAACATGAACTCCAGCGGCTCGATCACACCGGTGAGGAACACAGCCAGCGCGGTGGAAATGAACATGGATTTGTAATTCTTGCGCTTGTCGGCATCCACGCGGCGGTACATGGCCAATGCGATGCCCAGCAGCAGGCCGGTCGCGCCAATCATCTGACCCACCTTGAAGCGGGCCGGGGTCACGGTGGCCAGCAGATTGTTATAGGAGGCCATGTCACCGGCCTTCTTGAAGTTGATGAGGTCGTTGGCCCATGCCAGCCACAGCGGGTCCTGACCAAACACCTGACTGCCCGCATTGACACCGGTTGCAATGGTGTAGGTGCCGCCGAAGGAGGTGTAGTTCATGGGGATGGTCAGCATGTGGTGCAGGCCGAAGGGCAGCAGCAGACGCTCCAGCGTACCATAGATGAACGGAGCCAGAATGGGAGAAGTCTCGGAAGAGTTGGCGATCCAGATGCCAAAGTTATTGATGCCGGTCTGCACCACAGGCCAGAACAGCGACAGCACGATGGAAATGACCACCGAGTAGACAATGACCACCATAGGCACGAAGCGCTTGCCGTTGAAGAAAGCCAGCGCATCCGGCAGCTTGCGGAAGTTGTAGTATTTATTGTAAGCCACGCCGCCCACAAAACCGGCAATGATGCCCACGAACACGCCCATGTTCAGCGCCGGTGCGCCCAGCACAGAGGTGAAGTAGCCGTTGACGGCGATCTCCTGCCCGAACAAGGTGTGGGTCACGGCGTTGGGATCTGCCAGCATGGCGCTGGTGACGCCGAAGATGTTGCCGGTGATGACGTTGATGAGGGCGAACGCCAGCACGGCGGCAAAGGCACCGCCCGCACGCTCCTTTGCCCAGCTGCCGCCGATGGCGACAGCGAACAGAATGTGCAGGTTATTGATGACCGCCCAGCCGATGTTCTCCATGGTGGTGCCGATGGTCATGACCGCTGCAAGGTCGCCGCCGCCCATCTGCACCAGCTTGCCCAGACTGATCATCAGACCGGCAGCCGGCATAACGGCGATGACCGTCATCAGCACCTTGCCCAGCTTCTGTAAGAAGTCGAAGTTGATGAGCCCCTTTTTGCCCGGAGCCGCTTTTGTTGTTGCCATGATGTTCCTCCTTATTCCTTTTTGCATCGTTTAGTGCAATCGTTGCATTGCGTTTGCACTACTTTACGCAACAAGAATAATCCAACTCCGCAGTTTTTACAAGAGTTTTTTGGTGTGAAAATAATTTTTCTGTGTTTTGCACAAGCGGATGCAAGCTTATTTGTGGAAATTGTCGAAGGTACGCAGGCGCAGCGTTGCACAGTTTACGCAATTCCGTGCGCAAACATTGACATTGCGTGCAAACGGCTTTACAATAGAACCACTATATCAGGGAGGAACAGACAATGGCAGTTACCATCAAAGATGTCGCAGCGGCAGCGGGGGTCTCACCCTCCACGGTGTCCCGCACCTGCAAGGACAGCCCTTCCATCAGCCGGGAGACCAAAGAGCGGGTGCGCCGCATCATGGCGCAGCTGGGCTATGAGCCGAATTTTGAGGCCGAGCCGGTGGAGGCTTTTTCCAAGACCATCGGCATCATTCTGCCCTCCTCCCAGCGGGATGTCTACGAAAACGCCTTTCATCTGGAGATCATCCGCGGCATCGGGCAGTTCTGCAACCAGCGGCGGTATGTGAACACCGTCATCACCGGGCAGGACGACGCCGAGGTGCTGGACGCCATCCAGAGCATGGTGGCCAACGCACAGGCGGATGGCTTTATCCTGCTCTACTCCAAAAAGGACTGCCCGGTGGCGGCGTATCTGCGCAACGAGGGACTGCTCCATGTCATTGTGGGCAAGGCGGCGCAGTCCGCCAACCAGACCATCTACATCGACAACGACAACGCCCTTGCCGGGGAGGAAGCCGCCGATTACCTTTATGAAATGGGACACCGCCGCATTGCGTATTTCGGGGTCAGCAATGCCATGCTGTTTTCCGCCGAACGCAAGCGGGGCTACCAGATGTCCCTGCTCAAGCACGGCATTACCCCCCGGGAAGAGGACTGCGTGGAGGTCAACACCCTGAACGACGCCTATGAGGAGGCGTTGAAAGCCCTGCTCACCGCCCCGAATCACCCCACCGCCATGCTGGTCAGCGACGATATCCTTGCTGTGGTGCTGGAGCAGTTCTGCGGCAAGCTGGGACTGCGCGTCCCGAAAGATTTGTCCATCGTGTCCTTCAACAACTCGCTGTTCTCCCGCATCACCAGCCCCCAGCTGACCACCGTGGACGTGAACCCCTACCAGCTGGGCATGGAAGCCGCCAGCCAGACCATCAACCACATCGAGAACCCGAACCTTCTGGCCACAAAGATCATCGTGCCGCATAAGCTCATCCCCCGGGAGAGCTGCTGCCCGCCGGAGGAGCAGCGCTAGGAAGTGCTTTTTTCAGCAATACAGTGTCCGCTTCCGGGAGCTGCCGCGCAGCGCTTGATCTACTGCCCCCAGAGTAGACAGCGTAAAAAACGCTGCATCCTCCGGGGGTATTTTTATGCCCCAAAAGGCACAAAAGAATGCCCGCCCACCTGTGGAAAACCACGGTGGGCGGGCATTTTGCGTTTTATTGTTCGTGCCGCTGTAAAAGCATTCAGAGGGCGGCGGTCTGGGGTACCAGCCGGAAGAGCATTACGGGCAGCTCGCTGTTTGCAAAATCCAGCGTAAGGATGATCGTTCCGCGCTCTGTTTCAAAAGGCATCTCCGTCTGTGTGCCGTCCGGGGCAATGCGCACAAGCGTTTTGCCTTCCAGCAATCCGGCGGGCAGCGCAAGCCTTACCCGACCGGTGGGCTGCGTCAGGCTGCCTGCGGTTTCAAAGGCCACACTCAGGTATTCCCCGTTCGTCCGTGCGGTCACATCCTCCGCAGAAAGACTGCCGCTGATAGTCCACGCCGTTGCCGCTTCGATCATTTCCAGCTGCGCGGCGTTTTCTGCCTGCCCGCACACGGGGCAGAAGGTCAGAGCTTCGCCTTCCGCAGTGCGGAAGGTAAACTTCCGGCAATCCGTGCTGCCAGTGTGCGCGCAGCCATCTCGCAGACAACTGGCGCTCTGAGAGCCGGTTCCGTTCGGGGACCATGCACCGAACTGGTGTCCCAGCTTATCGGTCGGGTCTGCGGTGTAGCTGTCTTTGCAGCGGGAGCAGGTAAAAACAGTATAGCCGTCTGTTTCACAGGTGGGGGCTACGGCAACAGCCTGATAATCATGGTTCAGTGCGGGCTGCTCTGCATAGGTGGTATGGTTGCAGCGGGAGCAGGTATCGTAAGCCCAGCCCTTTTCTGTGCAGGTGGGGGCTTGCGCTACGTGACGCACCAAATCATGGTTCAGTGCGGGCAGCTCTTTGCGGGTGGTATAGCCGCAGCGGACGCAGAGGTCGTAAGCGTCCCAGCCGATTTCCGTACAGGTGGGGGCTTTTGCAGAGGGATGCACCAGAGCATGGTTATTTGGGTCTTTTTCGCCGTATTCCCCACCACACGCCTCACAGACCGCTTTGGCGGTGCAGGTCGCTGTGCCACCGGTACAGCTTGCAGTATCAACTTTGTAGCAGTTCTTGCAGTTGCGGATGTGCGTGCCGTTGCCGGCGGATGACCACTCGCCCCAGTCGTGACCGCCGTAGTAACTCCCTCCGCAAGTATAGCACATTCCCAGACTGGTGCAGTCCGCGTAGCCGCCGCTGCAGCTTCCAGTCTCAACCTCGTCATAGTTGCTGCGCTTGCATCTGCGGGTGTGCGTGTGCGTGCCGTCATAGTTAGGCGTCCACTCGCCCCATTCGCGACCGAGAATGCCGTATTCCGCGCCGCATTTTTCACAGGTTTTGCCTGTGGTGCAGGTGGGCGTTTCGGTGCCGCCGGTATGTACCTTTAAATACATAACATTGCCATCGTTGTGGCAGTTCTGGCATTCAGCTACATAAAACCTATGAGAGTTCGAATCATATATTCTGTATCCGAGGACCTCACGTGTCTCCACACTCCCACAGTTTTTGCAGCGCACCGTGGTTGTTTCTGCCGCCGCTTTTAACACGATCCCCGGTATCAGGCACACCATTGCCAGCACCGTCAAACACCGGATCAGCCATTTTTTCATGTTACTCCCTCCTTGTCATCAAACCTTGTTATCCTTTCAGATCAAACTGCACGGACAGCGATGCAAGCACGGCATCTACCACCTTCCGCGCCTCGGCAAGCATATCGATCTCCGCCACAAAAGCGATGACCTGCTCGCGCTCCTGCGCGGGGACCTGCAGCGCACTCAGGCTCATGCTCAGATAGCGCCGTATTTTGCGCTCCAGCGTAAAGTAGGGGTCGCACCGCCGTGCCATGTAGCCGCGCATCATGCCAGCCGTGCCCAGCTCCATCTCGTAGAAATCACACTCGGCGCACCCGGGCAGATACGCGCTGAACGCCGCCTGCAGCTCGGCCGTGGTGCTGCGGTGAATGATCTCCGCCGTGGCGGGGAAGGTGTACGCTTCCACATAGATATCCCGCAGATTCTCGCTCAGCTCGGTCATCGCCAGCTGCAAAGCCGTTTCCACCGCGTAGAGGTACACCGGCGAGGGGGCGTTTGCCGCCAGCGGTCTTACCGCGCCGAACTGCCTGCTGAACATCATGCCGATCAGCTCGGTCAGCACACCGTCCTTGGTGCGGAAAATATTCTGGAACGACCCGGCAGAAACATCCGCTTCCTTTAAAATTTCTGCAACCTTGGTGTTCGTGTAGCCTTTTTCCAGAAAAAGCCGGACACAGGCGGTCAGGATCCGCCGTTTTGCTTCTTTGCTGTCGTATCTGCGCGCCATTGGGAATCATCCTTTTCTACAATTGGTTTCTGACCCAATTATATATTGATTTGAAAAATGCGTCAAGTAAACTTTTAAGGGCGTATTTTGGGCAGTTTGACGAGGGAGAGCTTTCTGCGGGTGCGCATCCGGGCAAAACAAAGCGCAATGGACCTTGCTGTTATCCGCTGCCGCAGCCAGACAGTTCGCGGCAGCAAAAAAAGAGGCCACCGATCGGGGTGACCTCTTTTCAGCGTATTTTCAGTGCAAAGCCCGCAGCAGCCCTGCCTGCGGGTCGGTAAGCTTGCCGTAGGGGGTAACTTTTTAAGAAAGCTTCGTTTGCTTTCAATCGCTTTTTCAAAAATTCTCTTGATTTGGCAAGGTGTGTACAATATGGAATGCCATGTCCGCATTTTCTTTGTCCACAAATATCTCCGTGATATATTTCGGTTTTATACCCAGCGTTCCGATCCTTGCCTGATCGAACGCATTACGCCGATTGACATCTTTCGTTTTGCAATAAAACTTGATTCCCGCAGCCGCCAACGCATCCGTGATGCGGTTGCATTGGTAAGGGTCAGAAACTGTTGCAATTTGTGATTTGAAAAACCGCTCTAACATAAGTACACCTCCTACCAATCGTTTGAAAAGGACACAATTTCAAATGTCTTTATTGGAATAACGTAATTTAATCTCAATTTATTTCGTTCGTCCATAAATTTCCAAAAGTTTGTGTATCTGTATATAAATCTTCTGAAAATTTGCAGCACAATCACAACATTTTCCATTCGGATCAATCGCTATAAATACTTCGTGCGCCGCCCATATCCAGCAGTCCTCCCGTGTGGAGCTGGGCAAGAAGTTTGAAAGCGGC
>CAJMQZ010000113.1 GCA_905215595.1 uncultured bacterium
GCTGCGGCCAGCGCTACGGTGTGCAGTACCACACCCCCACCGCAGGCAACAGCTGTGGCAGTGCATTCGTGACCGGTTACCTGGCTGCTGAGTATGTCAAGAACGATCTGGACAACGGCATTGGCGGCGAGAACTCTGCCGAGGAGCGTACCACCAACGGCAAATACTATGCCGGTACCTACACCTCCTCCAAGAACTCCAGCTACAGCACCGTCACCGTTACCATGACCTTCAGCGAGGATGCCATCACCGACTGCAAGATCACCTCTTCCGGCAACGAGGACCTGATGAAGGACGACCTGCGCTCCAGCATGGCAGCTGCCGTTGTGGAGAGCCAGGGCGATACCAGCGTGGATGCCATCACCTCTTCCACTCTGAGCTTCTCTGTCAAGGCTGTGCAGGAGGCTGTGGCCGACTGCATCGCACAGGCAAAGGCATAATTTCTCTTGCCAAACGGGCTGCTGTCCGATAGAATAAAGCTGTCGGTACCGCAAGCCCATCCTAAACGGTTTTTTCTTTCTTCTCGGTGCCGCGCCGGGGCAGGGCAAACCTCTGCTTCCGGTGCGGCATTGCTGTTGACGGAGGTCATATAATTATGGAAACTACCCCGCTTCACCCGGTGGTGATGAAGCTGAATTTCCCCTTCATCACCCGGAAGCCGTCCTTCAACGGACGCACCCTGATCGAGGGCCGCAACACCGAAATGCTGCATGAATATGTGCTGGCCATGGCGCTGGAGCTTAGGGCCAACGCTGCTGACTTTGCCGACTGCGAGGTGCAGGCCATCCGTCTGGGCGGTGGCTCGGCTTCCATTACCAACGGCAGCGATATCGACCACCTGCTGCGGCTCATCCGCAACTGTTACCATGTGGCCGAGAACGCGCCTGTCACCATGCGCACCTGCCCGGCGGACATCAACGGCGCGAACATGCCGTTCTACAACCGCTCCCACATCACCCGGTACGATCTGGAGCTGTACTCGCTGGAACCGCTGGATTTCTGCACGCTGGATACCCTCAACTATACCCAGCAGATGCCCTACATCACCCACGGCTTCCTGCGGGCGGACAGCCGCAACAGCATGGGCTTCATCCTGCTGTACGGCAAAAAGAACGTCTCCCGCTACGGCTTCCGTCACTCGGTGCTGGAGGCCACACGCCGCCCGGTGTGCCATGTCATCCTGCAGCGCTGCGCGGGCAGGGATATGCTGGACGATGCCGCTGCCGAGGCCCAGCTGGCCGAGGCGGATGAACTGTTGACGGCTGTGGGCTTTGTGCAGTATCTGCCGCGGCGCTGGGCAAAGCCTGGCTGCGAGGATAAATTCTGGCAGGGCGCTGCTGCCGGCATGGATGTGCTGGCCTTTGGCCTTTGCGCCTGCACAAAGCTGGACGGCATGGAGACCACCAACACCGGTGACCTGAGCGTTTATCTTGCCCACAGTGCGGATTATGAGCAGATCACTGTGTCCACCGTCCCGGCAGAAAAAACCGAATAACAGCTGCAAAGCACAGCTTTTCCCAGCCAATGGGAAGGGCTGTGCTTTTTGTTCCGATGGGTGGAAAGTTCTTCCGCTTTCTTGTGATTATGAAGATTTTTGCCGGATTTTGTTTACGCACCCGGAAAAAGGTGGTATGATAAACTAGGTATAGTCGGGTGATATGGCAGCCGGAACGTCCTGCTGTGTGAGCGCCCTCAGGGGGGATTTGATGAAAAAATATCTCAAAGCGGTCGTGTCCGGGCTGTGCGCCGCGGCACTGGCCCTTGGCTGCGTTGGCTGCGGCAGCAGCGCCCAGAATGCAAAGACCACGCAGGTGACCAACATTACGGTGTGGACTTATTATAACGGCGACCAGCTGGAAAGCTTTACCGATCTTGTGGACAAGTTCAACGAGACCGTGGGTGCCGAGAAGGGCATCGTGGTGTCCACCGAGAGTCAGGGCAGCGTGAACGATCTGGAACAGAGCGTGATGGATGCTGCCGAAGGCAAGGTGGGTGCGCCCGCCATGCCCAACGTGTTCTCGGCTTATGCCGATACGGTCTATGCGCTGGATCGGATGGGTATGGTGGTGAATCTTGCACCCTACCTGACCGATGACGAGAAGGCCCAGTTCATTGACGGCTACCTCTCTGAGGGCGACTTTGACGCCAACGGCAGCGTAAAGATCTTCCCGGTGGCAAAATCCACCGAGGTGATGCTCTTCAACGACACCGACTGGCAGCCCTTTGCCGAGGCCACCGGTGCCAGCTACGACGACCTTGCCACCGTGGAAGGTCTGGTAGACACCGCTGAAAAATACTACAACTGGACCGATGCCCAGACCGCTGCCCCGGACGACGGCAAGGCCCTGTTCGGCCGCGATGCTATGGCAAACTACATGCTGGTGGGCGCACAGCAGCTGGGCGGCACCATCTTTGAGGTGAAGAACGGCAAAATGACCGTCAACTTTGAGCACGATGCGGCCCGCAAGCTGTGGGATAACTACTACGTGCCCTTCGTCAAGGGCTGGTTTGCCGCCAGCGGCCGCTTCCGCAGTGACGATATCAAGGCCGGCAACGTGCTGGGCTATGTTGGCTCCTGTTCCAGCGCTACCTTCTTCCCCGCGCGGGTGACGAACGATGCCAACGAGAGCCACGATATCAGCATGAAGGCGCTGCCCAGCCCGGAGTTTGCAGACGGCGAAAAGGTTGCCGTGCAGCAGGGTGCCGGCATGGTGGTGACTGCTGGCAAGGAGGAACAGATCGAAGCTTCGGTGGAGTTCCTCAAGTGGTTCGTCCAGCCGGAAAACAACATTGCCTTTGCGGTGGGCTCCGGCTATCTGCCTGTTACCAGGGAAGCCAACAGCATGGATACGATCACCTCCAGCGGCCTGACCCTGAACGACAGCATGGAGCAGATCCTGACCGCTGCCGTAGATACCGTGAACGGCAACCGCCTGTACACGCCCCACGCCTTTGCAGGCGGCAGCAGCGCCCGCAAGGTGCTGGAATACGGCCTGAGTGACCTTGCCGCTGCGGACCGCGAGACCGTGGAGCAGCGCATCGCCGAGGGTCAGAGCGCTGCGGACGCAGAAGCCGAGTTCCTGACCGACGATCACTTTGAGACATGGTATCAGGATATCTGCAGCCAGCTCAAACGGTACGAGGGCTGAGCCGACGGAACACGCTGAGGAAGAGAGGTGATGGTGATGCTGTGCAGACAGAAGGATACGGATGCCGCCCGGCGCAAAAAAACGGGCAGGCCTATCTTCCGCACCATTTTTAGCGCCATGATGCTGGTGATGCAGGTAGAGGTGGTGCTGCTGGCAGTCAGCATTACCATTACCAATGTGGACGGCAGGCTGAACCAGAACGCCAAGGACATGCTCAACATGCAGGTGCGCAACCGCGTCAGCTACGTGCAGGACCTGATGCAGGATGCACAGAACCTGACCGATCTGTCGGAGCACATCAACAATACCGTTCTTGCCATGCAGGAAGAAGGCCAGCTCGATCTGGCCGAACTGAACACGAGCCGTGAGAAGAGCGACGCACTGCTCACGGCCATTGCGCCGGAGTTGGTGAGCACCCTGCGAGCAAAACCGGTCAGTGGCATCTTTGTGGTACTGAACACCGTGAATCTGTACAACCTTGATGTGGGCTGCGGCCTGCCCGGCATCTACCTGCGGGATCTGGACCCGGATGCCCGCCCTTCGGGGGACAACGCCGATCTGATGATCGAGCGCGGCAGCTCGGCGGTGGTCAAAAAGTTGAGCATCACCACCGATAAAAGCTGGCAGCCCACCTTGCGCTACTACGGCCTGAAGGGCAACGGCTTTTTCAAGACTCCCTTCCAGACCGCGTGGGAGGACGGCACAAGGCTGAACGCTGAGGATTACGGCCGCTGGACCACCAGTGTCTATAAGATAGGCGACGACAGCCGCACCGCCATTGCCTACTCCCAGCCGCTGATCCTGCCGGACGGCACGATCTACGGTGTGGTGGGTGTGGAGCTGCTTACCAGTTACCTGCAGACAAAGCTGCCTTACAGTGAACTGCAGGACGGCAATACCGGCACCTACTTCTTAGTCTCCACCACTGCTGATGAGAAAGATACCTCCTTTATCGTCAGCAAGGCGGTCACTTCC
The DNA here is from genome assembly GCA_905215595.1 of uncultured bacterium. Lineage (GTDB taxonomy): Bacteria > Bacillota > Clostridia > Oscillospirales > Ruminococcaceae > Faecalibacterium. Next base: position 4,125 of record CAJMQZ010000113.1, read on the forward strand.
AGCGAGGACGTGACCGCTTTGGAAGCACCGGCCGGCATGATGAACTGCGAACTCCGGGCGGACGAGTGCTGGCTGACGCTACGGAATAAAGACTATTATGCCGTGGCCCTGCCCATTACCCTGTACAGCCGCAACGCGCCGTTTTCCAATGAGCGCTGGCTGCTGATCGGCACCGTGAACAGCAAGGTGCTGTTTGCCTTTGCAGACAATGTGCGCAGCGTGATCGCCATTGCCATTGCGTTTACGCTGGTGCTGGGCGCGCTGGGCAGTCTGGTCGTTGCCCGCAATCTGGCCCATCCGGTGGAGCTGCTGTATCACGAAGTGGTGGACGGGCAGGAGAAAAAGCAGTTCCCGCAGCTGTCCCATACCAACATCCGGGAGCTGGACCGTCTGGCCGATGCACTGACCAGCTTGAACAGCGAGCTGCTGAACAACTCCACAAAGTTTTTGCGCATCATGGACATGGCCAGTGTGGAGCTGGGCGGCTATGAGCTGCGGTTCGACACGGGCAGTGTGTATGTTACCGATAACTTTTTTGCGCTGCTGGGTGCCCCCCAGCCCAAGGATTGCTTCCTGAGTGTGCGCCGCTTTGAGGAAAAGCTGAGCCACATCCAACTTTCCCATCCCTGCACCACTACGGCAGAGGGGGACAAGATGCTCACCATCCGCAAGGAGGGCGAGACCCGCTACATCATGCTGCGCGTCACCAACGACCAGACCACGCAGGTGGGTCTGGCTGAGGACGTTACCGCCGCCACGCTGGAGCGCATGCGTATTGAGCACGAACGCGATTACGATATCCTGACCGGCCTGTATAACCGTCAGGCCTTCCACCGCGTGAGCGAAGAGCTGTTCCGCGATCCGCACCAGCTGGGCGTTGCAGCTCTGCTGATGATGGATCTGGACAACCTCAAGCACATCAACGATACCTACGGCCACGACTGGGGCGACCAGTACATCCACCGCACGGGTCGCTGCCTTGCTGAGAACACGCCCAACGGCACTGTGGTGTCCCGCCTTTCCGGCGATGAGTTCGTGCTGCTGTTCTACGGCTATTCCAGTCAGGATCAGATCCGTGAGAAGATCCGCACCCTGAGCAGCGCTATGCAGAAGAGCGTTGCCATCCTGCCCAGCGGCAATGAGCTGCGTATCAGCATTTCCGGCGGTGTGGCATGGTACCCGGCCAGCGGCACCGATATGGACACCCTGAAAAAGTATGCCGACTTTGCCCTCTATCAGGTCAAGCGCACCAACAAGGGACATCTGGAAGAGTTCAGCATGGAGATCTACCAGCAGGAAGCACAGGCCGCACAGCTGAGACGCGACTTCCAGCAGCTGCTTACCGAGGAGCGGGTGTACTATGTATTCCAGCCCATCTTCTCGGCCCGCACCGGCAAGGTGATGGCCTACGAAGCCCTGATGCGCTCCGATAGGGAAGCGCTGCGCTCGCCCGCTACCATCATGAAGCTGGCGCGGGAGCAGGGCGCACTGTGCGAGATCGAGCGGCTGACCTTCTTCAAGTCGCTGGAGACCTTCGACCACCTGCGCAGCGAGGGCCTTGTGCGCAGGGACACGATGCTGTTCATCAACTCCATTGCAAGCGTCTGCCTGCCCAGAGAGGACAGCGAGTATATGGAAAGCCGCTGGCATGAGCTGTGCCGCCAGATGGTCATTGAGATCACCGAGGAAGAGGAGATCGACCACGAAGCACTGGAGGCCAAGCGCCATGCGCCGGGCTTCTCCGGCATGTTCGCGCTGGACGATTACGGCAGCGGCTTTGCCAACGAGAACAGCCTGCTGGAGCTTTCGCCCCGGTTCATCAAGGTGGATATCGCCATCATCCGCGGCATCGATACCGACCCGGACAAGCAGCAGATCGTGCAGAACATCGTGGCCTATGCCCACCCGCGCAGCATGCAGATCATTGCCGAGGGCGTGGAGACCGCCGCCGAACTGCGCAAGGTCATAGAGCTGGGCGCGGATGCGCTGCAGGGCTACTTCCTTGCAAAGCCTGCCGCCGTACCGGCCCAAATGGCACCTGCCGCCCGCAAGATCATTGCCGAGTACAGCTCTGTATCCGACAGCGGCTGAATACGAACATAAAAAGTCCCGCAGAAATGCGGGGCTTTTGCATCTGCCACTGGCGTATTGCAGTTTGCTGCGGTATACTGGAATCGGGCAAACAACAGCACAGGGGGTGCTTTTTTATTATGGTACAGGTAGACCTTATCACCGGCTTTCTGGGCGCAGG
>CAJMQZ010000114.1 GCA_905215595.1 uncultured bacterium
TTGCCTACCGCCGTGATTATCACGAGAATCCTCCCAAAGTAGAATATGGGTTGACTGATCTCGGAATGGAAATGTTACCAATCGTCAATGCACTTGCAGATTTTGGCAATTACTATAAATCCGTCGTTGATCGGTCATGATCGATATTATGAAGCAGGGTTTGGGGCAGACACGCCCCAGCAAGAAAGCTGTCCCACGGGGCAGGAAATTTTCAGGAATTGAAAATTTGTGCCCACGGGACGATTCTTGCCCTCTACGTTTTCCTGAAAGGATCGAAAGAACCAAGATGATTCAAGAACACGAACTGCCTATTTTAGAGTACGATTCCAACTCGGAAGAAGTCATAAGGCCAAATCATGGTGCAGAACAACTGAAGCTTCCCGAAAAATGCGTCTATGCCTTTCTTGGAGAAGCAGTTGATGATTATGCTTTCGAGGCAGAAGCCACCGTCGCTGAAACTTTTGAAACCATAACCCGGAACTATCCTGTTTACATCGTAAAGCAGGATGGCATGGAATTTTGTCTTTGCGCTGCCCCGTTGGGCGCACCTGCGGCAGCACAACTGATGGACTTCCTCATCTCCTGTGGTTGTAAGAAAATCATTTCGACTGGTTCTTGCGGTGTTCTGACCGATTTGGCCGAAAACGAGTTTCTCATTCCGGTAAAAGCGTTACGGGACGAGGGGACCTCTTATCATTATCTTCCGGCATCCCGCTATATAGAGCTTGACAAAAATATCCGGGATGTCATCGAGCATACTCTTCTTGTGCAGAACATTCCGTTCCGGGAGTGTGTTACATGGACAACGGACGGGTTCTTCCGGGAAACACAGGATATGGTGCGGTATCGCGGTGCAGAAGGATGTACAACCGTTGAGATGGAGTGTGCCGCATTGGCCGCTTGCGCCCGGAAGCGAGGTGCTTCTTTCGGGCAGATCCTCTATACGGCAGATTCCCTTGCAAACGTTCTGAAACACGATGAACGTGATTGGGGAAAGAACTCTTTACGGAAAGCACTGGAACTCTGTATCGCTGTGCTGCAAACGATTTGAAGGTTCGAGTGCTGTGGAGAATGCTCCACCACATCCCCAGACCATTCGGTCTGGGGATTTTTTTGTGGAGGACGGTACAGACCGAGAACCGGAACAAGTAAAGGCAGGGTACCACTATGGTAGTGGTATCCTGCCTTTTGCTATTTTTAACAGTGTATGGTATACTCGGCTTAGCCCAGTAAATTGGAAGTTATGGAGGTAACAATACTTATGAAAAAATTTCTTTCTTTGTTTTTGTTTCTTACCTGTATCCTGACTTTAACTGCGTGTGGAAAAAAAGCAGCGCCCATTACGCTACCTCAAGCCGATAAGATTACATCTATTGATATAACTATTGAAGAAAACACAGTAAGTCATTCAGATAAAACTTGGATAAGTGAAACAATCGCCGATATTTCCAGTTCTGAACCGACTAAGAAGGAAAGCGTTCAAGACTTTCCACAAGCGGAAAGTTATATCAAGATTGACTTCCGGAATGAGACAGGAACAATTACTATCTTTGCGTATGAGGACAGGGGGAAGTACTATCTTGAACAACCTTATCAAGGAATTTATAAAATTGAACGCAAACTGTTCGAAAGGCTAAAAGAAACTGATTGATTTCAGATTGCCGTACTCGTTCCCAGCAGGGTTTGGGGCTCCGCACGCCTCAACAAGAGCATCCACCTTGCACATGTAGTCATTTTGTGATACAATGATTCTGACAGGAGGTGTCCCGTATGATGCAGACATTCGTTCGCCCTTCCCGGGATCTGCGCAACCATTACGCCGAAATTTCGGAGATGCTCAAAGACCATGACCATGTGATCATCACGAATCATGGCCGCGGAGAATCCGTTCTCATCAACATTGAGGACTACGCCAAGTACGAAGAGTTTTTGCACCAGCGGTATGTTGCCGAGGCACTTGCCAAGGCAACACAGCAGGCGGCTGACCCCGACACGCAATGGGCAGACCACGAAAGCGTATGGGAGACGCTGAGCAGGCAGTATGACGTATAAAATTAAATATCTGCCCCTTGCTGTGCAGGACCTGAACGATATCGCCCGGTATCTGTCTGGCTTTTATCCTAAAACGGCCAGCCGCGTACTGAAAGAACTTCGGGAGAAGATCACAAAATTAGGCGATACCCCGAAAATGTGCGAGGTCTACCGCCCTGACCCTGCTTACCGTAGAATGGTCGTAGACCAATATTTGGTGTTTTACCGAGTCAACGATGAAATAAAGACTGTGGAAGTCCACCGTGTGCTGCGCGGTGCTTGGAATCTGCCGCAGTATCTGGAATAAATTCAGGTTCGACTGCTGTGAACGGTACAGAAAACCCCCGGCAGGCTATCACCATCACGGTGGCAGTCTGCCGGGGGTTTTATAATGTTATGCTGTCAGCGATTTTCCTGCCTTACACCTCGTGCTCGGCCCAGTCCTGACTGCGGCCCACGGCCTTGTGCCAGCCCTTGACCAGCTTTTCCCGCTGGGCAGCGTCCATTTTGGGCTCAAACAGCTGGTTGCAGCTCCACAGATGGCTGATCTCCTCCCGGCTCTTCCACACGCCGGTAGCAAGGCCGGCCAGATACGCCGCGCCAAGGGCGGTAGTCTCCCGGATGGCGGGGCGCAGCACCTCCTTGTTCAGAATGTCGGACTGGAACTGCATCAGGAAGTGGTCGCGGCTGGCGCCGCCGTCCACCTTCAGGGTGCTGATGGTGATGTCGGTATCCTTCTCCATGGCCCACATCAGGTCGGCGCTCTGGTAGGCGATGGATTCCTCTGCTGCGCGGATGATGTGGTTCTGGGTGGTGCCGCGGGTGATGCCCAGAATGGCACCCCGGGCGTACATATCCCAATAAGGCGCGCCCAGACCGGTAAAGGCGGGCACGATGTACACGCCGCCGTTGTCCGGTACCTTCTGGGCGTAGTACTCGGAATCGCAGCTGTCCTGAATGAGGTGCATCCCGTCCCGGATCCACTGGATGACCGCGCCACCCACAAAGACGGAGCCTTCCAGCGCATACTCCACCTCGCCGTCAAGGCTGATGGCGATGGTGGTGACCAGACCGTTCTTGCTCTGGTAGATCTTGTTGCCGGTGTTCATCAGCAGGAAACAGCCGGTGCCGTAGGTGTTTTTCATATCGCCGGGCTTAAAGCAGCCCTGCCCGAACAGCGCAGCCTGTTGGTCGCCCGCAATACCGGCCACCGGCACATCCATGCCCTGAATGCTGGTGTAGCCGTACACCTCGCTGGAGTCCTTCACGCTGGGCAGGATGCTGCGGGGGATGTCCAGCGCCTTGAGCAGGGTGTCGTCCCAGTCCAGTGTGCGGATGTTGTACAGCATGGTGCGGCTGGCGTTGGTGCGGTCGGTGACGTGCACCTTGCCGCCGGTCAGCTTCCAGACCAGCCATGTATCCACCGTACCGAACAAAAGCTCCCCTGCCTCGGCCTTTTCCCGTGCACCGGGGACGTTCTCCAAGATCCACTTGATCTTGGTGGCAGAGAAATAGGCGTCCGGCACAAGGCCGGTGTTTTCCCGGATGTAGTCTGCCATGCCGGGGGTCTTGAGCAGCTCGTCCACAAGGGGCGCGGTGCGGCGGCACTGCCAGACGATGGCGTTATACACCGGGCGTCCGGTGTTCTTGTCCCACAGGATGGTGGTTTCGCGCTGGTTGGTGATGCCGATGCCCGCAATGTCCTTGGGGTCTACGCCACTCTGGGCGATGACCTCGTTCATCACACCGTACTGGCTGGACCAGATCTCCATGGGGTTGTGCTCCACCCAGCCCTGATGGGGGTAGATCTGCTCAAATTCCCGCTGTTGGACACAAAGAATGTTCTGCTCGTTGTCAAACAGGATCGCCCGGCTGCTGGTAGTGCCCTGATCCAATGAGAGGATATATTTGGTCTGGCTCATGATCGTCTCTCCTTGCTCTGAAGCTTGCGCGCAAAACAAAAAAGAGCGCACCAAACAAAGCTATCTGCTCTGTCTGTCGCTCTCCTGCTCTGCGCAAACATATTCTGTGCTTATTGTACACGCTCCGCAGGCAAAATACAAGCTTCAGCGCGATTTTTGGACGTTCTGCACAAGGGGACCGCGCTGCCGTTGAACACTCTGCCGAAAGGGTGCGCGATGCAGCCGCTGGGGATGTAAAAAGCTTGCAAATTTGCGAAAAAGACGTGACGAAACGGCGCGGATGTGGTATCGTTAAGGGGTAGACTTTTTTGTTCGGAAAGGATTTCTTTGCTATGACCCGGATCGCTTTCTGTGATGACGATGCCGCCCTGCTGCATCAGATGCAGGATTTTCTGGAGCAGTACCGCACCCTGCGGGGGGTGCAGTTGGAACTGTTCCCCTATACAAAACCCATGGAGCTTCTGGCAGATATCGAGGCCGGGGTGCGCTTTGACGTGCTGTTTTTGGATGTGCTTATGCCCGGCATCAACGGCATCAACGCCGCCCGGGAGATCCGCCGGTACGACACGGCGGTGCAGATCATCTTTGTGACCTCTTCTTCGGAATTTGCCGTACAGTCCTATGTGGTAGGCGCATACTACTACCAGCTCAAACCCATCTGGAAGGACAGCTTTTTCCGCCTTACCGATGCCGTGCTGGCCGAGTGCCGCAAGCGCACCCAGCACAGCCTGATCCTGCGCTGCAAAAGCGGCGTGACCCGCATTACGCTGGACAGTCTGGAATACTGCGAGGTGCAGGGGCGCACGTTGGTGTTCCACCTACTGGACGGCACCGTCATCGAGAGCAGCGGCAGCATGGATGAACTGGCGCGGCAGCTGGCAGATTACCCGGGCTTTCTGCGTCCGCACCGCTCCTATCTGGTCAATATGGAATACGTCCAGAACATTACCGCCAAGAGCATCACCATGGAAAGCCTTGCCGAGGTGCCGCTGCCCCATGGGCGCTTTACCACCGTGAGGGACCAGTATCTGGAGTACTCCTTTGCGGGAAAGAAGGTCGTCCTGTGACCGCCCCGGGCATTCTGCCGGAAGTGCTGGACGGCGCAGCGGTGGGTATTTTCGGCATCCTGCTCAGTGCGGCGTTCTGCCCCATTCGCTGGACGGACAAAAAGCGCTGGGCGCTGGCGGGCTGCACCGCCGGGCTGCTGGCGCTGCAAGGTGTGTTCTACTTTGGTGCCAGCCCCACGGCTGCCCAGTATCTTTACCCGCTTATCACCCATCTGCCGCTGTATGTCGTGTTGGTGCTGCTCAGCGGGCAGAAGGTCTGGCCGCTGGTGGCAGTGCTCACGGCTTATTTGTGCTGTCAGGTGCGGCGCTGGGCGGCGCTGGCGGTGGCGATGTTCTTCCCGCAGCATCCGCTGGTGCAGCCGGTGGCAGAGCTGCTGTTCACCCTGCCGCTGCTGCTGCTGTTCATCCGGTTCCTTGCGCCCTCCATGCGGCAGCTTTCCTGCTACCCGACCTCGGTGCAGTGCCAGTTCGGCATCGTGCCGCTGGTGAGCTATCTTTTTGACTACATCACCCATGTCTACACCAACCTTTTATCCGAGGCGAACCCGGCGGCGGTGGAGTTCATGTTCTTTGTGTGCTGCGCGGCCTTTCTGTGCTCCATTTTGCGCGCCTCCCGGGTGGAGCGGCAGCGCATCCAGATGGAGCAGTTACAGACCAGCCTGAATTTACAGGTCACGCAGGCCATGCGCGAGATCGAAGCGCTGCGCCTTTCCCAGCAGCGCGCCAGCACCTACCGCCACGACCTGCGCCACCACATGCAGTTTTTGGCGGGCTGCATTGAGAACGGCCGCACCGAGCAGGCGCTGGGCTATATCCGCAGCGTGTGCAGCGAGATCGAAGCCGGCAAGGTGACCGCCTACTGCGAGAACGAGGCGGCGAATCTGATCTTTTCTGCCTTTGCGGACCGCGCCGCCAAAGCCGGGGTGCAGTTCACGGTGCAGGCGGGCATCTCGCAGGCGCTGCCGGTCTCGGAGAGCGACCTGTGCGTGCTGCTTTCCAACGCGCTGGAAAACGCCCTGCACGCCGCCGTGCGCTGCCGCGAAGCAGGGCAGGGGGCTTTTATCGAGACCATCGGGCACGAAAAAGGGAAAAAGCTGTTTTTACAGATTACCAACAGCTGTCTGCCGGACGTGCAGTTCCGGGAGGGCGTCCCGGTCACCGACCAGCCCGGCCATGGGCTTGGGGTGCGCAGCATCTGCGCCATCTCAGAGCGGTACGGCGGCCTGACCAGCTTTGCCGCTAAAGATGGGCAGTTCACCCTGCGGGTAATGTTATAATGAAAAAGGGACTCGAAAACGCCTGCGGCGTTTCCAAGTCCCTTTTTTACAGCATGAATTTCTCTCTGTGAAAATGG
>CAJMQZ010000115.1 GCA_905215595.1 uncultured bacterium
ACTGGGCCTGTGCCGGTTCCCGGTTCAGGATCTCCATGAACTCCTCGCCGGTGATGGTCTCCTTCTGGTACAGATACTGTGCCAGCTCGTCCAGCTTGGCGCGGTTGTCGGTCAAAATCTGGACAGCCTTTTCGTGCTGGGCCTTGACCAGCCCCACCACCTTCTGGTCGATCTCGCGCTGGGTCTGGGCCGAGCAGGCCAGCGAGGTGTCGCCGCCCAGATACTGGTTGTTCACGGTCTCCAACGCCACCATGTCAAAGTCCTTGCTCATGCCGTAGCGGGTGAGCATGGCGCGGGCAAGCTTGGTGGCCTGCTCAATATCGTTGGAGGCACCGGTGGTGATGGATTGGAACACCACTTCCTCGGCGGCGCGTCCGCCGGTAAGGGTGGCGATCTTGTTTTCCAGCTCTTCCTTGCTCATCAGGTAGTGGTTGCCCTCGTCCACCTGCATGGTGTAACCCAGTGCGCCGGAGGTGCGGGGGATAATGGTGATCTTCTGCACAGGGGCAGAGTTGGATTGCTTGGCCGCCACCAGTGCATGGCCGATCTCGTGGTAGGCCACGATGCACTTTTCCTTGTCGGTGAGGATGGAGTTCTTCTTCTGGTAGCCTGCAATGACCACCTCGATGCTCTCCTCCAGATCGGCCTGCGTCACGCTCTTACGGCCTGCACGCACAGCGCGCAGAGCTGCTTCGTTGACAATGTTGGCAAGTTCCGCACCGGATGCACCGGAAGCCATGCGGGCCACAGTGTTGAAGTCGATGCCCGGGGCCAGCGCCACCTTTTTGGCGTGCACTTTCAAAATCTCTTCGCGGCCCTTAAGGTCGGGCAGCTCCACCGGCACACGGCGGTCAAAACGTCCGGGACGGGTCAGCGCCGGGTCCAGCGAATCCGGGCGGTTGGTAGCCGCCAGAATGATGACGCCGGTGTTGCTCTCAAAGCCGTCCATCTCGGTGAGCAGCTGGTTCAAAGTCTGCTCACGCTCGTCGTTGCCGCCGAGATTGCCGCTGTTGCGCTTCTGACCGATGGCATCGATCTCATCGATGAACACGATGCAGGGGGCCTTTTCCTTGGCCTGCCGGAACAGGTCGCGCACCTTGGATGCGCCCATGCCCACGAACATCTCCACGAATTCGGAACCGGAAATGGAGAAGAAGGGCACGTTGGATTCGCCTGCCACGGCCTTGGCCAGCATGGTCTTGCCGGTGCCCGGAGGGCCCACCAGCAGGATGCCCTTGGGCATGGATGCGCCAATGCTCTCGTACTTGCCGGGGTCGTGCAGATAATCCACGATCTCCTGCAGGTTTTCCTTTGCTTCATCCTCACCGGCCACATCCGCAAAGCGGATGCCGTGGGTGGACTGCACATAGACCTTGGCGTTGGACTTGCCCACGCCGCCGAACATCATGGACCCCGGGCCGCCGCCGGCCTTTTCCATCAGCTTTTTGTTCATCTGGTTGCCGATGAAGCTGAACAACAGGATGGGCAGCAGGAACCAGATCAGGAAATTGAGCATCGGCGACCCCTGCTCCACGATCTCGCTGGAAAACTGTGCTCCGGCATCATACAGGCGCTGGGTAAGCTCCGGGTCGTTCATCAGGCCGGTCTTGTAGACCTGCTTTTCCTCTTTATCGGTAAAAATGATCTGGTTGGATTCGATATCCACACGGCCGATGTTCTTTTCCTCGGTCATGGTCATAAAGGTACCGTAGTCCACTTCCTCCACCTGACGCTCGCTCATCCACGGCAGCAGCACAAGGTTGAGCAGCAGCAGGACCGCCAGCACAATGGCGTAGTAGATCGCCAGCGGCTTTTTGGAAGGTTTGACTTCTTTCATGTGGCAATTCCTCCTTTGGTTCCGGATGCAAGTAGTATAGCACAGGAAAACCGGGCGCAACAGCAATTCGAGCAGAACTTTCCAAAAACTTAGCAGTTTGTTAACAAAGGTTCCCTTTGCACACAAAAAGAGAGCAGCCGAAGCTGCTCTCTTTGGTTCAGCATGGGTTTACTGCTTGGGGAAAGCCCTTTCCCACACTTCAATGGTCTTGAACTTGGGCATCCAGCCTTCCGGCTTGAAGGTGCTCTCGCTCTTGGCATCCATGATGCCCTGTTCCACACACCACTGGGCTGCCTTGGCGGTGTCGGCATCTGCCACATCCGCAAAGGCCGGGGTGTTCACAGGTTCAGGTCTGCCTGCGGTGTTCCACACCAGCAGTGCCAGCTGGCCGCGGTTTGCGGGGATCTCTGCACCCTCGGGCAGGATGTTGTGCAGGATCACCCGGGTAGTGATCTCGTAGCCGCCCCAGACTGCTGCACCGCCCACCAGAACGGCTGCAACAGCGCCGCCTGCGCCGGAATCGGAGTCCACCGTACCGGTATCATCGGGGGTGGTGTCACCGCTGCTTGCCGGGGCAATGTTGATGTACGGATCATTAAAAGCACCCGTGTAGCCTGTGCCGCTTTCGCCCGGATAGACAACTTCTGCACTTTCAGCAGTCGTGCCGGTCTTGATCTCATACTTCTGTGTATGAGTCGGGGTGTATTTCAACTCACCGCTGACAGCATTTCCGCCGCCCGTGTTTTCCAGCACCACAGGGCCGGAGCAGGTAATGGTAACGTTGCCGCCAACGGTTGCTCCATCGTTGCGATTGCCAGAAATGGTCACGTCTGTTGCGCCATTGATCGTCAGCTTGCCATCATGGAGTGCCGCAGCAGTCTTACTTGTGATTTTCACTTTACCACTGCAATTGATGGACGAATCGAGGTAACTGCGCGAATCCCAGACAGCGCGCTGGTTTGCAGTGATCGTCACATTAGCCGCCTTGGTGATCACGACCGGGTCCCAAACTGCACCGCCATTCTGGCTGGTGATCTCCACATTACCGCTGCACTCAATCTCGGCTCTGCCATAGATGGTATAGTTGTTTCCATCTTCATCGGTGCCTGTACGGCCCTCACCATGGATGGTCACATTCTGTGCGCTCTGAACATCGAGATTGCCGTGGTCACCATAACCCAGCACATTGCCAGAACCGGTATTATCCATCAGGATGTCACCGGCGCAGGTAATAGTAGCGTCCCCCGTGATAAGGGCGGTGGAGGATACGCCCGTTACCTTCACATCCTGTGCGCCGGTAACGGTCAGGCTGCCATTTACCACAGCACCGTTCGCATTGCTCAGTACCACATCCACCTTATCCTCGAGATCGTCAGTGATCTCGACCTTCATCTTGCCAAAGCTGCCGGTACCGGTCAGGGTGTGGGTATCCGGGTCATAGGTGAGCTTGTCGTTTCCGACTCCAAGAATGTGCCCGCAGTTTTCGCTGGTCACTTCAATGGGAGGATTATTGCCTATCGTGACCGTGATGCCGTATGGAACTTCTTCACCCTCATCAGGTTCAGGGGTTTCCACGACCCATTTAGCGGTCAGGGCCATGTTTTCGTGCACAGTAACGTTGATTTCTTTGTCGGTCTTGTTGCTGCCAGTCCAGCCCTTAAACATCCACTGTTGGGTCTCGTCCGGCGCAACGGCCTTGATGGTCAGTTCTTTGCCGTTTTCTACCGTATAGGTAGTGGTGCCATTTTCACCAGCAGTGCCAACCAACTTGGTTTCGCCCTCATAGGCTTCGGCATACTTCAGGGTAAGAGTATGGGTGGTCCGTTCTACCCATTTAGCAGTCAGGGTCATATCTTCGGTCACGGTAACAGTGATTTTTTCGCTGGTTTCTTCACGGTCTATCCAGCCACCAAACTTCCACTGGCCTTCGCCCGGTGCAACAGCCTTGACGTAGACTGTCTTGCCCTCGTCCACATGATAGGTAGAAGTGCCGTTTGCGCTCGTTGCATTGATCAGCTCCGTGGTGTACTCTGCATCCGTGTAAGCCTTGGCATTCGTCAGCGTGAGCGTCTTGTTGCTCGGATTCACATACTCGATTCTGAAATAAGAGTATCTTGCACAATCATTCGCGTCCTGGGTCTCAGTGCTCTCGGCCTCGGAGCTGCCTGCATAATAGCGGGCAACGTAACCAGTCGGCAGATTCCTTACCTCCACCGTGCCTGCTTGAACGGCCTCATAACTACCGTAGGTATTGCAAAGCGTGACCGCACCAGTGCAGTGATCAAGTACCAGCTTGCCTGCTTTACCCCTGTCGCCGATTACGCCATAAATAGCAAAAGCGGTAGCCTGAATTTTTTGCGCATTGTGCACGGTCAGGGTTCCGCTGACGGTCGAGCCGTTTCCGCAATTCAGAGAAAGGGTCTGACAGTTGATATCTGCACCGCCGTTGAGGATGCCGTCAATGCTCACATCCTGTGCGCTGTTCACAGTCAGCTTGCCTTCAACAGCCTGATTTACCAAGCTGATGTTATTATAGTCAAGGTTGCCGCTGATTCTCACATCACCAGCGCTAGTAATCGTTGCCTCACCGCGAATCGCAGCATCAGTGCCGGAATCGGATTTTGTGACGGTCAGATCATTGACAGTTGCATTCAGGCTACCATTCACGGCGTAAGATTCACCCTTGATGGTGACGTTTTCTCCACCGTTAAGGATTACATCGCCATTAAAGCCGCCTTCAAACGCAAAGCCTTTGTCATAAGACACGGTGGGATAACCTAAAGGCCATGCCACGTCAAAGCTGACAGTTTCACCATTCGCCGTCAGGTTGTAAGTAGTATTGCCCACCGTAACGGTCAGTGTATGCGCCGCACTGCCACCTTCTGCCGCCAGTGCGCTGAGGGGGCTTGCCGCCTGCAGCAGCAGGCCAAGGCTCAGCAGCCCGGCAAGGAATTTACGGGTACGTAGTTTCATGTAGGGTGTACCTCCTCTGTTATATCTTTGAGCCTATCATACACCCGTACCCACCCCCGGGCATTCGTTTGACACGAATCGACCGAAAAATGCGTCGAATCGACCGGTGCACAATTTTGGAAAATTCTGCCCCTTATTTTGTGAAATTGTTTCATTTTGAGAATGAGTCAGATTGCTTGACACTGCCCGCGAATCATGCTAAACTTAGTCCACTTTGAAAAAAGCACAAATGCGTTGACGGGGAAAAAACGATTTTCTTCTGCGTACAGAGAGCCGCCGGGTGGTGCAAGGCGGGTGCAGAGGGTTTCGGTTACTGGCCCCTGAGCGGCAGGGCTGAACACACAAGTAGGCTCTGACGGATGTCCACCGTTACAAGGACAGCGATTCGCCGCAAAAAGCCGATCGTGCAAAGCGGCTGTGCCCAAAGGCGCAGCAAAGAGAGTGGTACCACGGGTGCCCTGTAGTTTGAACTTTACAGGCTCTCGTCTCTCAAGGTTTTCGCCTTGAAAGACGAGAGCCTTTTCGTATATCTGCCTTTTGGAAGCAGGCTTGCCCTCTCCGTCACGGCTTACGCCGTGCCACCTCTCCCAAAGTGAGAGGCCTTGGCAGTACGGCAAAGTTTTCGGTTTTGCCAAGGGCTCCCCCCTTGGGGGAGCTGTCGAACGAATGTGAGACTGAGAGGGCAAGGACGCTCACAAAGAGCATGGAGCAAGAAGTGTAAATTGTTTGGGAGGACGCGCAAATGATGGACGCAACCAAGTACGCTCCGGGTTACTACCCGGTACCCGCAGGCTATGACAGCTGGGTAAAGAAGGATCACATTGAAAAAGCCCCCGCATGGTGCAGCGTGGACCTGCGCGACGGCAATCAGGCCCTGATCGTGCCCATGAGCCTTGAGGAAAAGCTGGAGTTCTTCCGGATGCTGGTCAAGATCGGCTTCAAGGAGATCGAGGTGGGCTTCCCTGCCGCCAGCGACACCGAGTACGAGTTCCTGCGCACCCTGATCGAGAAGAACATGATCCCCGAGGATGTCACCGTGCAGGTGCTGACCCAGTGCCGCGACCACATCATCCGCAAGACCTTCGAGGCCGTCAAGGGCGCTCCCCGCGCGGTGATCCACTTCTACAATTCCACCTCTGTGGCCCAGCGCGAGCAGGTGTTCCACAAGAGCAAGGAGGAGATCAAGCAGATCGCCACCGACGGCGCAAAGCTGGTCAAGCAGCTGAGCGAGGAGTATGAGGGCAACTTCCTGTTCGAGTACAGCCCCGAGAGCTTTACCGGCACCGAGGTGGACTATGCGGTGGATGTGTGCAACGCCGTGCTGGACATCATGCAGCCCACCCCGGACCGCCCCATGATCATCAACCTGCCCGTTACCGTGGAAATGAGCATGCCGCACGTCTACGCAAACCAGATCGAGTACTGCGACAAGCACCTGAAATACCGCGACAGCGTCATCATCTCCACCCATCCCCACAACGACCGCGGCACCGGCGTGGCCTGCGCAGAGC
>CAJMQZ010000116.1 GCA_905215595.1 uncultured bacterium
TGAGAAGCATCCCGGTCATAGAGCTGTGCCATGGAGGTGACCGTTGCACAGGCGGCGGCATTGCTGTAAATGATATTGACCTGCTCCACGGCGTCCAGCTTGAGAGCTTTGCGGAACAGCGCATTCAGAAGCAGAAATACAACGTGCATTCCAACGGCGATGCCCATGGAATAAAGCAGCCCGGTGCGGATCTCCGGTGTATCCTTGATCTGAAAGGCGTTCAGAACGACACAGGGCATGACCAGATAGACAAAGACCACAGACAGCACCTTACTGTCCGATGCCTTCAACAAGCCGGTTTTCACAACGGCATATCCCATCAGCAGAATCAGAAATAGCTGCGCGATCTGCTGCATCAATAAAAGGCTGATTTGCATTTGAATCTCCTCTTTTGCAATTCGTTTTTGCAGCACCATCCTACTCCATTGGCGGGGCATCGTCAAGAGAAAACAGAAAAAATGCGATCTGAATAAGAAAAAACGGATGGCTCCGCAGAACCATCCGATAAAACTGGTATCATCAGTCTTTCCGATACTTATATGCACCCTCAATGGCGTGGATCAGATGATAACGGAACCGAGCGTGTCGGGGTAAATCCCTTTCTGCTCGTCCGGTTTCCCAAAAGTCCACGGGGGCTTTTCGGCTTAAGCAAGGATCCCGGTGGACTGCAAAAACAGCACCAGCATCATCACCGGAGCAACGTATCGGATCATCACCCGGTAGAGTTTCTTGCGGCGGAAGGTCTCGCCGTTGCGCTGCATCTCGTCAATGACGTAATCCGGTGTCATGACCCAGCCAATCAGGATGGTGGACAGCAGGGCAATGAAAGGCATCATAACACTGTTGCTGACATAGTCCATGATATCCAGCAGCTGACCCACCGATCCGTTGGGGAGCTGTACTTCAAAATAGAAGATGCTGTAACCCAGTGCAATGATGGCGGAAGCGGCCAGATAGATGACCGCCAGCACAAGCACCGTCTTTTTGCGGCCCGAGTGGAAGATCTCCATGCAGTTGGCGGTGATGGATTCCAGCACCGAGATGCAGGAGGTCAGGGTGGCAAAAATGGCAGTGACAAAGAACAGGATGCCCACGAACACGCCCGCCTTGCCCATGGCGTTGAATACCTTGGGCAGCGAGACGAACATCAGGCTGGGGCCTGCGCTCATGCCCTCGGTGCCAGAGAAAACATACACGGCGGGGATGATCATGGCACCGGCCAGCAGGGCTACGCCGGTATCGAAGATCTCAATCTGATTCACCGCTTTGTTCAGGTCTACTTCCGGTTTGACGTAGGAACCGTAGGTGATCATAATGCCCATGGACACGCTGAGGGAGAAGAACAGCTGGCTCATGGCATCCAGCAAAATCTGCAAAAAGCGGCTGACGGTCAGCCCTTCCATGTGTGGGGTCAGGTAGTAGCGCAGACCTTCCAGACCGGTGCGCATCTGGCCGGAGGCGTCCTCGTGGCGCAGGGTGAGGGCGTAGCCCGCAATCACCACCACCAGTACCAGCAGAATGGGCATCATGTAGCGGGACACCCGCTCAATGCCTCCCTCCACGCCGTTGTACACGATGAAAGCAGTCACGCCCATGAACAGCAGGGCGAACACCACAGGGGAGACCGGCGAGGTGATGAAGCTGGTAAAATAACCGTCCTCAGCAGCGGCAGCAGACTGTCCGGTCAGGTAGACTGCCGCATATTTCGTGATCCACCCGCCGATGACGGCATAGTAGGTCATAATCAGAACTGGCACCAGAAAGGTCAGGATGCCGAGGAATTTCCACTTGGGGCGCATGCTCTCGTAGGCGCGGATGGCACTCTGCTTGGTGCGGCGGCCAATGGCGATATCCGAGGTGAGCAGCGTGAAACCGAAGGTCAGCACCAGCACCAGATACACCAGCAAAAACAAACCGCCGCCATCTTTTGCGGCAAGGTACGGGAACCGCCACAGGTTGCCGACACCCACCGCACTTCCGGCGGCAGCAAGGACAAATCCGATTTGTCCGGAGAAACTGCTTGCTTTCTTTTCCATGATTCTGAAACTCCTATCCGTATTTCCTATTGTAATATAGGATAACATGGAGTATCATATCAGTAAACCGAATAAAATTACTATGACCTATAAATTTTACTTATGGAGTATTTGAGATGCGGGAGCAGAAAGACCGATACGAGATATTCTTGAAAGTGTGCGAAACGGGCAGTTTTTCCAAAGCAGCGGAGGCACTGAACTATACCCAATCCGGCATCAGCCAGATGATGGCGGGGTTGGAAGAAGAACTGGGCGTGAAGCTGTTCGCCCGCATCAACCGGGGCGTGACCCTGACCGACAACGGGACCCGTCTTTTGCCCTACGTCCGGGAACTGGCCAACCAGAAGAACCGGCTGCGGCAGGCTGCGTTCAATATCAACCACAAGGTGGAGGGCAAGCTGCGGGTGGGCAGCATTTCCAGCATCACAACGCTCTGGATGCCGGAAGTGGTGCATTATTTCAAGGAGAACTACCCGAAGGTGAGTATAGAGATCCTGGACGGCAACTATGATGAGATCCGGGAATGGATCATCCATGGGCAGGTGGATTGCGGTTTTCTCTCATCCATTGTGGCAGACGACCTGAAATTCTACCCGCTCTGGGACGACCCGTTGTGTGCCGTGTTCCCGGAGGGGCATCCACTGGCTGCACGACCCAGCGTAACGCTGTCGCAGCTGTTTCAGTATCCGCTCATCATTGAAACGCCCGGCTGTGATAATGACATCCAGCACCTGATGCTCAAGTGCCCGGTGAAGCCGAATATTTCTTACAGCTTCCGGGACGATACCCTCATCATGGCGTTCGTGCGCAGCGGGCTGGGCGTGACCATCTCGCAGGAGCTGGTGATGCAGGCATTTGGCTGCCCCGGTGTGGTGTCCCGTCCGCTGGAGCCTGCCTGCTGCCGGACGCTGGGGCTGGCGTTTTCCAAGACGGCAAACTCGGTGGTGAGCCGGACGCTGCTGGAATATCTGAGATCCACCCGGCAGCGAAAGGATACACCGCAGATAAAATAAGAGCAAATAACGGAGAACGGTATAAAAGCCGCTCTCCGTTTTGCTGAATGGAGACGTGCAGTTGGAGCAGGATGGTGGTTCCTTGTTTTTCTGGTAAGAGCACAGGATTCATGCTATCATAGCAGTCATATTGAAAGACATCCCGCCCGGGAGCGCAAGCTGATCCTGCTGCGGTACGGGCTGGCGGGTCAGCCGCCCCTGACCCAGCTGGAAACGGCACAGCTGCTCCAGATCAGCAGAAGTTATGTCTCAAGGCTCGAGACCCACGCACTGGAACAGCTGCGCAAAGGCTGGCTTCAAGAATCACCGGGAGAATAAAGGGTGCCGCCTGCGGGTGGCGCATGGAGCGGTCAACGGGTCAACAGCTCAAAATGGTTCCGTTTGGTGACCAGCAGCCCTTCCCTTTGCAGCTTGGAAAGCTCCACCGACATGGCGGCACGCTCCACGCAGAGAAAATCTGCCAACTGCTGACGGTCAAAGGGGATGTCAAAGGAGAGGGAGGACTGCCGGATGGATTCGGCAGACAGGTAGGACAGCAGCTTTTCCCGGGTGGTGCGCTTGCTGACATGGGTGATCTTATCGTTAAAAAGCAGTATTTTGTTTGCCAGAACGCTGACCAGATTGCGGATGAGCTTCTGGTGATGGTCGCAGGCGGTGGGGCAGGAGGTGAGCAGCCGCTTGACGTTCAGCAGCAGGATCTCGCAATCCTCCTCTGCCACCACGCTGATGTTCAGGATGGCACCGGGGGTGGCGGCGTAAGGCTCCCCGAAAAAGTCCCCGGTGCTGCACTTGGACAGGATATTGCGGTGTCCCCAAAGATCCTCCTGGATCACAAGGGTAGAGCCGGACAGCATGAGCCCCATGACCTCTGTGGAATCTCCGGCACGGAAAATATAGGAGCCCCGGGGGCGGGTGATCTTCGCTGCACTGACGCAGTGCAGGATGGACAGAATCTCATCATCGGTAAGCCCGGTAAAGAAGGGGCAGCTCCGCAGAACAGGCAGATATTTTTGCATAAAGACTCTCCTTGTTGGAATTCAAACAGACAAGATGGCTTTAGTATACTATAATAAACCTGCAAATGCAAAAAACACCCACAACAGGAGAGTATAGATATGATTCGGAAGATCATCCATATTGACGAAGAAAAATGCAACGGCTGCGGGCTGTGTGCGACCGCCTGCCACGAGGGAGCCATCGATATTATCAACGGCAAGGCAAAGCTGGTGCGGGAAAATTTCTGCGATGGCTTTGGCGACTGCCTGCCGGGCTGCCCCACCGGTGCCATCACCTTTGAAGAGCGGGAAGCCCCTGCCTACGACGAGGCGGCGGTGCAGGAAAACAAAAAGAAAAAGGAACTGCAGGAAAAGATGAAGCACCTCCACGAGGGCGGCTGCCCCGGCTCCCGGATGCGGATGCTGGAACAGCCGGAGGCTGCCGAAAGCGCAGCTTCTGCCCCCGTGCAGCCAGTTTCCCGTCTGCGCAACTGGCCGGTGCAGATCAAGCTGGCACCTGTCCATGCGCCCTACTTTGCAGGCGCAAAGCTGCTGATTGCAGCGGACTGCACGGCCTATGCCTACGCCAATTTCCATCAGGAATTTATGCGCGGCAAGGTGACCCTCATCGGCTGCCCGAAGCTGGATGCTGTGGATTACAGCGAAAAGCTGACCGAGATCCTGCGCAGCAACGACATCCAGAGCGTGACCATCCTCCGCATGGAGGTGCCCTGCTGCGGCGGCTTGGAGATGGCTGCGAAAAAGGCACTGCAGACCAGCGGTAAGTTCATTCCGTGGCAGGTGGTCACCATTTCCATTGACGGAAAAATTCTGGACTAAATGCAGCAACACAGATCGACCGAGTGTCTTTGACTTTGGGTTATTCCAAGGCGGTGCGGGCAGTGCGCACAAGATACTCCATGGCCTCCACCGGGTACTGCCCGGCGGCGGTCTCCCCGGTGAGCATCACGCTGGAAGCGCCGTCTGCTACGGCGTTGTAGATGTCGCTGACCTCGGCGCGGGTGGGGACCGCCCGGCTGCACATACTGTCCAGCATCTGGGTCACCACCATAAAGGGCACCCCGGCAGACCGGCAGACTGCCGAAAGCTGTTTCTGGCACCGGGGCAGCTCCCACAGGGGCATGGCGTTGCCAAGGTCCCCGCGGGCAATGACCACTTCATCCACAAGGGGGAGGAACTCCGGCAGGGCCTGTACCCCCGCAAGGCTCTCGATCTTGGCAAAAATGCGGATCTGCCCGGCCCCGGCTTGTTCCAGCGCCCGGCGCAGGGTGCGAATGTCCTCAGCCCCCCGCACGAAGGGCAGCATCACCCCGGTAACGCCGCAGGCCCCCGCCAGCTGCAGGTTTTGCAGGTCCTCCTCCGTCAACGTGGGGGAGGCCACCGTCAGCCCCGGTGCCGCAAGGCTTTTGCGGCTTTGCAGGGTGCCGCCCCGTACCACAGTACACTGCAGGGCAGCGCCATCGGCTTCGGCCACCTGCACAAGGAGCCTGCCATCGTCCAGCAGGAGGTTCTGGCCCGGCCGGGCTGCATGCACCAGCGCCGCCGGGCAGGGGACACCCCCTTGCCCCAGCCGGAGGCTCTGGCCTGGTTCCAGCACAAGGGGCTGGGGCAGCGTGCCGATGCGCAGCTCCGGCCCCTGCAGGTCGATGAGCAGCTGGGGGATGCCCACGGCGTGGATGATATCCAGCCAGTCTTTGTGGGCCGAAAGGGGCCCGTGGGAAAGGTTCATGCGGATGCCCGTCATGCCAGCTTCCACCATGCGCTGCAAGGTCTCCAGCTGGGCACAGGCGGG
Source organism: uncultured bacterium (assembly GCA_905215595.1). Lineage (GTDB taxonomy): Bacteria > Bacillota > Clostridia > Oscillospirales > Ruminococcaceae > Faecalibacterium. Next base: position 5,858 of record CAJMQZ010000116.1, read on the forward strand.
GCCAATGGTACCATAAAATTCCAAAAAAATCACCCGGTTTCGTTTTTTCCTATTGTAACACGGAACGGGACCGTTGAAAAGTGCCAAACCAGGCGGCAACGAAAAAAGGCGTGGCAGCCCGCCCCAAAGGGGAAAACGGGGAGAGCCAGAACCAAGAAATTGTTGCAAAAGTATTATTTTTTCGTGAATATTAGCACTCTGCTATTGACACTGCTAAAAAATGGTGTTATAACAGTGGCGTGCTCAGGAGGAAGGGCAAAAGGAGAGCCGCAAGGCTCCCTGGAAAGCCTTTCCGAGTGGACGCTTCAGATTTTTTGCCCCGACCCGAACGCCGGG
>CAJMQZ010000117.1 GCA_905215595.1 uncultured bacterium
CAAAGCCGTCAGGGTTTTGCCTCGCCCTCTCAGGCGCTCCCGCGCCAGCTCTCCCAAGGGGAGAGCGGACACGCCCGGAAACTTTACGGGTCAGCCGGGAACTGTACCGCCACCGCTTAAGCCTTCACCCACCGGGGGAAGGTGGCGCGTAGCGCCGGATGAGGGGCAGCACCAGCTCCCCCGAAGGGGTAGCCAAGGTTTAAAGCCCATTGCTAAAGTATTAGGCATCATGAGGAGACTTTCGGCAGTGCTCTTGGCTCTCCCTTTGAGGAAAGACTTCCACCCGCTCCGGGGGAAGATGTCGCGGAGCGCATTCAAAATCATCCCACATAAAAAGGCTGCTGCACAAAACCCTGTGCAGCAGCCTTAAATATTTTACATTTACAACAGATCAGATGCTGAACTGCACGGCGCAGAAAGCGGCATAGATGCACAGCAGTGCAATGCCCTGCGGGCGGCTCAGCTTGCCCCTGATCAGAGCGGGCAGGGTGAGCAGCAGCATCACGGCAAACATGACCGGGATATCCATCACCAGCGAAGCGTTCATGCCTGCGATGGTGGAGTTCTGCGGGATGCTGAAGGGTGCCAGCGTGACGGACACGCCGCTGACCAGCACCAGATTGAACACGTTTGCACCGATGACGTTGCCCAGCGACAGCGCACCGTGACCCTTGGCCAGCGAGGTAATGGCGGTGACCAGCTCCGGCAGCGAGGTGCCCAGTGCCACAAAGGTCAGCGCAATGACCGACTCCGGCACGCCCAGTGCCTGTGCGATGAGGGTACCGTTATCCACCAGCAGGTCAGCACCCACAGCAATGAGCACTGCGCCGATGGCCAGCAGACCCAGCTCCTTGGCAAAGGGGCCTTCCTCAGCCTGCTCTTCCTCTTCCGGGGCGGGGGTGTTTTTCATAGCCAGCACGTTGCACACGATGTAAGCCACGAACATGGCCAGCAGGATCAAACCCACCGGGCGGGTGAAGGAGCCGGTGGTGTAGGCCACACCGGCATAGAAAGCGGCAGCCACAAAGAAGAAGGCCACCGGGGTGCGCAGGCTCTTGGGGTCAACCTTGCCCGGACGCACCGCAATGGTGATGGCGGCGATCAGTGCAGCGTTGCAGATGACCGAGCCGATAGCGTTGCCGTAGGCGATCTCGCCGTGACCGGTGAGGGCAGAGGTGGTGGACACCATGACCTCCGGCAGGGTGGTACCGATGGACACCACCGTGGCACCGATGAGCAGCTCCGGCACATGGAAGCGGCGGGCGATGCCGGTGGCACCGTCCACAAACCAGTCGCCGCCCTTGATCAGGCACAGCAGACCCACGATAAACAACAGAACAGGGATCAGCATAATATCTCTCCTTTTTAATAATAGCGGCAGAGGCATAAAAAAAGACCCTTATCACATCCAGCCCAAAACGGGAAAATGTGATAAAAGTCTCAAGCATCCGGTACTGCATCGGGCATTTCTGCCGGGACTGTCGCTGCAGCACAGCGCACCCGTTTTTCAACCAAGGTACGCCCCTTACTCCCTTTTATCCAGAGAATATTATACCTGTTTTCCGGCAAAAGCGCAAGGGGAAATATGGGATTTATTCTGCCTTGGTCACTTTTTTGGCGTTGGGGTAAATGCGCTCCATGCGGGCGTTGTCAAAATGCTCGTCAAGGAACACTTCCAGCTGGCCGTTGGGCGCATCGCCGCTGGTGCGGGCATCGTACCGCGCCAGTGCCAGCGCGCTGGTAAGCATATTCACCACCATGAACACCGCCAGCGCTGCTGTCATCCACGGACGGATATGGCTGCGCACCTTTTTCATCAGCTTCAGCACCAGCGGGTAGCCGTAGCGCATCCACATCACCGCCGCAATGCCCCAGAAAAAGCAGTACAGCAGGTTGATGCGCCCGCCCAGATTGAACTTGAACTTGCTATAATCCCAGAACACGGTGCCGAACAGTAGTTCGGTGACGGCACTGCACACATATTCATATACGCCGCCCAGCACCGTGCCGAAAGCAAAGAGATAGCGGTCGCTTTTATCCTGATTCTGCCGCAGCAGCACGGTAGCCATGGCCAGCGCCAGCCCCCACACCACGCTGAAAGGCCCCCACACCAGACTGGAACGGCTCATCCACACCCCGGCGGTCAGGCGGCAGAACACGGTCTCCACCATGTCGCCCAGAAACGCCCCGATGACGAACAGCCACAGCAGGTCTGCCGCGCTGAGGAAGTCGGCTTTCCCCTTCTGCACTGCCGTGGGCTGCTGCCGGGCGGCTTCCGGGTAGGCGCGCTGGATGCGCTTTTCCACATACGCGGCAATGCGGCGGCGCAAGGTATCGGAGCGCGCTTCCAGTTTCTGGTTCAGCTGTTCCAGCACCGGGTGCTGCGCCGCATACCGCCCCACCAGAACCGCCGAGCCCAGCTGGTCCAGCGCCGCGATGCCCAGCGCGACCCATACCAGCGGATGCAGCAGCCAGTCCGGCACAAGGGCGCACAGCCGCAGCAGCAGCCCGTTGCCCCAAAGCACGGTCACCATGCCCAGCGCACCCCACAGCACCGAGTACTGTAAGCAGACGTAGCCGTTCAGGTTGAACTTTTTATCCGAGTAATCCCACCATTTGCGGTTGTGCAGCCGCTCCAGCAGCTTTGCCGTAAGCCACTCCACCACGGTAGCCGTAAGCATACAGGCCACGAACAGCACCACCGGCTTTGTGCGCAGATCCGCAAAGCCCACTGCCATCAGGATAGCCGTGGTGCCGTACACAAAGCAGAACGGCCCCGCCGCCATGCCGCGGTTTGCAAACCGCTTGCCCCGGAAGGTGGCTACCACAGTCTCCCCTACCCACCCAAGGAAGGAATAGACCAGATACAGCACGCCCAGCGTATAGAAGTTTAGTGTCATCGCGCTTTCCTCGCCTTCTGTTTTTATGCTCTGATTGTACTCGCTTGCGCCGGTTTATACAAGAGGACGGCTGAAAATGTTACAATTGGCGTGCGTTTTCATTTTACGAACGCATCATTCCGGGCAGACCGCAGTCTGCCCGGAATGATGCAATTAAAAACATTTTTCCGTTAAAAAAGCCGCTGCACAAGCACGGTGCAGCGGCTCTCAGGGTCATTTTTTACAGCTTACAGCTGGCTCTTGTACAGCTCCACGATCTCCTCCACGCTGGTGTCGCGGGGGTTGCCGGGACGGCAGGCGTCCGCATAAGCGGACTCGGCGAGGAACTGGATATCCTCTTCCTTCAGGATGCCGTTCAGGTTTGCGGGGATGCCCACGTCAGCGCTCAGCTGCTTGACAGCGGCGATGGTGGCATCTGCGGCCTCGGCGTCGTTCATCTCGTCGATGCCCTTCACGCCCATAGCCTTGCCGACGGCACGATAGCGCTCACCGGCGACGGTCTTGTTGTACTCCAGACCGACGGGCAGCAGGATAGCGCAGGCCACGCCGTGGGGGGTGTCATACAGAGCGGACAGGCCGTGTGCCATGGAGTGGACGATGCCCAGACCCACATTGGAGAAGCCCATGCCGGCGATGTACTGGCCCAGAGCCATGCCCTCGCGGCCTTCCGGGGTGTTCTGCACTGCGCCGCGCAGGCTCTGGCTGATGAGCTTGATGGCTTCCAGATGGAACATATCGGAGATGACGCAGTGGCCCTTGGTGATGTAGCCCTCGATGGCGTGGGTCAGAGCGTCCATGCCGGTGGCAGCGGTCAGGCCCTTGGGCATGGAGGACATCATATCGGGATCGACCACGGCGATCTCGGGGATATCGTTGGTATCCACGCAGACGAACTTGCGCTTCTTCTCCACATCGGTGATGACGTAGTTGATGGTGACCTCAGCAGCAGTGCCGGCGGTGGTGGGAACAGCGATGGTGAACACAGCGTGCTTCTTGGTGGGAGCAACACCTTCCAGAGAGCGGACATCCGCAAACTCGGGGTTATTGATGATGATGCCGATGGCCTTTGCGGTATCCATGGAGGAGCCGCCGCCGATGGTCACGATGCAGTCAGCCTCGGCAGCCTTGAAAGCGGCCACGCCGTCCTGCACGTTGGCGATGGTGGGGTTGGGCTTGATCTCGCTGTAAACAGCGTAGGCAAAGTTTGCGGCATCCAGCAGGTCGGTGACCTTTTTGGTAACGCCGAACTTGATCAGGTCGGGGTCGGAGCAGACGAAAGCCTTCTTGTAGCCACGGGCGGTCAGCTCGGGAACGATGTTCTCGATAGCACCGTGGCCGTGGTAGGAGATGGTATTCAGAACAATGCGGTCAGCCATAATGCAAATCCTCCAAATCTGTTTGCAGCCGCCTTTCCGGCGGCGTTCCTCTACGTTTCAGCATAGCACATCGTCAAAAAATTTGCAATGTAAAATTGTTTAAATTTGTAGTATATTTTTATACTTATGTATTGTTTTCTATCATTTTTGTCTGTTTCCCGGCATTATTATCCCCTGTAAAAAAACAATCCTTGCCAAATAGCCGTGCCTGTGTTATACTATTCAGGTAACCTTTGCTGGTGTGGCGCAATGGCAGCGCAACTGATTTGTAATCAGTGGGTTGCAGGTTCAACTCCTGTCACCAGCTCCAAGAAAAATCCTGCGATATACCGTCAAAACTACGGCATATATCGTGGGGTTTTTGCTTTTATATGCGCTGCAAATCTATCAGAATGTGCCTCGTTTTTGCCTTATTGCTCAAAAAATGCCTTGCCAGAGTGTTCTAATGGCAGGCAAAAGAAAACCACCCGGCGGAGCAAAGACGCGGCAGCGTATTCATTCAGCGGGTGGAACGGTGTAAAAACAGATGGGAGCGCAAGAGGAACAAGGAACCTCTTCCCATGGTAGAGCCAGTAGAACGATTTGCGATGTCACCTATTTCTCCGTATACAGTATATCGCAATGGAAAGGCAGAATCCATTGACAGAATAGACAATGTTAAACCGTGAATATTGTGCACTTTTACACTGTTCAACAAGGGCCAAAAGTGCTATAATAAACATGGGGAAGTATAGACTTTGAACAATACCCCCACCGGAAAAGAGGTTGAATATGCTGTCTGACGCGAAGAAAAAGGCAAATGCCAAGTGGGACAAAGCCCACATGATGATTTTAGGCTGCAAGGTGCGCAAGGATTTTGCGGCCCAGTTCCGGGAAGCCTGTACAGCGGCAGGAACCACGCCCAACGCTGTTTTGAAACAGGCAGCGGAACAGTTTTTGAAAGAACACCCCGTGCCAGAGGGCGAACCCGCCGGGGAAGAATGCGCATAATATCCACACGAAAGGATGGGTGTAGAATGAGCACAAGAGAATTAGCACAAACCCTGCTGGATCAGGTACCAGAAAGCAAGCTGCTATATGTTATCGCATATCTTCAAGGCGTGACAACGCCGGAAGATGCGGAGATCCCCAATGCAGAGACACTGGAAGCATTTGAAGAACTGGACAATGGCGGCGGTCACATCTATACCGGCCCCGTCGAAGACTTGATTGGTTCGCTGCTGGAGGATGAAAGTGCTTGAAGTAAAATACTCCACCAAGTTCAAGAAGGATTTGAAGGTGTGCCAGAAGCGGCATTATGACATGACCAAACTCCAGCAGATCATTAACGTATTGGCCATTCCGGCAGCACTTCCACCTCAAAACAAAGACCACAGCTTGACAGGCAGCTATATTCCCCACCGGGAATGTCACATTCAACCGGATTGGCTGCTGGTTTACTACCAGACGGAAACCGAGCTTTATCTGTATCGCACTGGTACGCACTCTGATTTGTTTGGTCTGTGAGGTAGGCGGCTATGATTTGCCAGCTATGCAGAGGCGAAATGAAGCCCAGCACGACCATTCACACGGTTCAGCTGAAGAACTGTGTCGTGGTCATCAAGAATGTGCCCTGCCTGAAGTGCGAACAGTGCGGCGAGGTCGTTCTGTCAGCTGACACGGTGGAGAAGATAGAGCACATCTTGCAGACGGTCGAAAAGGCCGTGGCAGAGATCACCGTTGTGAACTTCCCGGATTGTGCAGCATAACGCCCGGTGAATAAAATCAGAAAAAAGAGGTCAAGGCCTGATGAAGCGGGTCTTGACCTCTTTTCGCTCTAATAGCCTGCATCCAGCGGGTGCAGATCCGTGGGTTTGGGATTCTTCCCAACAAGTTCTTGCAACGCAAGGGGCCGTGTATATA